>CANRJZ010000174.1 GCA_947631055.1 uncultured Clostridia bacterium | reverse complement strand
GTTCTTGTTCTTCCGTATATGAGAGCAGATTACAGAGATAACGAGGAAAGTTTTCTGAAATACTATGATGAGGTGGAAATATGTGAAAAGTCCTGCAATGCACACTATAAATCGGCAATTCAGATGCGGAACAGAGATATGGTTGATCGCTTGGAACTTGTGATTTGCTATGTAGAAAACCAACAGGGCGGTGCATATACCACAATGCAATATGCTCTCAAACATTGTAAGAAAGTGATCAATGTTGCTGATGAGGTATATGATAAGCCGATATAAGCGGGTAATTATAATGTTTCTTCCTTTTTATGTCAAAGCCGTCACACTTAAAACAAATGTGTAACGGTTTTTTCTTTTTCTGAATAACGTATTATCGGCTTTTGTGGTGTTGTTAAGGTGTATCAGTGGGAACTCTGATCACAAGCTGACGGGAAATTATGCAAGTTACAGAGAATGTCACATAGAGCCGGACTGGCTTCTGATCTATAAGCAGACCGATACCGAACTTATGCTTTACCGTACCGGAACGCACGCGGATCTGTTTGGTATGTAATAATTTTAATATTTTAAAAAGCACCCCGGAAAGGGTGCTTTTATTACGCCTAAAAGAAATTTATATGTTCTGGGATCAGATTTTTATTCCGCAACTTTGAATTTATAGATATTACACATTATTGATCCTCATACAAATCTTCATCAGAATCAATAAATTCAACATGATGCCCTGCATAGATCAGCCGCATTATTTCCTCAAAGCAGGCATTTGGATTTCTTTTGATAATGTCAATATATTCATCAACGCAGTTATTTTCTCCTGCCATAAGCACCGTAGCAATTGTAAGATTTTCCTTGTTATTTGGAATATCATAAGCCGGGTCTTGATTATACGGCAAATCTCTAAGCATTTCTACAAGTTTTTCTTCTTCATGTGTTAAATTACCCATTTTTATATTTTCTCCTGATATTATTGATTTTATCTTCATTACCGACAATTTTCATTCTGACAAGGAAGTTATATGAACCAAATTCATTGACAGTAAATTGATAAAAATGGTTTCTGTTTTCATAGGATCTTACTTCACCGTCAGCTTTAAGGTTTGGGAAATCAGCAGCTATCTGACTTGATACCCTTTTCCGCTCCTTATAGGACATTTTAACACTTTTCCCGCCGCTTGTCAACCCGCTCCCGCTTGTAAATTTTCCGTCTTTCCCGTGGTTCGGATTGAACCGCAGCTCGGAAACACTTGCTCTGTGTTCACTTTTAAGCCTTTGTCTTTCAGAAACAAAATAGTTGAGCTGCGCTTCTAATGAGTTCGCGTTTTCAACATGATCTTGAAACCATTTGTCTTGTGTGCTTTTGATATATCCGAGTTTTATGTAAGCATCTGCATTATCAATTATAGCTTTTTCCTGCTCTAATTTTTTCCTCATATGGTTTTCTGCCCTGTCGTTGTCCTGATCCGAATGTGATATGATCCCTTGTGTCAGCTTTTCACGCGCTTCCAATGACAATGTATATTCCGGCGTTTCTTTATTTTTTTCCGTATTATACACATACGACTGTTTCCCGCCCTTGGAATAGAGAAACGCGCCTGAACCGCCGCCGTCAGATGTGGTAAATCTGCCGTTCACCGGATCATGATACGGATTGAACCGCAGCTCCGGCTCTCCCGGCTCCGTCTCCTCGTTTTTCTTGAAAGTCGGCAGTTTCCCCGTAGGCTGATTGAGATTTACAGCCATATCGGTGTTGGGCGTGTAAATATCGCCTGTTTCCGGATTGTAAAGCACGTCTCCCAGACCTAACTGAATGAACGGGAAGTCGATAGGCTCCAGATCTTCAAGCCGTCTGATGTCCTCCAGCGTGATAAAACCGTTTTTCTTGCCGACGGCATAAGCGTTGTATCTTTGGAGAATATCGCCCCGCGTCAGCTCTCTTGTGTCAAAAGCAAAATATCTCTTTCCCTTTTCGCTTTCAAGAAGCAGATCGGAATCAAAAGCCGTTTCAAAAGTATTCAGCAGCGGCATTAGCGTGTCCGTTATAAAATTCTGCTTCCCCTTGTCCGTAACATTGCCGCTCATCATACCCGCAGGCACGCCGAACAGACCGCATATATCAGCGCTGTTCGAGGCTTTGTTCTGATTGAGCTGCATTTCCTCGGCAGTGTTTGAAACTTCCTTGAAGTCCATTCCCGCATTGAGAACGCATACATTGTCCTCTATCTTCTGACTGTTTGTCTGCATCTTTGCCCACGCCGACTTTACAAGATCCATTGTCGCCTTTGTCTGCTGCTGTTGTGATGTAAAGAATCCCTTTTTGTTGCCGCCCTTTTTAACAACGCTGTTTTCGTATTTTATCGTGTTGTAAGCCGTTGCAAATATCATTCCGTTTTCGGAAATTATACCTGTGCCCTTGCCGTATCCCGTACTGCTGCGGAGAATTTTTATAAAATCGCTTTTCGGATAGACCCGCCCGTCAACCATTATCGAATAATCCTTGAAGATCGGGTCCGTGTTCGGTATCACCGATACCCGCCGCGCGTCAACATAGAATATCGAAACGGCTGTTCCGTA
>CANRJZ010000173.1 GCA_947631055.1 uncultured Clostridia bacterium | reverse complement strand
CGAACCTGTAGGGAACGGAGCTACCTTTCGCAGGAACGCTTTTACCACGCGTTCGTCAAAATGTGTATCTATTCCGCCCATTATATATTCTATAGCTTCGTTGGGAGGACTTGGCACCCGATAGGGACGGTTCGATGTAAGTGCGTCGTAAACATCTGCCACGGCAAGTATTTTAGCATAAGGGTGTATCTCATCGCCTTCAAGCCTGTTGGGATATCCCGATCCGTCAAGCTTTTCGTGGTGGGATATTATGCCGCAGTAAACGTCGTCGTTTATCAGACCGCGTTCCTGAAGATGCTTTGCCGCAAGGACCGGGTGCTGCTTTACTATTTCATATTCTTCATCGGTAAGCGGACCGGGCTTGTTTATTATTTCCGACGGGACTGCCGTCTTGCCCAGATCGTGAAGGAGTCCGGCCATGCCGATGTCTTTGAGCATATCCGCGTTCATTCCCAGTTCCATTCCTATCGCCACGGACATTATTGCAACGCTCAGGCAGTGATGATAAGTGTATTCGTCATACATCTGAACTTCGGCAATATTTACCAGCATATCTTTCTGGGACTGAAGGTTTGCTATCATATTTTCCGTAGTGCGGTCAAGAGCGGCAATATCGCTTTCAAGTACGCCTCTGCCGCTGCCGGTAAAGTTATCGGCAATACGGTGAAGATCAAAGATCGCTTCACGTCTGATATTCTGATCTATAGAGGATATTACCCTTACATCGCTGGCAGCCGTATCTATATAAGCGCCGTCCAGTCCGGAAGCGCATATTTCGGATATCTGCGCTTTTGTGAGCTTCTGTCCGCTTTTTACGGTAACAGTGGAGCCTGAAGATGAAAGATCTGCGCTTATATCTTTTGCAAGACACATTCCCGGAAGAAGTTCTTCCGAACTGACAAAAACCATTTGCGAAAAACTCCTTCCGCAGCGGGATACCGGGACCGGAAGCGCATCGGCATATCGGACATTGTCCTCATGAGCGAATCTTATCGGTATCGCGGATCAAGTGATAAAACAGGGCTGCCTCACTGTCGGTATGTAGTGCGGCAGCCCATCAGCCCAGTAATATTAAATATTGGATATACATATTATGTATAAGACAAGCAATTACTTTTTAAGCTGTGTAATGCAGTCGGCACATACATACTTGTTTTTGAATTCAACGATATTTTCATCGCTTCCGCAGAAAGCGCAGGCCTGTTTGTATTTTTTAAGGATTATCTTTTCGTCCTCAACGTAAATTTCGAGAGCGTCCTTTTCACCTATACCGAGACCCCTTCTTAACTCGATCGGAAGAACTATCCTGCCGAGTTCGTCAATTTTCCTTGTAATTCCTGTTGCCTTCATTTCGGCACCTCCTGTTTTTTTATATTATACCTATTATATCTCATTTTGTATATATATGTCAAAAAACATTGTGTTAATAATTATGACTTTTTTATGAATATTATCTGTTTGGATTAAAAAAATTTTTTATTATCCTTAAAATGGATATTTTGATATAATTTGAAATAAATCAAGAAAATTCGCGATTTCCGGAGATCGTTCCTTAAATAATATTTATGATGACCGGACGAAAAATATATTAATAAAATGTCAACTATGGTAATTATGTATCTTGTTAAAGGAGTAAAGTATGCTAAAATGGATATTTGCCCTGATGCTTATTATTTCGGTAGGTTTTGGAGCGGCTGCCGGCAATATAGACAGCGTGTGTGATTCTGCCTTGAATTCATGTGTGGAAGCCGTAGATCTTTTTTTCTATCTCCTTGGCGGTATGTGTATGTGGGGAGGGCTTATGCGCATAGCGGAAAGATCCGGTATCACCGATATGCTTTCGGAACTTTTCAAGCCTTTGCTCAGACATATTTTCAAAGGTATTGACCTTAACGGGAAAGCCTTTCACGCTATATGTATGAACATAACGGCAAATCTTCTCGGATTGGGCAATGCCGCCACTCCGCTGGGACTTGAAGCTATGCGGCGGCTTGAGCAGGAGGAACATACGGGAGATGTCACGAGCAGGAATATGATAATGTTCGTTGTTCTCAACACCGCTTCAATAACGCTTATCCCGACAACTGCCGCGTCGCTGCGCATAAGGCATGGTTCGGCGGCGCCTATGGAGATACTGCCGTGTGTTCTGATAACTTCGGCATTGGCGCTTGCGGCAGGACTTATTTCGGCGTCGGTCCTTGACGGCATTCGCCCCAAAAGGAGGAAAAGAAAATGAGCAGTTACGTCATACCGGTGTTCATAGCACTGATAATGATAGTCGGTCTGGCAAAAAAGACAGATGTTTTCGGAGAATTTATTGCCGGAGCAAAGGAGAGCCTTGAAGCGGCGTTTGATATACTTCCCGCACTTATAGCGCTTATGACGGCAATAGGGATGTTCAAGGCGTCCGGGGCGCTTGAGTTTATTTCCTCGGCAATATCCCCGCTGACAGGACTGCTTGGTTTTCCGGAAGAATGTATACCTCTTGCGCTGATACGTCCTATCTCCGGCAGCGGAGCGCTGGCGGTGTTTGAATCAATATTGTCCGATGTTTCGCCGGACAGTTTTGCCGGAAGGGTGGCAAGCG
>CANRJZ010000172.1 GCA_947631055.1 uncultured Clostridia bacterium | reverse complement strand
CGCATGGAAGCACTCCTCCGCACTCTACCGGAAGCCCTATCTCGTCCGCTGTGACCGTTCCTCCGAATTTTGCCGCAACGGTCTTATTGAGTATATATGCCATTACAGACGGAGAAAGGCCGGCAGTATAGCTGTTCAGCAGAAAGAACAGCGGTCTGTCGCTCATAACTTCCATACAAAGCTTTACCAGATCGTAGATACAATCCTCAAGCTTCCACACTTCCTGATTAGGGCCTCTGCCGTAGGACGGCGGATCCATTACTATAGCGTCATAGCGCCTTCCGCGGCGGATCTCCCTTGCAACAAATTTTTCGCAGTCATCGACGATCCAGCGTACAGGTCTGTCGGATAGTCCGGAAGTTGCCGCATTATCCCTTGCCCATTGGACCATACCCTTTGAAGCGTCCACATGGCAAACGGAAGCTCCCGCATTTGCGCAGGCAAGAGTCGCTCCTCCCGTATATGCAAAAAGGTTCAGAACGCTGATCTCACGTCCGGCGCTGCGGATAGCTTTATCCATATAGTCCCAGTTTACCGCTTGTTCCGGAAAAAGTCCCATATGCTTGAAGCCTGTAGGACGGATATTGAAAGTCAGATCTCCATAGGAAACAGTCCAGCTGTCGGGAAGCTTTTTTTTGAAGCTCCACTGGCCGCCGCCTTTGTCGGAACGGTGATAGTGACCGTAAGCCTTATCCCAGCAGCCGGATATTTTTTCGGTTTTCCAGATTATCTGTGGGTCGGGACGTATCAAAGGTATACTGCCCCACATTTCAAGCTTCTCGGAACATGTACAGTCAAGTATCCTGTAATCAGTCCATTTATCCGCAGTTCTCATTCATATCTTCCTTTTTCAGTTATCCTTGCACCGTTCGGCGATCTTATCCGAAATAGCAACAGCCATATCATTTATCAGCTTGAACTGCTTGCCTTCTATCATAACTCTTATAAGCGGTTCGGTACCGCTTTCACGTACAAGTATACGTCCGCTCGAACCAAGCTTTTTCTGATTCCGGCTTATTATGCTTTCTATCTCGCTGTCGTTTTTCCATGCTTCCTTCCACTTAGGATCTATCTTGACGTTTATCATTACCTGAGGATATCTTTCCATAACAGAGCCAAGCTCCGAAGCTTTTCTTTCCTGTCTTTTAAGTATGCTCAGAAGCTGTACCGCCGTAAGCTGACCGTCGCCGGTAGTGGCAAAATCGTGAAAAATTATATGTCCCGACTGCTCTCCGCCGAGGTTATAACCGCCGGCAAGCATCTGCTCCATTATATATCTGTCTCCGACTTTGGTAGTTATCATATTTATATCGTTATTCTTGGCAAAATGAGTAAATCCAAGGTTAGTAAGAACGGTCACGACCGCCGTATTTTTTTTCAGCGTTCCGTTGTCGCGCATATGTCTGGCAAATATTGCGATCAGCTTGTCGCCGTCGATAACGGTACCGTTTTCATCGACCGCAAGACATCTGTCGGCATCTCCGTCAAAAGCCACTCCTATGTGGCACTTGTTCTTCACTACGCATTTTGAAATATTCTCCATATGTGTTGAACCGCATTTATCGTTTATATTTATACCGTTAGGAGTACAGTTCGTAAGGAACACCGTTGCTCCAAGTCCGCCGAAAAGCCTTTCGGCAGTAACGCTGGCAGATCCGTTGGCACAGTCGATCGCAACTCGTATGCCGGACAGATCGTTATCTATGGTCTTCATTATATAGCGTATGTAATCCCATTCGGCATTTTTATCTTCGGATATATGTCCTACATTTGCTCCGCCGGTCATAGCTTCGGTTATTTTTTCCGGTTCATCGAGAACAAGCTTCTCTATTTCCTCCTCTATATCATCGGAAAGCTTATATCCCGTTCCGGAAAACAATTTTATTCCGTTAAATTCCATACTGTTATGAGAAGCCGAGATCATAACTCCCGCATCGGCTTCGCGCTTCTTCACAAGAAAAGCGACCGCAGGCGTCGGTATTACCCCCGCTCTTACCACATCGGCTCCCATTGAGCATATTCCCGATATGAGAGCGGCTTCAAGGACATCTGAAGAGATCCTTGTATCCTTTCCTATAAGAATCTTTGGTTTGTGATTGGCTTTTTTGGTAAGCACCATTGCCGCGGCTCTTCCTATCTGCATGGCAGTCTCGCAGGTAAGCTCCGTAAGAGCGACTCCTCTTGCACCGTCTGTTCCGAATAATCTGCCCATTATAATTATCTCCTTTATTTCGTAATGATTCACTCAAAGAAAGTCTGCTGTGTATTATCCGTATGTTCTCCCTTGTATTCATAGCCCATATGACTGTAAGCAAGAGCGGTAGCGCACCGTCCCCGCGGAGTTCTTGCAATAAATCCCAACTGCATAAGGAACGGTTCGCATACATCTTCCAGCGTGACCGCTTCCTCGCCTATAGCCGACGCAAGAGTCTCCAGACCTACAGGTCCGCCGTTATATCCCTTGATGAGCATATTCAGCATACGTTTGTCAAGGTTGTCAAGACCAAGACTGTCTATCTCCATACGGTCAAGAGCTATCCTTGCAATATCCTCTGTTATCTTGCCGTTGCCGAGAACGTCTGCAAAATCACGGACTCTTTTAAGGAGCCTGTTTGCGATACGGGGAGTTCCTCTTGCTCTTTTTGCGATCTCCATAGCGCCGCTCCTGTCGCATGGAACTCCGAGGATCACCGAAGAACGCATTACAATATCACATAATTGTTC
>CANRJZ010000171.1 GCA_947631055.1 uncultured Clostridia bacterium | reverse complement strand
TCCGAGCGTCTCATGTCCGACGGGAACTGTGATAGGCGATCCCGTATCAACGGCGTCAACGCCTCTTACAAGACCGTCCGTTGAAGCCATAGCTATGCAGCGGACGACGTCGTCGCCTATATGCTGAGCGACTTCACAAACAAGAGTCTCTCCGTTATGCTGTATCTCAATAGCGTTCAGAAGGTTAGGAAGGTTTTCCTTTGTGAACTGGATATCCACAACGGCGCCTATTATCTGAACCACCTTGCCGATATTTTTCTGCGGCATTTATAATATCTGTCCTTTCCTTGACCGCAATATGCGGCTTATTTCAAATAGCAAATGGAAAACGAACTGCCTTTATGCGGCTTTCCGCAAATGATCCTTTATCCCTGTACGGAAGCGCCGCCGACTATTTCGGTTATTTCCTGAGTGATAGACGCCTGACGCGCACGGTTGTAAAGCAGCGACAGGCTTGAGATCATTTCTCCTGCATTATCCGAAGCGGATTCCATGGCCGTTCTTCTTGCAGCCTGTTCGGAAGCAAAGCTGTCCACCACCGCGCCGAAAACTATTCCCGTTATATATTTGGGAACTATCGAGTCAAAAACATCTCTCGGCGAAGGCTCATATATAGGCAGCTCCATGCTTTTCTTCCTTGCGTCGGTATTGATATCCAGCGGCAGCAGCGAAAAATTTTCCGCCCTTTGCGTAAGAGGGGAAACATATTCCGTCCGGAAAAGTTCCACCCTGTCGGATTCGCCCTCCACAAAGGATCTGACGATCCTGTCGGAAATATCTCCCGCCCTGTAGATGTTCATTCCCTCGGCAACGTTGATATAGCTGCCCACAACGTCATATCCGCGCTTTACGAAATATTCCGAAGCTTTCTTGCCTATTGCGGCTATCTTTATCTGTCTGCCCTCCGCTTTCAGTTCTTCTATCCTTGACTGCGCAAGTTTCAGCACATTGGAATTGAATCCTCCGGCAAGACCTCTGTCACCGGCGATTACCACCAGCAGTACCGTCTTTACCTCACGCTTTTTCATATACTGAGAAAAAAATCCGGGATTTTCCGCTTGGATATCGCACATGGTATCATACAGCGCATTGAAGAAAGGACGTGCGTTATCCGCCTTTTCCTTGGCTTTGCGCAGCTTTGATGAAGCCACCAGTTCCATTGCCTTTGTTATCTGCATCGTGGACTCAACGCTTTTTATGCGTCTTTTGATGTCCTTCATATTTCCGGACGCCAAACCGCACCCTCCTTTCGGATATTATACACGGTAAGATCATCTTGCCGACAGGAATTTCTGAACGAAAGCAGAAAGCATTTCCTTCAGGGCTTCCTCATTTTCCTTTGTAAGATCTTTTGTTTCCTTTATGGAATCGATTATTTCGTGATGCGTCTCATCGGTATATTCAAAAAGTTCCTTTTCAAATTCGCTTACCAGATCCAGCGGGATATCCTTGATATATCCATGAGTAACAGCGTAGATTATCAGCACCTGATGTTCTACCGTCAGCGGAGAATTCCTGTCCTGTTTGAGGACTTCAACAACACGTTCTCCCAGCGCAAGGCGTTCTTTCGTATCCTTGTCAAGATCCGATCCGAACTGCGAGAACGCCTGTAATTCACGATACTGCGAATATGTCAGCTTCAAAGAGCCGGAAACCTTTTTCATCGCCTTGATCTGAGCCGCACCGCCTACACGCGATACCGATATGCCCGGATTTACGGCAGGTCTTACGCCTGCGTTGAAAAGATCCGTTTCAAGGAATATCTGACCGTCCGTGATTGAGATCACGTTTGTAGGGATATATGCCGAAACATCGCCTGCCTGAGTTTCGATTATAGGCAGCGCCGTAAGCGAACCGCCGCCGTAATTTTCATTAAGGCTGCAAGCGCGTTCCAGAAGCCTTGAATGGAGATAGAAAACATCTCCGGGGTATGCCTCACGTCCGGGCGGACGCTTGAGCAGCAGCGACAGCGCTCTGTAAGCCACCGCATGCTTTGAAAGATCGTCATACACGCAAAGAACGTCCTTTCCCTGTTCAAGGAAATATTCGCCCATCGCGCAGCCGGAATACGGCGCTATATATTGCAGCGGAGCAAGTTCCGACGCCGTTGCCGAAACGACTATGGTATACCTCATTGCGCCGTTCTTTTCAAGCGTATCCACAACATTCGCCACAGTGGAGCGCTTCTGACCTATAGCAACATATATGCATATAACGTCCTTATCCTTCTGATTTATGATAGTATCCAGTGCAATAGCCGTCTTTCCTGTCTGACGGTCGCCGATTATAAGTTCGCGCTGACCGCGTCCTATAGGTATCATGGAGTCAATAGCCTTGATACCGGTCTGAAGCGGTCTGCTGACTGATTTTCTTGTAATTATGCCGAGAGCCGTCCGCTCGATCGGCATGGTTTTATCCGTAAGGATCGGACCTTTTCCGTCAATAGGCTGACCGAGAGAATTCACAACTCTTCCAAGAAGTTCTTCGCCTACCGGAACGGAAACTATCCTTCCCGTGCTTTTTACCGTATCGCCTTCCTTGATATCGGCGTCGGAACCGAGCATTACCGCACCTACAAAGCTGCGTTCAAGGTTCAGCGCCATAGCATAAACGCCGTTTTCAAATTCAAGGAGTTCGCCGGACATACAATTTTCCAGACCGTGGATCCTCGCTATGCCGTCGCCGACGGTCACAACGGTTCCCACGTCCGTAAGCTCTATCTTGGA
>CANRJZ010000170.1 GCA_947631055.1 uncultured Clostridia bacterium | reverse complement strand
TATATATTTTAACGATCTGTTATTTAACTTACTTTGGGGGTGATATGCGTGCAGGCTCAGCCTGCAAATTATAATTTTGTCGTGCTTTGCACTGTCAAAAGATCAGTCCCGCTATATACGCTGCTGCCGACGCCGATAATGCAACAACTATGAGCGGCGCTCCGAAATATGAAAGGATCAGTGCGGCAATAGTCCCTGCTGCCGCCGTTACCATACTGCCGGTACTGTAAAATATAGCCGGTATTGTCATCGCACTCAACACCGCATAAGGAATATAATAAAGAAAACTGCGGAAAAACCGTGACTTTATCTTCTTGCTGAAAAATGTGAACGGCACCGACCTGACAAGATATGTCACACCCGCCATTACCGCTATGTATACCGCTATGCTCATTGTTCCTCCTCCCCGACAGGAAACAGCGCTGCTCCCAGAGCCGCTGCCGCTGCTGCCGATATTATCACTGCAAATCCCGATGTAACTTCCGTCAGCACATACCTGAATAATATGCTCGCTCCCGCCGCCGCCGCAACGACTGCCAGTATGCGCATATCCTTTTTGGCAGGCGGGATTATTATTGCCAGAAACATTCCGTAAAGAACTATACCCATAGCGCTGCTTACAGACGCGGGAAGAAGTTCCCCCGCCGCCGCTCCGAGGATCGTTCCTCCGACCCAGCCTATAAAGGCGGCAATTATCATTCCGTACATATAAGCCGGCGTGATAAGTCCCGGCTGCGCTGAACATACGGCAAATATCTCGTCGGTTATACCATACGATGCAACAAGTCTGTGCGGGACTGTGAACTTCCCGTCAAGCTTCTGCGACAATGAGATCGCCATAAGAGAATAACGTATATTTATGGTAAGCTGGACCAGCGCCATTTCTATGAGCGTTCCTCCCGCAGCAATTATATCTACTCCCGCCGCCTGTCCCGCCGAAGTGAGGTTCATAGCGGAAATGACCGCTGCCGAAAATACCGACAGCCCCGAATGTACGGCCTTTATGCCAAACCCGAAGGATACGGATAAGTATCCCAGCGCGATAGGCAATCCGTGAAACATTCCCCTTGTAAGATCCTTTGACATCTCGTCCTCCCGATAACTTTAAAAATTTCATATCAGCAGCGGGAAACTTCCCTGTCCCGCCGCAGTCTGCCGCCTGCAAAAACGCACGCAAGCCCGATCTCAGGCAATATGCAGACAAAAAAATTATACTATAAATAAATCAAAAAGTCAAATTATTACCGCCGGACCGTAAACATTGGGCAGACGAATCCAAAAATGTAAAAATTGTCATTTATTGCTTGACAAAATAAAAAATTTTTAGTATAATATATTAAAATAGTGTTGAATATTTTTAACTTTATTTTCAGAATATGCTCCGGAAAAGGACTGATACTATGGTCATAGCCGAAAACAAGCTTTTTGCTTCACTTAAAGAATTGGGCGTCGATATTGAAGGGACTCTTTCACGATTTGTTGACGATGACGTGATATATACCCGATTTCTTTCGCGCTTTCCCGACGAGGACAGGATCACCCCTATAAAAGACGCCGCCGCTTCCGGCGATAACGACGCTCTGCTAAAGACCGCTCACAGGCTGAAAGGCGTCGCGGCTAATCTGGGAATGGATCTCCTTGCCGCAAAGGCGGAAAAGATAGTTTCAAAATTAAGAAACAATATTTCTGAAAGCTTCGATGAGGACATCGCCGAGACCGAACAGGAATATGACCTGATATGCAGGACCATTATTGAAAACAGATAAAATAATGCTTCACACCTTATGATGTGAAGCATTTTTGCAACTATTGGTTGCGCTTGAAATTGCAAACTAAAATTGCTTGCATTTTAATGCTATATGATATATAATATTGGCATAGATCATATTAAAGAAAGGAAGACGCATAATGAATATCGAGATAGCCGACAGACTTCAGCAGCTCAGGAAGAAGAACGGTCTTTCACAGGAGGAGCTTGCCTCACGGATAGGCGTTTCAAGACAGGCTGTGTCCAAGTGGGAACGGGCGGAAGCATCGCCGGATACGGATAATCTCGTTCTGCTTTCACAGCTTTACGGCGTATCCCTCGACGAACTCCTTAAAACAGGGAGCATACATCTTCCCGAAAAAGGCGTTTCACTGAAAAAAGAGGATTATTCGGGCGGCGGAGCAAAACTTCCGGAAATGTTCCCCGATAAATATACCGACAAGGAAATATATCCGCAGAAAAAGATCTCTCCTGAAAAAGCCGGGCAGGAAAATATCCCTTCCGATGACGGCATAAAAACGTCCGCCGCAAGACCCGCTCGTGAAAGCAGATACGAAAGAGCCATGTATAAGTTTGAGACCGGTCTTGAAAGCGGTATGGATAAGCTTGGCACAAAGATAGAAAAAAGCATGGATAAGCTGTCCGACAGTATGGATAACTTCCAGAACGGAACAACTACGGGGAAAAAGGGTCTTTCGCTTTTTGATAAAACGTTTCCTCTTATGATATGCGCGGCATTTGCGTTTATGACAATGATAGGGCTTGTACATCCCGGCTGGACGGTATTCCTGCTGATACCGCTGTATTATACTTTTATGTCGGCGGTCAGGAAGAAAAACCCTATGATATTCTGTTATCCGGTGCTTTGTGCATTCGTGTATTTTTCCATAGGCGGGATATGCGACCAGATTTTTCGGCCATGGAGCGATAATTGGTACGGCCTGATGTGGCTGATATTCCTTACGATACCCCTTTATTATACCGGATATTTTGCCGTAAAAAAGCGCAATCCTATGATATTCTGCTATCCGGTGCTGGCTCTGATGTTCTATATCGGGATAGGTATATTTTTGTCGTTCCTTTCAGTGCGGATCTCGGAAAGGTGGTTCGCTGTGGCATGGATACCGTTCCTTATTTCGATACCGTTCTATTACATCGTTATATCCCATTTCCGGAACAAAAGAAAGCAGGCTGACGCTTGCTGATCCGGCACGGTCACATTATGAGCTTTGAACCGTTTTCCGGCGATTTTGTTACCTTTATCCCGCAGGGGATC
>CANRJZ010000169.1 GCA_947631055.1 uncultured Clostridia bacterium | reverse complement strand
TGCAGAGCGTTCCCCTCTTGAAACCGCTCGCGAGCGGTTTCAATTCACCCCTTTGCAGAGCGCTTTGAGGAAGGGGAATTTCGCCGTCTGCGGACGGCGACCAAAGGCTCTGCCTTTGGAAACCGCGAGCTGGGCTCAGCTCGACCAGCTATTATTGATAATATTTAGTGCGGTGAATTATAAATTATCGCACTATAATAAAATTGTTCAAAAAAATATTATTACCCGCGCTATCTGATAAGAGGATATACGCGTGCAGGCTCAGCCTGCATCTCAACTCTTAACTCTCAACTCTCAACACTATATTATAATTTATCGGTAAATATAAAAAATGTTAAAAATCAACCCCTTGTTATGACATAGCCATTTTATTAAAGGAAATTTTTTTATTCGGAGGGATATTTATGAAAGCAACAAAAATAATTTTTGCTGTTTTATCCGCAGCAATTATTTTTTCGGCTTGTCAGAAAAAAAGTTCTGACGGTTTATTTCCCGAAAAAATAAATAAAGAACAGACGATAAATTCCGAGACCGTTCCCGAAATAATTGACAGCTTTTCGGAAAATAAAACCGTTCTTGAAACTGCCATCGAAGCGGCAGGGGAAATTTACGAGGAGCTTGAAGGACGTATTTTTATTGATGTAAACGGCGATCATTTTCCCGAAAGGATAGATGTCCGGAACGCGTCATACGGCAGGGATATTATTTTATATTATTTCGATCCGGATAATGGAAAATGGACTCCGTTAAATGACTGTTATATTTATCCTGTTATGAAAATTTGCTATGATAAAGAAAATAACGAATATTTCTTTGCCGCACATTGGAAAGATATAGGGAATACCTCATATTACAAATATGATTTTACAGAATACGGCTTTGAACAGACGGATAATTTCGGAAATGTCAAGTGTATGGCAGGCGGAGAGATCCTCCCCGAAAGCGGCGTTTCTGATCTTGATACTTTCTTTTATTACGGCATAGTGGACGGTAAATTCTATACGGAAAATTCCGAAAACGGATATGAAAAAATTCTTGATGAAGCATTGTCGGGATATGAGATCGTAAAAACCATTGACTGCGATAAAATAATTTCCGAAAACGGCGGAGGAGATATTTTTATAGATGAATTTGCGGATCAGCCCACAAGATCGGGATATGCAAATTCTCCCGCAAAAAATAAAAAAGAATTTATTACGATCGGGGAATTGGAAATTCCCATTGACGCGGCGTCCGTTTGCATAAATAATTACGATGCCGGATCTATAACGGAAAAAACTTTTGAAAAACTTTCGGAACTTCCCGATCTTGCGGAACTTATTATAAATTCTGCCGATGTAATTGATATAAGCGGCATTGAAAAACTTACAGGACTGCGTTCGCTTGAAATTTCCACGCCCGAAAAAGTAGAGAACCTTTCAAAAATATCCGGCCTGAAAAACCTGACGGTATTTTCAGCCGATTATTATATTGGCGACGATATTGTTTTACTTGAAAATGCAGACAGCCTTACTGCGTTTATTCCGCATTATATGCGTGAAGAAGATATGTCGGCGAATTATTTCAGACCGTTATACGGGCTTGAAAATTTGCGGTATATTTGTGTCGGATATGAAGGACCGATAATTTCAGAGGAGCAGATACGGGATATCGAAGAAAATGCACCGCAGATAAAAATCTGCTATATTGAATAAAAATTTTTATTCTGATTTTCAAAAAACAGATATATCATAATCAAATGTGGAGAGTTGATATGATCTTGCTCATATTCAATGCGCAAAGATAATATCAGCTCTCCACATTTAACAATATATAAGATAGGAGTTTATTCGTCCGTTTCTGGCTGAGGATAATTTATTCCCAGCTGTCCATAGAGAAATTCCACCTTGTCGTTCAGATCGTCGATCTGCTGGATGTATGCCTGTTCTTTTTCCTCCTGTGCAGCTTTTATCTTGCTGTCGACCGAAAGGCGTATTGCAAATCCTACGGTAACAACGATGGCAAAAACAGTCAGCGCAGTGGTAAGAGGATTGAAATATCCCTTGCTTTCCGGCTTTCCTTCGATCATATATGCAAAACCTGACGCTTTCAGCGCCTTTCTCAAGGCAATTGCAAGAGGAACGGCTATTATTACAGCCAGTATGCCGTTTATGCAGGCTGTTCCTGCTTTTTCGATCATAACGGTAAACGCCGTTTCAACGGGATTTCCAAGAATAAGCTGCTCGATAAAGGATTTGCCGGGGTAAAGGATTATATATGTGAGCTGTCCTATTATCGCGGCGGTAAGCGTTCTTGCAAATTCGCTCTTTATTCCGGAACGGCTTATTTTGCCCGCCGTCCAGCCCATGACGAACTTGTTTATAAACGTCATCGGTGCAGATGTGATATAGCGCGGATCGAACAGGTCGTAAAGAAAACCGCCTATTCCCGAAGAAAGTCCGCCGGTCATACCACCGAAAAGCAGTCCGGCAAGCAGACACATCGAGTTTCCTAAATGCACTCTCATATCATCGTTAAGAGGTATCTGCATATAATTTCCGATATAGACCAGTGCGGACATAAGTCCTACTGCCACTATCCTGTAAAGACGTTTGCGCTTTTCATTGCTGTTATTCATACTAAAAAACTCCTTCCGGTTCGGTATATTAAAAGTATAACCTTCAAGGAAAGGTTTTGCAAATTTTCAAAAGAGGAAATATTTTGTTAAAATTTAGTGAAAATATCTATATTCTGCGGAATGTTTCCCGCATATCTTGCAGATATTTTACAAAATTGATCTTAGGCAAAATGGCAATAAAAAACCGGTCGGTAAAATTTACCGACCGGTTTGATATTTCAACTATGATTTTTGGTGAAATTGCAAGAAATTATTTTTGGCTATGTCATAACAAGCAGGCATATATTCTCTTATCAGATAGTGCGGGTAATAATATTTTTTTCGGACAATTTTATTATATTGCGATAAATTATAATTTATCGCACTAAACGTAAGAAACAATAGCTGGTCGAGCTGAGCCCAGCTCGCGGTTTCCAAAGGCAGAGCCTTTGGTCGCCGT
>CANRJZ010000168.1 GCA_947631055.1 uncultured Clostridia bacterium | reverse complement strand
TACGAGAAGCGCTGTTTTTTCTCCTATGGATAATATAGGACTTATAATCATTGATGAGGAAGGAGAAAAAACTTATAAATCGGAGTCCGCTCCGAGATATAATGCAAAGGAAGTTGCTAAAAAAAGATGTATCACCCATAATGCAGCGGTGCTTATGGCATCGGCAACTCCTTCTGTAGAAAGCTTTTATTACGCTAAAACAGGACGTTATAAGTTCTTTGAGATAACAAAAAGATACTCTGCTGACCGGCTTCCGGATGTTGAAATAGTCGATCTGGCTATAGATGGATTTTATGGGGATTCGACTGTTTTTTCGGAAAGATTGGTAGAGGAAATAAACTATAATCTTGAAAAAAAAGAACAGACTATACTTCTGCTGAACAGAAGAGGTTATCATACATACATAAGCTGTTCGGAATGCCGTGAACCGGTCATGTGTCCGAATTGCAGCATCCCGCTCACATATCATAAGGTAAACGGCAGGTTGATATGTCATTATTGCGGATACAGCACAGAAATGATAAAGATCTGTCCTGAATGCGGTTCGTCTTCTCTTAAGCTTACCGGAGTAGGGACTCAAAAAGTAGAAGAAGAAGTTTCCAGATTGTTTCCTGATGCCAGGATATTAAGAATGGACGCCGACACTGCTTGTTCCAGATATGCTTATGAAAATAATTTCTGTGCCTTTGAAGCAGGAGAATATGATATAATGCTCGGAACACAGATGATAGCAAAAGGGCTTGATTTTCCAGATGTTACATTGGTAGGAGTGCTGTCTGTAGACAAGAGTTTGTTTGCCGGAGATTTCAGAAGCTATGAGCGCACGTTTTCACTCATAACTCAGGTGGTCGGAAGATGCGGCAGAGGAGAAAAACAAGGCAGAGCGCTGATACAGACATTTGTTCCGGAACATTATGTTATAGAGCTTGCCGCAAGACAGGATTATAAAGGCTTTTATGATCAGGAGATCGCTGCAAGGCAAGCTCTGATATATCCTCCGTTCTGCGATATATGCACTATAGAATTTTCTTCAATGATAGAAAGCTGTGCAGATAAAGCTTCAAGAAAATTCCTGGAAATGATAAAAGAAAGCATAGATACCGGAAACATAAAAGTTCCGATAAAAGTGCTCGGTCCGTCAAAATGCAATTATGAAAAAATAAATGGTAAATATCGTTACAGAATTATAATAAAATGCAGAAATAATCAAATGTTTCGTGACTATATCTCTCCTATATATAAAAATGCGTTCAGATACAGGGAATTTGCAAACGTGCAGACGCATATCGATATCAACGGGGATATAGGAGTCTGAAAAAGAAAGGCAGTGGTCGGTTTGGCTTTGAGAAAAATCGTTTTAAAGACAGATGATGTTCTTAGAAAAAAGTGCAAAAATGTCGAAATATTCGATGAAAAGTTGGGTATACTTCTTGATGATATGGCTGAAACAATGTATAAAGCCAATGGAGTAGGTCTTGCGGCTCCTCAGGTAGGTATTCTCAGACGTGCGGTCGTTGTTGATACCGGAGAAGGTCTTTTGGAGCTTGTCAATCCGGAGATCATAAAAGCCAAAGGATCCCAGAGAGATGTGGAGGGATGCCTTTCCTGTCCGGAAGAATGGGGATATGTAGTACGTCCTATGGAAATAGTTGTAAAGGCTCAGGATAGACACGGAAAGTTTATCCAGCTTAAACTCAAAGAATTTTTCGCAAGAGCCGTTTGCCATGAACTGGATCATCTTGAAGGAAGACTTTTCATTGATATTGCGGATGAAATGGTAGATCCGGCTGAACTTGAACAGGAATCAAATAAAAAAACAACAAGAAAAAAATAATTATCAGCGAAAGGATCGGCGTAATATGAATATTGTTTTTATGGGAACGCCGGATTTTGCAGTTCCATGTTTGCAGGCGCTTATAGACAGCGGTGAAAATATACAAGCTGTGTTTACTCAACCTGATAAGCCAAAGGGAAGAGGATATAAACTTACACCTCCTCCTGTAAAGGTTCTGGCGATGAAATATAATATTCCGGTATATCAGCCTGACAGTCTTAAAAAAGGGGAACAAGCGGAAAATTCAATTAAGATCCTTAAAGAATTTTCTCCGGATCTTATCGTGGTCGTTGCCTACGGAAAGATACTTCCCTCAGAAATACTGGAACTTCCGAAGTTCTTTTGTGTAAATGTCCATGCATCTTTGCTCCCTAAATACCGAGGTGCGGGGCCTATACAGTGGAGTGTCATTAACGGAGAAAAAGAGACCGGTGTTACTACAATGCTTATGGCAGACGGGATAGACACCGGAGATATGCTTTTAACGGCAAAAACAGAGATAGGAATTAACGAAACGGCTTCCGATCTTCATGACAGATTGTCTGTAATGGGTGCTGAACTTCTTATAGAAACTATTCGGGCCGTTAAAAATAATACAATTGTTCCTGTAAAACAGAATGATGAGTTATCAAGCTATGCACCTATGCTGACAAAGGATATGTGTCATATTGATTTTTCGGAACCGGCAGAAAAAGTTCATAATAAGATAAGAGGATTATCCGCATTTCCGTGTGCGGTCACTGTTATTGAAGGCAAACGCTTGAAAGTGTTCAGATCGGAAATTTCCGATGAAAGTTCCGGAAGCGCAGTACCCGGCACGGTTGTAAACGAACATAACTTTACAGTTGCGTGCGGTGACGGAAAATGTGTCAATTTTACGGAAGTACAGGCTGAAGGCGGCAAAAGAATGAAAACGGAAGATTATTTAAGAGGCAATCCTATTTCAAAAGGTATGATATTACAGTAAGGGAAAGGTGAACTTATGTATTTTTGGGATCCGACATATATTATAGTGCTTCCCGCAGTGATCTTTGCGATGATAGCACAGTACAAGGTAAGCAGTACATTCAATAAATACAGCCGTGTAAACAATGTACGCGGTCATACGGCAAATGAAGTTGCCAGAAGGATACTTGATGATAACGGTCTGTACCATATTCAGATAGAACACATAAGCGGCAGTCTTACCGATCATTATGATCCGTCGGCAAATATAATAAGGCTTTCCGATTCGGTTTACGGGAATACTTCCGTAGCTGCCATCGGTGTTGCGGCTCATGAAGTAGGACACGC
>CANRJZ010000167.1 GCA_947631055.1 uncultured Clostridia bacterium | reverse complement strand
CTATATATTTTTTCGATTTGTTATTTAACTTACTTTGGGGGTGATATGCGTGCAGGCTCAGCCTGCAAATTATAATTTAATAGTATCAAACCGATAAAAATATATTTTCAAATAATTTTATTTTTTAAAAATCATACGGAAATAATTATATAAATGCGGCTTAACGCTTGAATATTCGTGACCGGTGTTTTCCATTACATGAGAAAGATATTCCTCGCCGTTTTCCGTAAGGATATTGCGATAGCTGTCGGGGAAATCTCCGACAACGCCGTCGGATCTCGATGAACTTATCAGCAGTACATAAGGCTTATCTCCGGCAAATTTCATATCTTCCGGCTGCATCTGTCCCGGATGCATCGGCGAACCGATTACGGGAACAAGTCCGGGGGCAGGGCAGACCGCACCGATATATCCGAAAAGCTCCGGATGACTGAAGCCTATAAAAAGCGACTCTCTTCCGCCCATTGAAAAGCCTGTGACCGCAGTATTTTCCCTGCCTTTTGCAATAGAAAAATTTTTCTCTATAAAAGGCATAAGATCTGTTGTCATATCATTTATAAAATTATCATATGCAAGACAATTTGCAAGATCCATTCCCGTGCAGTACGGCATATCGCTGCTGCAAAAAATGTATGGCAGAACAACGATCATTTCTTCGGCTTCACCGTCCTGCTGCAAATTGGTAAGTATCCGGCTTAGAGACACGATGTCACGAGCCATCCAGTCCTCATTGTCCCAGAAACCATGCAGGATATACAGCACAGGATATTCCTTTTCTTCGGAATAATTTGCAGGCAGCAGAACATTTACGTTGGTGTCACGCTCAGCAGTCTGCGAATAATAACTGTATTTCTGAAAATCCGGATATGTCACTCCGGTACGTTCCTGATCGTATCCTTCCGGCGGCAATTCGGTCATAATATCCGCATATTTTTTCATACCGATATCCTCCTGTTCCTGCGCTGCTTCGCTTTGTATTATCAAACTTGTGTCCGCCGGATAATTTGGGCCGGCATTTCCGCAAGCCGAGAGCATCAATGCCGCTGCAATTACCGAAAAAATATTTCCGAAAAGTTTCATATATTCCTCCGTTATCAGAACTCAGGAAGTTCGTCAAGAGTTATTACCATATCGCTGTTATAAACATCTTTGAGATTTTCCTTGTCGTTGTCCGTGATGAAATTCGTATGCCATACCATGAACCACGACCAGATATCGCCGTCACGTTCAAAATCGCTGATCGGCGGTATTTTTCCGCATTCATGAAAAGCCATTGGTTTTTCGGCAATATTTTCAAGTTTGTTCCATGCTTTTATGTTGGTGCTGTTATCGTAGGTATCCGAACCGATAACGTCAACATATTCATCGCCGGGGTACCAGCCGTCCTTGACTTCTCCTGAATATCCTAACACCCATATAAGATTGTCAAGCCCGTATTCATCGGTGAATTTGTCGTGCATCATCTGCCACAGTTTTATGAAATTTTCGCTGCCGCCTTTTCCCCACCAGAACCATTCTCCGTCAAATTCGTGGAACGGTCTCCAAAGTACCGGAACGCCTGCGTCGCGCAGTTCCTGCAAGGCTTTTGCTGCTTTGTCCCAGCTTTCCATAAGGGTATTGTATTCGTCGGTGCCCTCGGTAAAAAGTTTATCGAAATCGGGGTCTTCGTCAAGGCTTTCCTGATAACCGCTGCTTTCTACGCCGGTATGCCAGCATATTGTTACAAGACCGCCTTTTTCGTCCCATTCCTTAGCCCTTTGAACAACGCCGTCAAAATCGTTGTTCATAAGATCCAGTCCGCGCATTGCAGGAAGTTTTCCTGTCGTTGCTTTGATATAATCCATTTCGTAATTGGGCGAACCCATCCAAGTGGATTCCTGCTGACAGCTCAGCATCGTTTTGCCGTAATTGTCGCAGATATACTTATACACGGCATCTTTTTTCACAGCTGCCGCAGAGGGCGTTACATTTTCGGTATTTTCCGGCTGTACGGTCTCTGCCTGAGCGGAAACCGACGTTTCTGCGCTGCCGGATCCGTTATTGCCGCAAGCGGAAAACGTCATTGACGCTATTACCGAAGCCGTTACCACGGCAAATATCCTATGTTTCATACGATCACCTGCTTTATAGATAGTACTTATATTGTAGCATACAATATCCAAGATTTCAATATAAAATAATAAATACAACGGAATTATTCCGAATTTCATTTTTATTATAATTTAACGCACCAAACGTAAGAAATAATAGCTGATCCGGCGCAGCCGCGCCCGGACCAGCTATTTTCATCTCTCAACACTTACAAATATGTTATAATTTTATTTACGCTTTTTCCTTCTTGCGGTCATAACTGCCGCCGCTGCGATAATGACGATCATACCGTATGCCGTGTATGGAGGATCATATGGCACATCAGAATTAATTTTTTCATCATTATATTTGATACCCGCATTTGAAGTAACATCTTCAATAATATCATCATTTTCAGCGTTATCTTCGGTGTCGTTTTCACTGTCCGATACATATTCGTGATGAGCGGGTATACCGTTCGGCGTTTCTATGATCTCTGCAAGAACATAAATGCTGAGATGTGTGGTAACAAAACTGATAGTATTTTTTTCGCTGTCATATACCGCATTCAGATCGCTGAAACTTCTGTCTTCCTCCATTCGGAATATGTCCGCTTTCGGACCGTTGATCCCTTTCGGAACAGTCAGAGTCACCTTTATGGCTGTTTCAGGCTGAATTGCTTTTTCGCCGTTGTAAAGAAGTTCTATTTCATAAGTTGATCTTATTTTTGCGTGGAATTTTTCCTCGAACATTTTCTTTTCTTCGTCGGTCAATACGTCTGCCACGTTTGCAACATGCAGAACTAAGAAGTCATCATTATCGCTTATATTTTCGTCAGGTCCTGCAATTGCGGCGCTGTGAATATTTCCGTCGCTGTCTACAGAAGAATTTTCCGTTACTATTGTTTCTGAGCCGTCTTTATTCTGTACCGTACCGCCGTTAGGAAGTATAATATTTCCGTCTTTATCTACCGTTAGATCATCTCCGGTGACTGTACCGTTTTCATTTGTGACAGTACCCTTTCCGGAAACCGTGATATTTCCGTTTTTATCAACAGTCACTTCATCACCGGTAATTGTCGTATCACCTGTAACAACTTTATCTGCTGTAAT
>CANRJZ010000166.1 GCA_947631055.1 uncultured Clostridia bacterium | reverse complement strand
TCCTGAGCTTATAGCACGCTATGCCAATATGTACGGTATGTGTCATTTCCCAGACCGTACATATTGGCATAGCGTGCTATAAGCTCAGGACCCAATAGCCTTCCCATTTCGTAAAAGAAAATATTGCAGGACTTTTCCAGAGCGGTAACAACGTTTATCCTGCCGTGCCAGCCGGTACATTCGGGCTTGTAATCGTCCCAGTAGGTATATACCTTGTTGCATGTGACCGTTGAGCCGGAAGTTATATATCCTTCGTTGAGAGCCGCCGTAGCCGTGACCGTTTTGAACGTTGAGCCGGGGCGGTAAAGTCCGTGAGTCGCCCTGTTTGTCAAAGGCGAATTTTCGCCGTTCACCACTGACGCATAATCGGTGATATAATCGTTAAGATCATACGTGGGATATGTTGCCGCCGCCAGAAGAGCGCCGTTTTTGGTGTCAAGCACGACGATCGCTCCCGCATCTGCGTTTTCTCCCTTTTTCTGCGAACTGGTCTGAGCATTCAGCCACTTTATATGATTTTCAAGTATCTCCTGTACATCGCGCTGATAATCCACATCAAACGTAAGTTTTACCGTATGTCCGGGACTTGCCTCTTCGGTAACTATATCAGAAGTAACGACTCCGTTCACAAGTTCCAGAGTCCTTGTTCCCTTTGTTCCCCTGAGTTCCGACTCCATAGCTTTTTCAATGCCGGATTTTCCTATTACATCATTCAGTGCGTAGCCGTCATCTTTCCGCAATTCATACTCTTCTGCGCTGATGGCTCCCACGGTCCCTATAAGATGAGGAGCGGCGTCGCCTATGCTGTAAACTCTTACCGCTTCTTCAACGATATCCATACCTTCAAGGGAAAAAGACGCTTCCTTCAGCTTCACTACGGTATCCATAGGTATATCCTCCGCAAAGGTATACCTGTTTGAAAGCGAAAAGCTGCGCAGGAACATTTCATATCTTATTCCTGCGATGATCCGCTTTTCCCTTTCGGAATATTCGTCATTTATGCCGTACATATCGTACATTGCCGAAATGCAGTCTCCTGCCGTAGCATAAGGCTGCACTTTTATATTCGTCCGCAGCCGTACTATGCTGCTGTCCTGTGCTTCAAGATATTCGTAAGGTTCTTCCATAGTTATGGGAAGGTTATCTATCCATTCCACGCCGTCACGGTCAAGTATGCGCGCGATCCCCCATATAACGCGGTTAATATCATCGTCGTCCGACGGAAAAAAAGCTTTTTCAAGGATAACGTTAAAACCTGTCTTGTTGCTTACGATCTCATTCCCGCTGCTGTCGATTATCTCCCCTCTCGGAGAAGTAATGACCTGAGACGCCATACGCGTTGTCTTTGCCTTTTCAAGATATTCGGCGCCGTCAACTATCTGTATCTTCATAAGATCTATGCAGCAGAGAGCAAGCATGACCAGCACAACAACAAAGAACAGCACGGCTCTCATACGTTCAAAAAATTTCTGCAAAGCTTCAGACCTCCTGCCGTAAAGACATTATTCCCTGACGATATCGTCGGATCTTTCCTCAATATAATTTTCCGTAATAAGTCCGAGATGTCCCACAAGGAATTTTATCAAAAAGAAAAACGGTACCGCAGCTACAGCCGTATAAAGCATTACCGGAAGAAATTCGTGCAGGAATATCTTTGCCGCCGGATCATATCCCCATATGGCATAATAGCAGAAGTAATGTATTATACCCTGAATAAATATTGCCGCCATATTCAGCATAACGACGTTTACTATATGTTTTCTCATATAAAATCGGAACAGAAGCGACGTCACAAGACAGCACCACAGCAGGATTATCCCGCTCAGACCTATCAGCGTTCCCTGCGCCGTGTCAAGAAGAAGCCCTGCTATACAGCCTGTAACAGCCGCATCGAAGGGCTCTTCAAAAACAGCGATGCACATCGCCGTAGGTATTACCAGCAAAAGCGAGCGCCAATGGAAAGCCGTTGTCGTCATGTAAACATATTCAAATATCAGCAGCAGCATATATATTATCCACCGCAGGATCGTATTGCGCCGCTCTTTTTTTCTTTTCACATCTATGTTCATGGTATCACCCTCTGCGCAACGGCGCAGACCCGTACTTTCAAATGCTATGTTTTTTAACGGAAAATATCCCGTCAGACATCATTCCGCCTGACCGTTGAAGCTGGTAATGACAAATACCGTGGAAATACTGTCAGGATCAATGGCAGGTTCGATTATTGCATATTTGGACAATCCGCTGTCCTCCATTCCTACCTCTACCACTGTGCCGATGAGCTGGCTCGCAGGAAATACCTCGCTTCCCGACGTTACTATAACGTCTCCGTCAACAATATCTGCGCTGTCGCTGATATAGTTCATTCTGCAATAGCCCTGCTCGGCATATTCATAATCGCCTTCGATAATTCCGGTCGCTTTGGATCGCAGCACGGTAACTCCCACCGCCGTTTTCGGAGAATAAAGCGTCCTGACCCTGCTTGTGCTTCGTGAAACGTCATAGCATACGCCTACGAGTCCGGTTGAAGTCACCACCGGATCGTAAGGGGCGATCCCGTCGTTGCTTCCCTTGTCGATCGTAAATGAATGGTACGGGTCGTTGGTCGCCCTTGCTATGATATTGCACGGCGCGGAGAAAACGTAATCGTCATGTTCCTCGGTCAGCGCAAAAAGAACACGGTACTGTTCGTTTTCCCTTGCCAGTTTATCGTAGTCTATAATATCGTTGTATACCTCGTTCAGGGTCTCTTTGAGCTGCTGATTTTCCTCATAATATTTTTCGGCGTTGAAAAACATATCAAGAGTGGAAGTCACTTTTTCCGAAATGGTGTTTGAGACTTTCTGGAACGGTTCAAGCACCACTCCGAAGACCGATTCGCTGTCGGAAGAATATCCGCCCTTGGTCAGGGAATATATCATAACGCCTATGATAATCAACATAAGCGCAACAAGTATCTTGAATTTCTTCGTTCCGAAAAAATCCTTCAAGAGCGGTCTCTCCTTTCCTTAAAAATAAGCGTCGGAATATGTATATGTCCAAAAAGGACGGATAAAAAGTCCGCCCTTTGCACATCTGTTTATCAATAATATTTTGAATCATCGTTCAGGACTTCGCGGAGCTTTTCAATGTCCTCAAGGACCTTGCCGGTCCCGTCCGCAACACAGTCAAGAGGAGTTTCCGCAACATACACCGGCATACCGGTCTCTTTGTTTATCAGCCTGTCGA
>CANRJZ010000165.1 GCA_947631055.1 uncultured Clostridia bacterium | reverse complement strand
CGAGAGCGCTGTAAGCTTTTTCAACACGATCCCAGCAGTTGTCACGGTCCATAGCGTAGAAACGTCCGGAGATCGTTGCAACAGAACCAACGCCCACTTTCTTTATCTCCGCAACAAGTTCCTTCATATACTCCGCAGCGGAAGAAGGCGGAACGTCACGTCCGTCAAGGAACGCATGAACATAGACTTTTTTAAGACCGTTCCTTTTAGCCATTTCGAGAAGTCCGTAAAGATGCTCCGAATGGCTGTGTACGCCGCCGGGGGAAACAAGTCCCATAAGGTGCAGCGCGCTTCCCTTTTCCTTACAATTTTCCATAGCGGAGACCAATGCGGGATTTTTGAAAAAATCGCCGTCCTTAATGGACTTGGAAATTTTAACAAGCATCTGATAAACTATCCGTCCCGCGCCGATATTTGTATGACCCACTTCCGAATTGCCCATCTGACCGTCGGGAAGTCCCACGTCCAGACCGGAAGCGCCGATGATAGTGTTGGGATATTCCGCAAAATATCCGTCAAGATTAGGCTTTTTTGCCGCAGCGATAGCGTTGCCGTAAGTATCGTTATTGATACCGTAGCCGTCCATGATTATCAAAGCAAGAGGTTTTTTGCTCATGTTACTCTTTCCTTTCAAATTGCAGATTTTGGGAAAAATCAGCCGTTTACGGCAGCCTGAACTATTGTATTGAAATCATTTGCTTTCAAAGAAGCACCGCCGATAAGTCCGCCGTCAACATCGGGCTTGGAAAGAAGCTCGGCAGCGTTGCCCGCATTCATAGAACCGCCGTACTGGATAGTAACGGCATCAGCGGTCGCCTGATCGTAAAGCTTTGCAAGAGTTGCGCGGATAAAAGCGCATACTTCCTGAGCCTGATCCGCAGTAGCGGTCTTGCCTGTGCCGATAGCCCATACAGGCTCGTAAGCTATAACGGTTTTCTTGACGTCCTCAGCGGAAACGTCATAAAGATCGAGCTTGATCTGACGTGCGATAACTTCCTCAGTAATGCCGCACTCGCGCTCCCAGAGAAGCTCTCCTACGCAAACGATAGGCTTCAGACCGCCTGCAAGAGCAGCCTTTGTCCTTTTGTTGACCGTCTCGTCCGTTTCGCCGAAGTACTGACGTCTTTCGGAGTGACCTATAACAACATATTCAACGCCGATCTCGGTAAGCATATCTGCGGAGATCTCACCGGTGAAAGCGCCGCTCTTTTCAAAGTGAACGTTTTCCGCGCCGACTTTTACATTTGAACCTGCAACAGTGTTTACGGCAGTTTCGAGGTTGGTGTAAGGAACGCAGGCAATAACTTCGACCTTGCCGTCTGCGTTGGCGACAAGAGGCTTGATAGCTTCAAGGAGTTCCTTGGCTTCGGGACGGGTCTTGTTCATTTTCCAGTTTCCTGCAATGATAGCTTTTCTTACAGACTTATTCATAATGATTACTCTCCTTTTTATAATAGCATGGAAATTACCATACAAAAATTCACTATATATTATAACATATTTTTCTGAGGAATATATTGCTTTTTTGTGAATAATATCAATTCATACAAAGGCAGCCGTATACCTGCGCATTTGCCCCGCTTCGGAAATATATTCCGAATTATGGAATATATGCCTTTTCTATCGATGGAAATTTATTCAGCAAATGGCAGGATACGGCATTTTCCTTCCGGTATTTTTAATAATTATAATTGTAAATCAAATGTCCCATAACCTTTAAATTCAATTGTCAGCATAATTTTCTGAAAAAATAAACAAATTGATTTTCTGAACAGAAAATATACCCTGTTTTTATGGAAAACATTTTGCATTGACTTTAATTGTCAGAAATGTTATTCTCCAATTAAGGAAGATATTTTTCCGATAAAGAAAAAAGGAATTTATTTTCCAAAAAAATATTCAGGAGGTATATTATGAAACTGAAAAAAACGGCAGCCGCCGCTGTATCATGTATTTTTATGTTCTGCGCAGCTTTCGGAGCATATGCCATGAACAGTGAGAAAAATATCCAGGAAACATCATCGGCTTCCAATGACGTCAGCAGCACCGCAGAATATGCCGGACAGATCGCCGATATGGTCAATTCCGAAAGAGCCTCTTACGGACTTGCTCCTTTAAAGCTTTCTCCCAAGCTCTGTCAGGCAGCAAATATAAGAGCGGAAGAAATAAAACAGTATTTCTCGCATACGCGTCCCGACGGAACCAGCTGTTTTACCGCCATCACCGACTTAGGGATAAAATACAGCTTTGCCGCCGAAAATATCGCATACGGACAGAAAACACCCAAAAGCGTTATGAACGCATGGATGAATTCCGACGGACACCGCGCAAATATTCTTAATGAAAATATGGAATACATAGGGGTAGGCGCGGCATATGAAAACGGCATCTATTACTGGACGCAATTCTTTGCGGCTTCCGCAGATCTGCCGGAAACAGCTCCCGAAACCGACAAGCCTGCCGAAACAACGGTGACAGCCGCACCGGAGACCGATCCTGTGCCGGAAACGACCGACGTTACCGAAAAACGTCCGGAAGAAACAAGGCCGGCGGAAACGGAAAAAATTCCCGAAGTTTCCGCAAAGCCTCAGGAAACTTCCGCTCCTTCCGGAACAAAGCAGCCTGAAAATACCAAAGCTCCTTCTTCTTCTGAATGCAAGCCCTGTGAGACTCAGTGCAGTACAGGCTGCGACGGCTCTCTGAGCTGTACGCCTGTTACTCCCTGCGAAACTCAGTGCAGTACAGGCTGCGACGGCTCTTTGAGCTGCACTCCTGTCACTCCCTGCGAAACTCAGTGCAGTACAGGCTGCGACGGTTCTTTGAGCTGTACGCCTGTCACTCCCTGCGAGACCCAGTGCAGTACCGGCTGCGACGGCTCTTTAAGCTGTACTCCCAACAATTCCTGCTCAAGCAATAACTCAGACTCCGGCAGCTCATACGGCTGTCCTCTTCAGGGCGGGGCTCAAGGACAAAATATCCTTGAATGGCTCATACCTAAAATGTTCAATTCCGGAAATAACAATACTTCCTCATCAAACAGCCGGAGCAGTTCAGGAAGCTGCCCGTACAGTTCTCCAAGCTATGAAGATCCCGTTTATTCTTCGGGAAGCTGCTGGGGCAGCAGCGTATCTTCCTATTCCAGCAGCGGAAGCTGTCCGTATAGTTCTTCGGGACAGACAGATCCCGTTTATTCCGTAGGCAGCTGCTGGGGTGATTAAATAAAACCTGTCTGCGCAAAAGA
>CANRJZ010000164.1 GCA_947631055.1 uncultured Clostridia bacterium | reverse complement strand
AAAGGGAAGGGGGAAACCGCCTCGATCGTGGGGCTTCTCGGTTGCCCCCTTCCCTTTTTGGTTTGTCCCCTCGTTCATAGAATAATTAAAGGCATAAACCATTAAAAAGTAAAAAAAGTTTTATCCGTTTTCAAACAGTTCACTGGACTGCTTGAAAAGATTTAGATGATAATAACCGTTAGTTCAAGGGGGCGCCCTCAGCCAAACGCAGTTTGGTTTTCGCAGAGGCAGCCCCCTCTTGAAGCCGCTGAAGCGGCTTCAATTCACCCTTTGCGGAGCTCTTGAAAAAGAGAGTTTCGCGCTCTGCGGAGCGCGACCAAAGGCTCTGCCTTTGGAAACCGCGAGCTGGGCTCAGCTCGATCAGCTATTGTTGCCAATATTCAGCACGCGGCTGCGTTCTTATTCAATATCCCCGAAAGGAAGTATACACAGCAGATAAAAGTTATGCAGAAATACATATTGACTGACATCGCTTGCATTTTTACGGCGTTTATGCTATAATAAAATTCGATATATCTGTCGAATAATGCGTATGTACGATCCCTGAAATTTACAAATATGCGGTCGATAATACATAAAATAACGCTATTATATCCCTGACCGGAGGAAAGATCATATGAAAAAAATGCGCCTGATAAGTCTTGTAATTGCTGCATTTATGCTGACGTCCGTATGCTTTACGGCATACGCCGATAACGCCGGACAGTCAGAGGTCCTAAAAGTTGGATTTTTCGCCTTTTCCGGCTATCATATTGTTGATGAAGACGGGCACCGCAGCGGTTACGGCTATGAATTTCTGCAGCGGCTTGCCATACACGGCGGCTGGTCTTATGAATACATAGGCTACGACGGCTCATATGCCGACGCTCTTGATATGCTGCGGAACGGAGAGGTCGATGTTGTCACCTCCGTTTCAAAAACCCCCGAACGCCAGGAGGAATTTCTTTTTTCCGATCAGTCGATAGGCTCGAACTCTACCATTTTTACGGTCAAGGCAGGAAACAACAGCGTTGTGGAGGGCGATTACTCCACATATGACGGCCTTTCTGTAGGAATGCTCGAAGGCAATTCAAAAAACGCCAATTTTGAACGCTTTGCAAAGGCACATAACTTTACATTTGAACCGGTATATTTCTCCGATCAGGAGGAACTTACCGCCGCTCTTCAGAACGGCAGTATAGACGCGTCCGTCACCGGAAGTCTCCGACTGCTGGAAAACGAATGGCTGTTGGAATCCTTTGATTCAAGCCCGTTCTATATATGCACGCGCAAGGATCGCTCCGATATTATGGACAGAATAAACAATGCCATAAACGAAATGGATCTTCATGACCCTAACTGGCGCGGGACTCTGCATGAAAAATATTATTCCACGGACAAGGCCGGAGCCGTAATTATGAATGCCGGAGAACGGGAATTCATTGAGAAAATAAATTCGTCAGGCACATCGCTTAAAGTGCTTTTCAATCCGGAACGCGTACCGTACAGCTATTTCAAGGACGGAAAAGCTGCGGGTATACTCCCTGCCATTTTTGACTCTCTTGCCGACCGTCTGGGGATAAAATATGAATTCATTCAGGCAAAAGACGGAAACGAATATTTTTCTCTCCGCGCTTCGGGCGCAGCCGATGTTGTGCTTGATTTTGCAGGAGATTACTACCTTGCGGAACAGGAAGGCTACAAAATAACCGTTCCTTACTTCCAGACAAGCTTTGCAAGGCTGACGCTGGACGGATTTACCGGAAATGCCGAAAGCGTGGCGACCGTGGAACGTTCGGACGCGCTGGAAAGACTTATTTCCGAAAGATATCCGAAAGAAGCAATAATGCGTTACCCAACTACCGATGACTGCGTACAGGCGGTGCTTGACGGAAATGCGGAAGCAACGATCCTTTACTCATATACTGCCGAAAGCTACGTTAAGCATGATGTCCGGAACCGTCTTTCATCGGTCGTTTTCGGAGAAATACCGCTGTCCTATGCCGTAGGGAACAATATAGAAGACGGCAGATATCTGCTGTCCCTGCTTGACAAGGGCGCAGACAGCTTTACCTCTGCGGAGCTCGACGCTATTACATCCCGTGAAATAGACGCTGATTTTGAAGATGATATGGGATTTGTTGCATTTCTGTACAGAAATCCCGCTTTTGGCATGATAGGAGTTTTCCTGATACTGCTTTTGCTGTTTGCTCTGGCAATGCTCGCCGTAAGAACACGCAATCAGAAGCGGCTTAAAGACAGGATAACCGCCGCTACCGGTGAACTGGAAAAAAAGACGCAGGAACTTACCTGTGCGCTTCAGGCTGCGGACTCCGCAAACCGTGCAAAAACAACATTCCTTAACAATATGTCTCATGATATAAGAACGCCAATGAATGCCATAATAGGCTATACGGCGCTTACCGCAGCTCATATTGACAATAAGGAACGCGCCTGTGATTACCTTAAAAAAATATCTCAGGCTTCAAATCATCTGCTTTCGCTTATAAATGATGTTCTCGATATGAGCCGTATAGAGTCCGGAAAGGTAACAATAAACGAACGTCCGGAAAATTTAGCCGAAATATTGCAGGAACTGCGCAACATCATACAATCCGACATACATGCAAAGAATATGGAACTGTTTATCGACACCGTTGACGTGACCGACGAGGAAGTCTTCTGTGACAAGTTAAGGCTTAATCAGATACTTCTCAATCTTACTTCAAATGCAATAAAATTTACTCCGGTAGGCGGGACTGTTGCGGTGCGCGTGACCCAGAAACCTACCCGCTCCCCTAAATGCGGACTGTATGAATTCCAGGTAAGCGATACGGGCATAGGTATGAGTCCGGAATTCGCTAAGACGGTATTCGATCCGTTTACCCGTGAGCAGACTTCTACCGTCAGCGGGATACAGGGTACCGGTCTCGGAATGGCTATCACAAAAAATATTGTTGACATGATGGGAGGAACTATCAGCGTTGAGAGCGAACAGGATAAAGGAACGACCTTTACCGTGAGCGTGGAGCTGAAATTTTCGTCCGTTCATCATGAAATGGAGCAGATCGCCGAACTTAAAGGATTCAGAGGACTTGTTGTCGATGATGACATGGTTTGCTGTCAGAGCGTATCAAAAATGCTTCGTCAGATAGGTATGAGAGCAGAATGGGCGCCGTCCGGAAAAGAAGCTATCGCAAGGACCACAGAGGCGGTAGACCTTAATGATCCTTTCGAGGTATATATAGTTGACTGGTCAATGCCGGATCTCAGC
>CANRJZ010000163.1 GCA_947631055.1 uncultured Clostridia bacterium | reverse complement strand
ATCTCCGCCGCCGTTTTCCAAAGCTTTGCTGACCAGTTCCGAAGGTATTTTTTCCGGTTCAGATCGCTTTATTATGTTGAATATATCAGCTTCATCGATATAATTTGAAAGTCCGTCGGTACAGAGCAGTACTGCGGAATTTTCCGCAAGTTCTGCTTCGTAATAATCAGGAGCAACATTTTCAGCCACTCCGACAGCTTTCGTAATGTAATTTCTCTGGGGATGATTTTTTATCTGTTCTCTTGTTATTTCTCCGTTTTCATACATACGCATAACAACAGTATGATCCCTTGTAAGCTGACGTATCTCATGATTAATGATATAAAGCCGTGAATCTCCGACATTTACAGCATATAATTTATTTCCGTAAACCAGAGCCGCAACACATGTCGTGCCCATTCCCTGCATTTCCATACTGGATACAGAAACGTCATAAACAACAGAATTGGCGGTAGTTATAGATGATATAAGCAAATTTCTTATTGAGTTTTCTCCATAATCCGGACGGAATACTTTTGTTACTCTTTCAAATACAACATTTATGGCTCTTTCGCTCGCTTCACTTCCGGCATTCTGACCGCCCATACCATCACATATCACAGCAAAGCATACATCGTCTCTTAACATAGCTGTACGGACCCTGTCCTGATTTTCGGATCTTACAAGTCCGATATTTGTTTCCGAAAAGACCTTCATATGCTTCACTCCTTATGCTTAAATTTCATATTCACGTCTGAGCTGACCGCAAGCTGCGTCTATATCTGCGCCGAGAGTTCTGCGCACCGTGACGTTAAGACCGCCATTTTCCAACGCAGAAGCAAATTTTTTCAGTGCATTTCTGTCTGAACGATAATTACGTTCTTTTATTTCGTTTACCGGTATGAGATTAACATGACAGTTCATACCTTTTAAAAGTCCTATAAGACCTTCCGCATCGGCAGAAGTATCATTTACGCCATGGATAACAGCATATTCAAACGAAATTCTCCTGCCTGTTTTATCCATGTAATCTTTGCAAGCTTTCATAAGACGGGCAATATCGTATTTATTGTTTATCGGCATTATAGCGCTTCGTTTCTCATCGGTAACGGCATGAAGAGAAATTGAAAGCGTCAGTCCGAAATGATATTCCGCCAGATCATATATCCTGTCAACAAGTCCGCAAGTAGAAAGTGAAACATGTCTGAGACTAAGGTTTTTTCCTGTCTCAAATGACAATATTTTCAAAAATTTAACTACATTATCGAAATTATCGAGCGGCTCGCCTATACCCATAAGTACGATACTGTCAACATGTTTCCCGCTGTCACTTTCAGCAGTATAAACCTGCAGCAGCATTTCCGACGGCAGCAGATCTCTTTTGAACCCTGCAATAGTTGACGCACAGAAATTACAGCCCATTTTACAGCCGACCTGAGTGGAGATGCAAAGACTGTTGCCGTGTTTGTATTCCATAAGTACGGATTCAATATGATTTCCGTCAGACAACTCATATAAATATTTTACCGTATTATCTATTGAAGATTCAAGCTTTCTGACAATTTTTATACTATTTATACAATATATATCATCTAATTTTGTGCGTAAAGACGACGAAATATTACTCATATTGTCGAAATTATGAATTTTTTTTGTATGTAACCATTCATAAATCTGCTGTGCTCTGAATTTTTTCTCCCCAAGCAATTCTATTTCGTCTGAAAGTTCATTAAGATCGTAGGATAAAATATCCTTTTTCAAGCTATCACCTTTCTTATTTTGGCAATAAAGAAACCTTCACATTCATATTCGGGAAAGATCGTCAGTTTATTTCCATCAAGCCATGGGACCGCTTTTGAAGGCTCAAATTCCCTATGTTCACTAAGAAATCTTTCTATAACGTCATCATTTTCTGCCTTGCTCAAAGTGCAAGTCGAATAAACCAGTTCTCCTCCGTCTTTAAGATAGGACGCCGCTGTTGACAATATCTCATATTGCACTTCCGGAAGGACCTTTACCCGTTCAATACCATTATATTTTATTTCAGGTTTTGAACGGATAACTCCAAAACCTGAACAAGGAACATCACACAGCACTTTATCGGCTTTCGGAAAGTTTTTATTAAAAACTTTTGCATCGTTCCGTACAGCTTCTATAATAGATATGCCAAGACGTTCTGCGCCTTTGCGTATAAGTCCTACGCGATTTTCTCTTACATCGCCGGATATTATCCTGCCGTTGTTTTTCATAATTTCCGCAAATGTAAATGATTTTCCGCCAGGAGCGGCACAAACATCGATCACGGTTTCTCCAGATAAAGGAGAAAGAGCCTGACAGCACAGCTGAGATGACAGATCCTGAATGTGGAACATTCCTTCATTGAAAAGATCAAGCTGTTCCACACTTCCGATATCATTTACAGAAATACAATCCGGGATATCGCTGCATATCTGTGCGTCTATGCCGCGCTTATCAAAAGCTTCTATAAGCATTTCCGGCGCAGTCTTTAACGAATTGGCCCTGATATATATCTTATGCGGCGTAAGTGAATTTTTCAGGAACTTTTCTGCTTTTTCCGCTGAATAGTCATCACAAAGCAGCTTTACCAACTCTTTTCCGCATGAATATTCAATGCTCATACGTTCTATTTTGTCTTTTGGAAGTTCAAACTGCTTATCGTTCCTTATAAAATTTCTAAGCACGGCATTTATAAAACCGGAAGCGCTTTTCTTTTTGCATTTTGCCGCAAGACTGACTGACTCGTTTACCGCAGCATTATCCGGTACTGAATCCATATAAAGTATCTGATATATTCCCATTTTAAGGATATTCAATACCGAATGATCTATTTTGTCAACAGGTCTGCTGCTGTATTGCGCAATAATATATTCCAGCGTAAGTTTTCGCTCAAGAACACCGTAAAAAAGCTTTGAAGCAAAAGCCTTGTCACGGGACGAAAGATCAGCGATCCCTTTATCAAGAAGAAGATTGGAATATGCCTTGTTATCCATTCTGTCAAGCAGTTCAAGTACCGTACAGCGAGCCGATGCGCCGTTCATCAGTTATTTCTCCTTCTGCCGCCCGAAGATATGATAATAAGTCGTAACAAACTCAATAATGCTGAAAACATTGCTGCTACATACGTCATAGCCGCCGCACTGAGAACTTTTTTGGACATTTTCACCTCATCCGGCTGTAAAATATTGTTTTCATCAAGCGTTTTAAGCGCTCTCCCGCTGGCGTTGAATTCTACGGGAAGAGTTACCGCCTGAAATAAAACTACTCCGGTATAAAGAAATATTCCTACCGGAATAAGCCAGTCCAAAGCACTGAACAGCAATCCGACAAGGATAAGCG
>CANRJZ010000162.1 GCA_947631055.1 uncultured Clostridia bacterium | reverse complement strand
GGTGTATTCGGGCGAGGGAACAGAACCGCTGAAAATGCAGGTCCGCGGCAACAGCCTGTTTTTCATATGCAAAAGGAACAACAGCGCAACAATGGGAAAATTTGACGTTTATATAGACGGAAAAAAGGTGACGACCATTGACACAAATCAGTCTGACGGCTGGGGAGACCCCTTTGCGTTCCAAGCGATAAAATGGCAGAACGTCCACGATATGGAAGTTGAAGTCGTTCCCACGGAAGACAGCGCCGGAAAGACCATCGAGATCTTCGGCATAGCCTGTTCTCAGTCAGAAAGCATAAGCTTTTGAGGGATAAAGATATGAAAAAATATATTCTGCCCGTACTTCTGTCGGCGGGCGTCCTGATGTGCGGCTGTGAAATATCCGACGATATACGGATATATACTCCGGAGAATACCGCGTCCGTATCGTCTGAAGCGGAGAACGAGACATATCCCGATGACAGCGCGGAAGATGAAAATATCCCTGAGACAGCGGACGTCTTAGCGGAACAAGCGGAAGAGGAGATCGTCATATCTGCTGCGGAAGGGCCTTCCGAAAGCGGTGATGCTAACGCTTATGCAGGACAGGACTTGCAAAAAGAGCAGAAAATTTACGGCAGCGTTCAGGAATATCTTGACAATATGACCGCTGAGGAAAAGATCGGCCAGCTCATACTTGCAAGATTTCCTGCCGATCCTGTCGATCAGGTATATAAATATGATTTCGGCGGATATACTCTTTATGCGGCGGATATTGAAAACGAAACGCCGGAAAGCCTTACCGGAAAGCTGGAAGAGATAAACTCATACAATGCCGTGCCGATGTTTTTTGCCGCCGATGAGGAAGGCGGCGCTATAACCCGCGTCAGCAGATATCCGGCTTTTGCCGAAAGACCGCTGCCGTCAATGCAGGAAATGCTTTCCTCCGGCGGGGATATCGAAGCATGGGCGGACGAGCTTGCGGAAGGTCTTAAAAATGCGGGCATAGATCTTGATCTTGCTCCCGTCGCCGATGTTGCCGAAAGCAAAGATGATTATATCTATGACCGCACCTGCGGTCTGGACTATGAGGGAACGGCCGGAACGATCGGCGGGATAGTTTCCGCTCTCAATGCGCGGAACATTGTGAGCTGCCTTAAACATTTTCCGGGATACGGTCCCAATGTTGACACTCATACCGGCATAGCCGTTGATACACGCAGCCGGGAAAATTTTGAAAGCAAAGATCTGCTTCCGTTCATAGGCGGCATTAACGCCGGTTCTCCTATGATAATGGTAAATCATAATATAGTTGAGGCTTATAATGCCGACGTTCCTGCAAGTCTTGCGCCGGAAGTACACAAGGTATTAAGGGAACTCGGCTTTGACGGCATAATAATTACCGATGATCTGGGAATGGACGCAATATCCCTGTATACGGACGATCCGTACGCAGACGCTTTTCTGGCGGGGAACGATATGCTTTGCGTAAGCGACGGTAAAGCTTGCTATGATTCGCTCCGTTCGGCATTCTGGGACGGCAGGATATCGGAAGAACGCATCAATGAAAGCGTTGCAAGGATAATTTCGGTAAAACTCAGGTACGGAGTAATAAAATAATTTTTCCGGCAGGTGAGAATAATGACAAGGAACACTCCGATAAGGGAGCTTAAAGGCGTCGGCGAAAAGCGGGCGGGACTTTACAATAAAATAGGCATAAATACTGTCGGAGATCTTGTTTTTCACTTTCCCCGAAGGTATATAGATTATTCGGAGACCGTTCCCATATCGGCTGCTCCCATAGGCGAACACGCCGTTATAAAGGCTGTGGTGATAAGAAAAAACGGCGCCGCCCGCATAAGACAGGGACTTGTTCTTTATAAAGTATTCGCAGAGGACGAAAACGGCGACCGCATTTCCATAGTCTTTTACAACAACCGTTTTGCCGCTGACGCACTTTACGAAGGAGAGGAATATTTTTTCAGCGGGAAGATGACTGGCAATTTTACCCGCAAGGAAATGAATTCCCCCACATTTCTCAGGACTACGGAAAAAAACCTTCTGAGACCTGTCTATCCCCTTACGGAGGGGCTTACCACAGCAATGGTCACAACCAATATTTCCGAGATACTCAGTCGGGCGGACGACAGCTTCTTTGCGGACACCCTTCCCGATGATATCAGGCTTGAGTATGCACTTTCCACGCTGGAATATGCTTTGAAGAGCATACATTTTCCCAAGGACGATCATTCCGCCGCAACTGCAAGAAAACGGCTTGCCTTTGACGAACTGCTTAAACTCCAGCTTGGAATGATGATGATAAAAGACCGTACGCGGACGTCGGCCTCCTGCAAAATGAGTGCGGATAAAGCCGATATGAACGGATTTTATGAAATGCTTCCCTTTGAACTTACGGGAGCGCAGAAACGTGCCGTTTCGGACATTATCAATGATATGTGCGGCAATTATCCCATGAACAGGCTCATTCAGGGAGATGTGGGTTCCGGCAAAACGGCTGTTGCCGCAGCTGCGGCTTATTTTGCCGCAGGGAACGGATATCGGACGGCTCTTATGGCTCCGACGGAAATACTTGCCGTTCAGCATTACGAAACTCTTTCCGGACTTTTGGAGCCGCTTGGGGTCGGAGTATGCCTTATTACCGGATCTATGACAAAAAAACAGCGTGCCGCCGCTGCCGAACGGCTGAACAGCGACGGCTGCTTTGTGGCAGTGGGAACTCATGCGCTTATTTCGGAAACGACCGAATTCAAGGACCTCGGACTGGTCATAACGGACGAACAGCATCGTTTCGGAGTAGATCAGCGGGCGGCTCTTGCGGTCAAGGGCAGCGATCCGCATAAGCTGGTAATGTCGGCTACCCCCATACCGAGAACGCTGGCGATGATAATTTACGGAGATCTGGATATTTCTGTGCTGAACGAGCTTCCGGCAGGAAGACGCGCTGTAGAGACATTTGCAGTAACGTCAAAACTCAGGGAACGGGCTCTCGGATTTGTGAAAAAACAGTTAGACGAAGGGCGGCAGGGCTATATAATATGTCCTATGATAGAAGAAGGCGCTTCGGAACTTGCGGCGGCAAAGGTCTATGCGGAGGGACTGAAAAAGACGGTGCTTGCCGGATACAGGACCGGACTTCTGCACGGCAGGATGTCTGCTGCGGAAAAGGATAAGGTAATGACCGCCTTCAAGGATCACGAGCTTGATCTTCTCGTTGCAACTACGGTGGTAGAAGTCGGGGTGGACGTTCCTAACGCAACGGTGATAGTTATAGAAAATGCCGACAGATTCGGACTTTCCCAGCTTCATCAGCTCCGAGGGAGGGTCGGAAGAGGCAAGCGCGCATCCT
>CANRJZ010000161.1 GCA_947631055.1 uncultured Clostridia bacterium | reverse complement strand
TGTAGACGTTTCAAATGCCGACGATCCGGACAATAATGTTCCGTTCAGCTTTACACTGTCTCTCTGTAAGTCTGCGGCAGATACCACAGCACTTGAAGGTTCTTACAGCATAACATACGCATACAGCGACGGAACCAGCAGTGAAGACAGCATAAGCAGCGGAGGCACAATAACATTAAAGAACGGTGATAAAGCGATAATTTCGGGACTTCCCGAAGGAACATATTATACTTTGACGGAAGAAGCGAACAGCGCATACACACCTGATGAAAGCACGATAAGCGGCAACATAAGTGCAGAAGCAACGGCACAAGCTGCATTTGTCAACAACAGAAAGATCGGAACTCTTGAAGTTTCCAAGTCTGTTACAGTCAATGGAGTACCTGTAGACGTTTCAAATGCCGACGATCCGGACAATAATGTTCCGTTCAACTTTACATTGTCTCTCTACAAGTCTGCGGCAGATCCCACGGAGCTTGAAGGTTCTTACAGCATAACATACGCATACAGCGACGGAACCGGCAGTGAAAGTATCATAAGCAGCGGAGGCACAATAACATTAAAGAATGGTGATAAAGCGACAATTTCGGGACTTCCCGAAGGAACACAGTATACCTTGACGGAAGAAGTGAATAGCGAATACACACCTGAGACTGACACGATAAGCGGCGGCATCATTGAAGGAGCGGCGACACAAGCTGCATTTGTCAACAACAGGGAAATTGTTCCCCCGCAGCCGGAATACGGAAGTCTGACCCTTACAAAGTCCGTAAATGTTATCAGCGGAACGCCGAACGATGACGATGAATTTACCTTCTCGATAATGCTGGAATATCCTGACGGAACTTCCGAGACTCAAACGGTAACTCTCAAAAACGGAGAAAGCTATTCAATAAATGATCTTCCTGAAGGAACGAAATATACCATTACCGAAACGATAATGCCGACAGGCTATACGCCGGCTCAGCTTTCGATGGGCGGAACTATCGGAATAGGAAGCAACTCGAAAGTATTTGTGAACAACTTCGGAGGAGGAACTGTAATTCCTGACCCGCCGCACCCCGAAACATACGGAGATGTGGGTATCAGCAAGAAGGTAGTGGACGTAAACGGAAATGATATCAGCGGAGAGATAACCGACAGCTTTGAATTCGTCATTGAGATATCAAGGGACGGGGGAGACAAAGAATTCGGAAGCTTTGAGTATCAAGGTTCAGTCGGTTCTTCCGGAGAAGTTGAAAGCGGAGGAACGATAAAGATCAAAGCGGGCGAAACGGTAACGCTGAAGGATATCCCAAGCGGAGATACGATCAAGGTAAAGGAAGTAGTTCCCGAAAATTACTCCGTAAACGGTACGGCGGTAATGTCAAGAAGCGTCCTTAACGAACAGGAAAACAAGATAGAATATGTAAATATTTATCATCCTGCTCCCGACGATCCTAAAGTTCCCGTTGAGCCTGACGATCCGGAGATCCCCGAAGATCCCGACGACGCCGTTGATGATACCGATGAGCCCGATGAGCCTGACGTACCCGATATACCCGAAGGCGAACCTATTGATTCCGATGCATCGTCAAGCTCGGAAGAAGATGAACTTCCCGACAGCGAGCATAAGGATACGGCGGAATATCCGAATGACGCAGAAGAGGCTAAAGAACCGGAAGAACTTGAAGTTCCCGACGATATGACGAAGAGAGACGGTGAAAAGGATATCCCTTACGAGCCGGTAGCTCAGGATAATCCTAAGACGGGCAATATACCGTTCGGTACAATGATATCCGCATTTGCGGCAGCCGCTGCGGCAATGCTGTTCTCAAAAAAGAAAAAATAAAATGCGGCAATATAAAATGATCTTGATATCCGGTGCAGAAAATATCTGTACCGGATATTTTTTTCAGGTTTTAAGCGAAAATTTTCGCTAAGCAGAAATTGTATATCACGGCAGCGTATTCGGTATTGACGTTTTTGAAATAATATAGTAAAATTATATTAATAACGATCCGGAGCGGCTATACGGAAAGAACGCTGCTTGCGGATAAAACGGAACAGAAACGAGGTAATTGAAATGTATGACATATTGAAAGAAGCAGGCGGGATCCGACAGGAACTGGTGTCGATAAGACGGGAACTTCATATGCACCCGGAGGTAGGATTTGATATTCCTGTGACAAAGGCTTTTGTTATTAAAAAACTTGAAGAAATGGGATATGAACCATGCGAAATGGGAAAAGCGGGCGTGGTCGCTCTTGCAGGAGGGAAAAAACCGGGCTGATGTGGAATACCGCAGCAAAAACGCCGGTAAAATGCACGGCTGCGGTCACGATATGCATACGGCAATGCTCCTCGGAGCGGCAAAGCTGCTCAAAGCCCATGAGGACGATATATGCGGGAACGTCAAGCTTGAATTCCAGCCGGCAGAGGAAATATTCCAAGGCTCGCCGGATATGATAAAGTCGGGACTTCTTGAAGATCCATGCGTTGACGCTGCGGTAATGATACATGTTACGGCGGGAATGCCTCTTCCGTCGGGAACGTTCCTTGTGGCGGGAGGAGGAATATCTTCAACTTCCTGTGAGCAGTATCACATCACCGTAAAGGGAAAGGGAGGTCATGGTTCTACACCGCACGAGGCGATCGATCCGATAACAGCTGCGGCGCATATGCATATTGCGCTTCAGGAGATCAACAGCAGAGAGCTTGAAGGCAATCAGTTCGGAGTTTTCACTACAGGACGGTTTGAAGCCGGAAAAGCGTCAAACGTTATTCCGGATACAGCTGAAATGTGGGGAACTATCAGGACTACCGATCCGGAAAATGAAGTTGGCAAGCTTATAAAGTCACGTATGGAACAGATATGCAAAGGAGTGGCAGCGGCATTCCGGTGTGAAGCGTCGGTAGAATTCTATGATTTTTGTCCTTGTATGATAATAGATAAGGATCTTGCTGCGGATACCTTAAAGTATATGAAAGCGTTATTTGGCGAGCAGGCTATGGATCTTTCGGTAGTTTCAGGAGGCAAAGCCGGCGGGGGAAGCGAGGATTTTGCTTTCGTGAGCCACCATGTTCCGACGGTAAGTATGTTTATGACGGCGGGAAGCTCTCTCGACGGATATACGTTCGGTCAGCATCATCCGCAGGTAAGATTTGATGATTCTGTGCTTTACCGGGGAAGCGCGGCATATGCAAATACGGCTCTTTGCTGGCTCAAAGAACACTGATAAGCCCGTTCAAATAATATTACGGGATAATTTAGTGTTGAGAGTTAAGAGTTGAGAGTTGAGATATAAAGGTTTAATTTCAAATGATAAATTATCGCACTAAACGTAAGAAACAATAGCTGGTCGAGCTGAGCCCAGCTCGCAGGGTCAAGGGGCAGCGCCCCTTGTCGCTTT
>CANRJZ010000160.1 GCA_947631055.1 uncultured Clostridia bacterium | reverse complement strand
ACGGCTGTCCGCACAGTGTACTGACGCCAGAGTAAATATTGTCACAAAAGAGCTTTTTGAACGTTATCCCACATTGGAATCCTTTGCAAATGCGGACGTTGACGAACTGGCTGAGATAATAAAACCATGCGGCCTGTACAGGACCAAAGCCAAAAGCATTGCAGAAGCCTGCCGCAAATTATTGTATGATTTCGGCGGAGAACTTCCCGCAACTATCGAAGAACTCACTTCTCTTCCCGGAATAGGGCGTAAGACCGCAAATCTTATAATGGGAGATGTACATCATCTTCCGGCAATAGTTACCGATACCCATTGTATACGCATTACGGGGCGTCTCGGACTTACCAAGGAGACCGACCCTTCAAAAGTTGAGCAGGATCTTCTGAAACTGATCCCGCCGGAAGAGGGAAGCGATTTCTGTCATCGTCTTGTGCTTTTCGGAAGGGAATACTGCACGGCAAGAAGTCCGAAATGCAGCGAATGTCCTTTGAAAAAATACTTTTCCGCCAACGGAAATGAATTCAGATGTAAAGTATGATCCGTACTTTTTCATATTTTAGGAGTTTGTAAAAAGATAAAAATAAAGGCGATCCGACCGGACCGCCTTTTATTTTTTTAAGGGACATATCTGTTTTAGGATCATATTTTGTTTTTGTATATTTCTGAAACGCTTTCCACGATCTCGGCGATTTTTACAGCTGACGCTTCATCAATGCCGGAAAGAGCATTTTCTATCCTGTACATAGCTTCTTTTGAAGTAGGTCTTGTTCCTTGTTTTATGTCGAGCAGTTCGGAAAGTGGTATTTTTAATCCGACGCATATTTTGTAAAGTGTGTCTATGGTAGGACATTTTTCGCCCCGTTCTATTTTCCCAAGGTATGCCGGATGCATATCCGAACTGAATGCAAGAGCCTCCTGGCTCATGCGGCGCTCCCTGCGCAGTTCCCTTATCCTTGCGCCAACATCATATGATATTTTTCTGTTTCCGACGTCCATATCGCAATGCAGTTCCTTTCATTAAACATAAAACATATTGACCGGAGAGATCCGACATTCTGGTTATCAGGCGTTATTTTATTCGATGTAAATATACTGTCGGGATATTTTGGAAAATTCATATGGTCAGTAATGTCGATAGTTCATCGATATTATTACTTTATACCTTCTGTATTATTTTATCAAATTCCTATATGTACTAAAAATAATACCCTAAAAGTATTGAAATTTAGATAATTATGTGTTATAATTGTCATTATTGTAAAGATATATCATATCAAGAATTTTTCCTGACAGATCTCCGCAAATGCTTTTGCGCGGAGATCTCCTGCGGGAACAATTGCTTATACGGCAGCAGAAAGGAGGAAGTTATGAAAAAAGACAGATCTTCGGAGAATATCAAGAGCAGCCGAGTCCTTTACTTGTACAGAAAGCTTATTGCGGGCGGGGTGATCTTTCCGGAAAAAGAAGCCGAACGTGCCGGAGTCGTTAAAAGGACCATTATGCGCGATATGGACGAAATAAACGATTTCCTGCAAAACTGTGACAAAGACGGAAGTAAAAGCGGAAAAATCGTTTTTGACCGCAAACTGAAAGGCTACAAGCTGATCTCGGAGGAAAACGGTTATTTCAGCAACGGAGAAATATTGGCGGTATGCAAAATATTGCTTGAAAGTCGGGCGTTCCGCAGGGACGACATTTTATCATTGATCGAAAAAATCATAAATAACTGCACTCCGGCGCAGGAAAAAAAGATGATAGGCGCCATTGTTTCAAATGAATTCTATCACTATATAGAACCTATCCACAAAAAGCATTTCACGGATATTTTGTGGGATATATACGGCGCTGTGAACGAGCATAAAGTAATTAATATACTTTACGAAAAATCGGCAGGCAGCGTATCGGAAATAACTGTATTTCCGGCGGGGATAACATTTTCGGGATATTATTTTTATCTGACGGCAATTACAAATGACAAAGACGGCGGAAATGATATTTTCCCGCTGCTATACCGCATTGACAGGATAAAAAGCTGCGATATCCTCGGTAAAACATTTACTGTTCCTTATAAGGATCGCTTTGAGGAGAGCGAATTCAGGAAAAGAATACAGTTTATGTGCGGAGGAAAGCTCAGAAAAATAAAATTCCTTTATAAAGGTGAAGATCCGGAACCCGTGCTTGACAGGATACCTACTGCCGACATATGCGAAAAAAGGCGCGACGGATTTGTGATAACTGCCGAGGTGTTCGGAGACGGTATTGATATGTGGATAAGAAGTCAGGGAGACAAAGTATGTATACTGCGGGTTTAAGTTGATTTTTTTCTTAGAGTATGGTATAATCGGATATGAAGATGATCCGGACGGTGAACGATCACATTCGCTGTCCGGATCATTTGGCATAAGGAGGAATTATGGACAAGGAAAGATTTTACGATTCGGTGCAGAAAATTATGAATGAGGAGCGTCAGATAAACGGTATAGGGACTTACGGAGAAAAAACTATGCATGCAGTGCTGAAAAATTATTTTGAACCGTATTCCGATGGCCACGAGCAGAAAATAGGCGGATTTGTGGCGGATATAGTAGGCGAGGACGGAATTATAGAGATACAAACGGCGGGCTTTGAAAAGCTCAGAAAAAAACTGGAGGTATTTCTTCCGGTAAGCAGAGTCACGGTGGTCTATCCCATTCCGAGAAACAAATGGATAGTTCAGTTCGATCCGGAAACAGGCAGGCGCGGAAAGCGGAGAAGATCTCCCGTTACGGGTTCTGTCGCCGATGTTTTTGCCGAATTATATAAAATAAAAACATTTATTTCTCATGAGAATTTCCGCCTGTGCATCGTTATGACAGATGTGGAGGAATTGCGCGTCCCGCCTGAAAAGAACGGACTGAAACGCGGAAGGAGACGCGGATATGTCCGGTTTGACCGTATCCCGCTGGATATTGCGGATGAAATTTACGTCGGCGGAGAAAACGGCTGGGGATATTTTATTCCCGACAGCCTTCCGGAGGAGTTTACTTCGCTTGATCTCGGGACAGCAAGCGGCGTCGGACAAAAATACGCTTCGTTTATGCTGAACGTGCTTTCCGCAGCGGGAGCAGTGGAAAGGATAGGCAAAAAAGGGAACAGTTACATTTATCGTTCGTCCGGCAAATGAATGTAAAATGTAAAAAAATCATTGACTTTATCAGAAATTTTGTGTATAATCAAAATAGTGACGTGTGTCATTATAACATCGACAATTTTTACTATTATGCAAAGGAATGATAGAATGTATAAGATCGTAAGAAAAAAGATCCTTAATCCTACGGTAACACTTATGGATATCGACGCTCCTATGGTGGCAGGAAAAGCAGAACCGGGTCAGTTCATTATCCTGCGCGTAGATGAGGACGGTGAACGTATCCCGCTGA
>CANRJZ010000159.1 GCA_947631055.1 uncultured Clostridia bacterium | reverse complement strand
CTGTACTTGATCTCCTTGAGACCGCCGATCCAGCCGGTGTGCCACTTGTAGGTCTTTTTCTCCAGCTTCTTGCCGGTGAGCTTAGCTTGTGCGCAGTTGATTATTATAACGTGGTCGCCGCAGTCAGCATGGGGAGCGAATGTAGGCTTATGCTTTCCGCGGAGGATAGAAGCAGCCTGTGCCGCAACGCGTCCGAGAGACTTATCGGCGGCGTCAAGCACATACCATTTGCGGCTGATCTCATTTGCCTTAGGCATATAGGTTGACATAGTCATTCTCCTTTTTGATATATTTTTGTCCGTCCACGAAGCTGCCGATAGCAACTCTTATAGGCAAAATTCGTTTGTACGACACAACATTGACAATTATAAACGATATTTTTCCCAAAGTCAACAGCCAAATAGCCGAATTTTTAAAATATATCCCTCAATCTCTTTAAATCTCTGTGATTTGCTTCAATTCTCTATGTTTCTCGCGTTTCATTTCGTTTTTTGCATACCGGATCGGAAGCTGCCGTCTGAATTGAAAACAGCCGTGTAAAAATTTACACGGCTGCTTGTTTTACGCTTTTTCTATCATCAGATCGCATACAAGATTTGAAAAGTCCAGAGGGTCGTCTATTGTCATTCCTTCTATCAGCAAAGCCTGCGTGTAAAGTATCTTGCTGTAGGCTTTGAGCTTTTCCTTATCGGTCTCGTAAAGCTTCTGCAAGGTCTTGAACATTTCGTGTTCAGGATTAAGTTCAAGTACCTTTTCCGCTTTTACGGAATGATCGGTGTTTGGCATTGCCGCAAAGGTCTTTTCCATATCAAGGGATATCTGACCTTCGTTTGTAAGGCAGCAGGGATGAGTTTTGAGACGTTCGGAAAGCCTTGCTTCCTTGATCTTATCGCCGAGAGCTTCTTTTATGAAGGTGAAAAGATCCTTGTTATCTTCGGCGATCTTCTTGAATTCTTCTTTTTCTTCCGGAGTCTCGATGTCAAGGTCCGAAGCGGAAACGGATTTGAACTGCTTTTCCTCATAGTTCATAAGCATCTGTACGGCGAATTCGTCTACGCTTTCGGTCAGGTAAAGTATTTCATAACCCTTTTCCTTTACGACTTCGGTCTGCGGCAGGCAGTCGATCTTGGCAACGCTTTCGCCTGCGGCATAATAGATGTACTTCTGGTCCTCTTTCATACGGGAAACATATTCGTCAAGGGTAACAAGTTTCTTTTCAAAGGAACTGTGGAACAGGAGCAGGTCTTTCAGCAGATCTTTGTTTGCGCCGTAGCCGTTGTATATGCCGAATTTGATCTGCAATCCGAAAGCTTTCCAGAACTTTTCGTATTTTTCCCTGTCGTTTGTCAGCATTTTTTTCAGTTCGTTCTTGACAGTTCTTTCAAGTGATCTGGCAATTAGTTTGAGCTGCCTGTCGTGCTGGAGCATCTCACGGGAAATGTTCAGCGACAGATCCTGAGAGTCTACAAGTCCTTTTACAAAAGAGAAATGATCCGGCAGGAGGTCGGCGCATTTGTCCATTATAAGTACGCCGCTGGAAAAAAGCTGAAGACCTTTTGTGTATTCCTTTGTATAATAATCCATCGGCGCTTCTGACGGGATATAAAGCAGAGCGTCATATGTGGCTGTACCTTCGGCTTTTGTGTGGATATGGGCAAGAGGTTCATTGTAGTCGTAGAATTTTTCACGGTAGAACTTGTTATATTCCTCATCGGTTATCTCGTTCTTGCTCTTTCTCCACAGGGGGACCATACTGTTAAGAGTTTCTATCTCGGTGTGGGTGATATATTCGGGCGGGATATCGTCCACACCTGTGCCTTCTTTGAGGTGGTCGTGTTCAGTTTCCATTTTTATAGGGAACCTGATATAGTCGGAATATTTCTTGACAAGGGATTTTATCTTCCATTGCATCAGATAATCGTCATAGCTTTCGTCATCGGTATTGTCCTTCATTTTCAGACGTATCTCCGTGCCGACGGTATCTTTGTCGCATTCTTCTATGGTATAGCCTTCAACGCCTTCCGATCTCCAGACATAAGCCTTGTCCTCTCCGTATGCTTTGGAGCGGACTTCCACTTCTTTGGCTACCATAAACGCGGAATAAAATCCTACGCCGAACTGACCGATAATGTCGATATCCTCAGCGCCGCTGTTTTCGTTTTTAAAAGCAAGCGAGCCGCTGTTTGCGATGGTACCGAGATTATTTTCAAGTTCTTCCTTGGTCATTCCTATGCCGTTGTCGGTGATAGTAAGTATGCCGTTATCCTTATCGGCGGTGATGAATATGCAGAAATCGTCCTTGTTCATATTCACTTTATCGTCGGTAAGCGATTTGAAATAAAGCTTGTCGATAGCGTCGCTGGCATTGGAAATAAGCTCGCGCAGGAAAATTTCCTTATGAGTATAAATGGAGTTTATCATCATATCCAGCAGACGTTTTGATTCCGCTTTGAACTGTTTTGTTTCCGCCATATGAAACATCCCTTTCAGATATATAAAATAATTTAGCACTTTGACGTTAAAAGTGTTAGCACTCTTTCTTTTTGAGTGCTAAATATAGTATAAACCAACTGCTCCTTAATTTCAAGAGGTATAAAAAAATATTTACAAAATATACACAATTGACCGCTCCGCAGGAAAAATTATTTTTGCATAGCCAACGCCGGAGCAGGTCACACATAGCCTTTGCCGGACTATATTCTAAAAATTTCATAGAAAATAAAAAAACACTTCCATTTTAAAAGAAAATTTGTTATAATAGAAATAATATGAAATTATGTGAAAGGAGAATACGCCCTATCAAGGATATGGCGTTAAAATATTATGACGTCCGTGAAAAAAATTGCGGCAATCGTTGCCGCCGCGCTTATCATTACGGTAATATCATGCATACCTGCTTCCGCGGTGACATTCACACCTAATTTTACGGTGTCCAGCGAAGCAGCCGTTCTTATCAACCTCGATAAGGATACCATTCTTTATGAGAAAAATCCTACAAAGAAAATGTATCCCGCATCGCTTACAAAAATAATGACCGCCATTGTCGTACTTGATCATGTTTCCGACCTTGACAATACCGAATTTGAAGCTCCTTTGGCGGTTTTTGACGATCTGTACGGAAAAAATCCTTCCGCAGTAGGATATTCAAGGGGAGAGATCATATCCGTCACCGACCTGATGTATTCGATGCTGATGTATTCGGCATGCGAGTCCGCAGGAATACTTGCATATAATGTGGGTAATGACAGTATACCCAACTTCGTTGATATGATGAATCAGAAAGCCGAGGAGATAGGCTGCACCGGAACGCACTTTGTCAATCCTCACGGGCTTTTTGACGAAGAACAGTATACCAACGCCAGAGATATGGCGCTTATCGCAAAATATGCCGTGGACAACTACCCGAAATTCGTTGAGATAGCTACCACCACCGAATACACCCTCCACGCAACGAATTACCACGAGGACGGCTGGGT
>CANRJZ010000158.1 GCA_947631055.1 uncultured Clostridia bacterium | reverse complement strand
CAGGGCGATCCTTCAACTTGGGCAAACAAGATGGATCCCGCCGATGTAGGTATCGTTCCCGTTCCGTCTCCGGCAGGTTCAGATCCTTACTGTGCAGCTACTATCGCAGGCTACGCTCTCTGTAAGGGCGCTCAGAACCCCGAAGGCGTTGCACGTTTTGCTGAATGTTCTATCGTTGCATCTAACGACGAAGGTGCTAACGAGATCGCGAACAGAAAGGCTAAGGACGATAACCAGTGGAACGATGAGATCATCGAAAGACTGGCTGTCTGCAACGATCTTGCACGTCAGTATCCTGTATATGACTTTGCTCCCGGATGCTCTACCGATATTGCAGCTTATACTGTAGATACTTCTTCCAACGGTCTGAGAGTTCCGTTCCACGGCGGTTCCGACTGGGCTACCCAGAGAGAAGCTCTTGCCGACGCTATCGAAAGCATGGTAAACGAAGTAGACGCTGAGCTCCAGGCGAAGATCGCTGAATTCTGATAACAGATAATCCCAAAGCACCGCAGATAAATGATCTGCGGTGCTTTTTTATTCGCAAAAATACGGCATTTTTTGAACAAAAAATTAATTCCTGATATAACGCCCGAATATCGTATCTTTTTACTTGCAAATCCTGTAATAATGCAGTATAATAAAATAGTATATTTAATTAGAACTCATTTCCCGTTTATGGAGGTTTTTATGTGCGGTTTTGTAGGATTTACCAATACTCAAAATAATTCAAACAAGATCATTGAAGAAATGATGGATAAAATAAAGCACAGAGGTCCGGATTCCGGAGGAAAATACATCGACGAGGATATCGCTCTCGGATTTCGCAGGCTCAGCATAATAGATATTTCTTCGTCCGGAGATCAGCCTATTTTCAATGAGGATAAGACCAAGGTGCTGCTTTTTAACGGCGAGATATACAACTATCGGTCCATTCGCGAGGAACTTATAAAAGCAGGACATACTTTCCGGACGAATACCGACTCGGAAGTGCTTATCCACGGATATGAAGAATACGGCGCAGACGTTCTTGGTAAGTTAAGGGGAATGTTTGCATTCGTTATATGGGATAAAACAAAAAAAGAACTTTTCGGCGCCCGTGATTTCTTCGGGATAAAGCCTATGTATTACGCAATAATGGGAGATACGTTCATATTCGGCTCGGAAATAAAAGCCTTCCTCGTTCATCCCGATTTCAAAAAGGAACTTAATGAAGCCGCTCTTGAAAATTACCTGACATTCCAGTATTCTCCGACGGAAAAAACTTTTTTCAAGAATGTTTTCAAACTTCTTCCGGCTCATTATTTCAGGTATTCAAACGGCAAGCTTTCCGTCTCGCGTTATTGGGACATAGAATTCCGACCCGACGACAGCCATGACCTTGACTATTGGGTAGATGAAATTTCTGATGTTTTCAAAAATTCGGTGGAAGCGCATAAGATCTCCGACGTGGAAGTAGGCAGCTTTCTTTCAAGCGGCGTTGATTCAAGCTATGTCGCAGCCGTAGCCAACGTTGACAAAACGTTCACCGTCGGATTCGGCGAGGACGAAAAATACAACGAGATCGGCTGGGCAAAGGAATTTTCCGGATACATAAATAAAGAAAATATCAGCAAGGTGATCTCGCCGGACGAATACTGGAACAATATAGAAAAAATACAGTATCATATGGACGAACCTCTTGCGGATCCTTCCTGCATAGCGCTTTATTTTGTATGCAAAAAAGCTTCCGAATATGTCAAAGTAGTTCTTTCGGGTGAAGGTGCGGACGAAATCTTCGGCGGATACAATATTTACAAAGAACCGATGTCCGTTCCGCTGTATAATGCTGTACCGCGTCCTATAAGAAGGGCTATCGGTACGATTGCTTCAAAGCTCCCTGCCAAAAGAGGAGTAAATTTCCTCGTCCGCAGAGGAAAAGATCTTGAAGAACGTTTTATCGGCAACGCATATATGTTCAGCGAAAAGGAACGAAAGGCGCTTCTTAAAATAAAGACCGACGCGCAGGACGCTGCGGAAATAACAAAGCCTTTCTATGACAAGGTAAAAAATGCCGATCCCGTTACAAAAATGCAGTATCTCGATCTTCATCTGTGGATGACGGGAGATATCCTGCTGAAAGCAGACAAAATGTCTATGGCTAACAGTCTGGAACTGAGAGTTCCCTTCCTTGACAAGGAAGTAATGGCCGTTGCCGAAAAGATACCGGCAAAATACAGAGTTACCGATGAAAATACAAAATTTGCTATGCGGAAAGCCGCTTTGCGTTCAGCGCCTCCGCAGACGGCAAATAAGAAAAAGCTGGGATTTCCCGTTCCCATCAGAGTGTGGCTCAAAGAGGACAAATACTATGATATCGTAAAAGAGCGTTTTACCTCCCCTGCCGCACAGCATTTCTTCAATACGGAATTACTTATCAGGCTTCTTGACGAACACCGCAGCGGCAAGGCTGACAACAGCCGAAAAATATGGACCGTATTTATTTTCCTCGTGTGGTACAACGTGTATTTCCCGGAAAAATGCAGCTGAATTATACTCCCGAAAAGCTGTCTGTACATGACTGCTTTTCGGGGTATTTTTTTACTCCGGACGCAGAAAATTTTACATATTTCCGGTAAAATTCCGGAAAATCGTCAAAACACTTGACAAATCATTTGTATTATTATAGAATAATTAATAGAAATATATTAAGGAGAACAACGATCGTGAAAAGAAAAAAATTAAGCACATTTACAGGTCTGGTATTATCATTTTGTATGATATCAGCCTTTGCGGCATTTCCTGCCGCGGAAATTTCCGTTTCCGCTTACGATGAAACGGATCCGGAGATCGAACAGTCGGAAACTCTTTCCGACGACGCTTCTTTTGTCGCGGAAAGTTCCGAAGAAGACAGTCAGGACGCTGACGATCCGGACAGCAGCACGGAAGAAAATGACAACGAAAATTACGACTCCGCTATAGCGGGACAGTTCAATGAAGACAACCGCGTCGTAAAAAATCCTGCGAGAAATCTTCGTCTCAAAGTTCCGCAAAGGAACAACATAATTATCGGTGAAACTTTTCAGATAACCTATGGTTTCAGTCCCCTTAAATCCGATGATTACGTAACATTCAAAAGCTACGGGAAAAATATAGTTCAGGTAGATGAAAACGGTCTTGTTACCGCTGTAGGATTTGGTACGGCAAAGGTAAGGGTCGAAACTTCCGGCGGCATCAAGAAAAGCATTTATTTTACCGTTACGGATATGAGCGGCGGAACGGAATTCAAGCTTGGCGACGTTGAATCAATAGATTTTTCGGAGCGTTCCGCTACGCTGAGAAAAGGCAAAGAAGTACAGATCGAACCTATAATATATCCTCTCGGTATATATGATTATCTTACATATACTTCCAACGACGAAAGCGTAGCAAAAGTTTCGCAGACAGGTCTTGTAAAGACTGTAGGTGAAGGTACAGCGGTCATTACCGTTACGGCAAGGAACGGCATAAGCAGCGATTTCATAGTTACGGTATATGACGATATCCTCCGCGGCATAGACGTTTCCAAATGGCAGG
>CANRJZ010000157.1 GCA_947631055.1 uncultured Clostridia bacterium | reverse complement strand
CATGAGCACGTCGGTGTATTTGAAGCTGTGACCGAATTTTGCGCATACTTTATCCAGAACTTTTATGGCTTCGGTCACGATCTCAGGACCGATACCGTCGCCCTTTATAACGGCAATATTCTTGTTCATAGAAATTCTCTCCTTACTTTTTCAAAGATTTAAGCAGTCCGCCTGCGTTTATGATCTCTTTCATAAAATCAGGGAAAGGCTGTGCCTGATAGGTCTGACCTTTTGTTTTGTTTGTAATTATACCCGTGTCGAAATCAACTTCCACCACGTCGCCGTTTTCAATATTTTTTGCGGCTTCTTCACATTCAAGGATAGGAAGTCCCGTGTTAATGGCGTTTCTGTAGAATATCCTTGCAAATGTGGACGCTATAACGCAGGAGATACCGCTTGCTTTTATTGAGATAGGAGCGTGCTCACGGGAAGAACCGCAGCCGAAATTCTTTACGGCTACCATTATATCTCCTTCTTTTACATTATTGACAAAATCCTTGTCAATGTCCTCCATACAGTGCTGAGCGAGCTCTTTAGGGTCTGCGGAATTAAGATATCTTGCCGGAATGATAACATCGGTATCAACATTATCGCCGTATTTATGAACTTTACCTGATACTTTCATTATGTGACCTCCTTACAAAACTTCCTTGGGACTGCTTATCTTTCCTGTTATAGCTGAAGCGGCTGCAACGGCAGGGGAGGCGAGATAAACTTCCGATTCAGGGTGTCCCATACGTCCTACGAAGTTGCGGTTAGTTGTGGCAACGGCTCTTTCGCCCTTTGCGAGAATTCCCATATGTCCGCCGAGACAAGGACCGCAAGTAGGTGTTGAAACTGCACAGCCTGCGTTGATGAAAATTTCCAGCAAGCCTTTTTTCATAGCTTCAAGGTAAATTTTCTGTGTTGCGGGGATAACGATGCAGCGGACTCCCTCGTGGACTTTCTTGCCCTTGATGATATTTGCAGCCATTTCAAGGTCTTCCATTCTGCCGTTAGTGCAGGAACCTATAACGACCTGATCTATTTTTACATCGCCCACTTCGTCAATTGTCTTTGTATTTTCCGGAAGATGCGGGAACGCAACTGTCGGTTTGATCTCCGAAAGATCAATGTCATAAACAGCGTCGTAAGGAGCGTCCGGATCGGCTTCGTAGATCTTATATTCACGGTCTACTCTTCCTGCCTGATAAGCTTTTGTGATCTCGTCAACGGCAAAGATACCGTTCTTTGCGCCTGCTTCTATAGCCATATTTGCCATTGAGAGGCGGTCGTCCATGGAAAGATTTTTCAGACCTTCGCCGGAAAATTCCGTAGATTTGTAAAGTGCGCCGTCAACGCCGATCATTCCAATTATGTGCAGGATAACGTCCTTGCCCATAACATACTCGTTCAGCTTGCCTTTGAGGTTGAATTTTATTGCAGACGGAACTTTGAACCACGCTTCACCGGTAGCCATTCCGGCAGCCATGTCGGTAGAACCCACGCCTGTGGAGAATGCTCCCAATGCGCCGTATGTACAGGTGTGGCTGTCTGCGCCTATAACACATTCACCTGATGCAACAAGACCTTTTTCGGGAAGAAGGGCATGCTCTATACCCATATCTCCTACGTCAAAATAATTCTTTATTTGCAGTTTTGAAGCAAAATCGCGGCATTGTTTTGTATGAGCGGCAGATTTTATATCCTTATTGGGAGTAAAATGATCCATTACCATAGAAATCTTTTCGGTATCAAAAACGCTGTCAAAACCTGCTTTTTCAAATTCGTTTATGGCTACAGGAGTGGTAACATCGTTGCCGAGGACCATATCCAGCTTACATCTGATGAGCTGTCCTGCTTCGACCTTATCGAGACCCGCATGTGCGGCGAGGATTTTCTGGGTCATTGTCATTGCCATAATAAATCATTCCTTTCATAAATATTTTCAATCATATTATAGCATGGAATTTGATATAATTCAAATACATAATATGAATATTAACTATAATATAAAGTTATATTTGTAAAGAAATATTTGCTCTTTATCATAAGTCGGGATAAAAGATCGTTGACTTTATACGAATGAGATATCCGGAATAATAATTATTTATAATTAAGACCCGGAAATTTTTACCGAATTTAAACTTGCATTACCTTTTAAGATATGATATAATTTTATACAACGCATCAAAAATATAATTTAAAAGAATGGAGCATTTCTATGATCTCGGAAAGCAATCTGAACCGTTACCGCCTTTTCTGTGCAGTTGCGGAATGTGAAAGCATTTCAAAAGCCGCAGAAATGAACTATATAAGTCAGCCCGCTATAAGCAAGGCAATAACAAAAATGGAAGAATCTCTTGGGACAACGCTTTTTGTCAGAAATCATCGGGGAGTTACCCTTACCGACGAGGGCAAGATACTCTATGAGCAGCTCAAAACTGCGTTTGATATAATCAGGGACGGGGAGGACAAGCTGCGCAGGATAAACGAACTCGGAATAGGAAGACTTCGTCTTGGTGCGAGCGGCATATTATGCAAGCATATGCTTCTTCCGTATCTGAAAATTTTTATCAAGGAAAATCCTCACGTTAAGATCACCGTTGACTGTCAGTCATCATCAAGGATATACGGTCAGCTTATCGAAGGGAAAGTAGATATAGGTCTTATCGTCAAGCCTGAAAATCCTGCCGACATAGAATTTCATTCTCTCGGCGAGATAGAAGACGTTTTTATAGCAAGCAGGGATTATATGGAAAATCTGCGTCTGCGTGAAGAAAATGACGTTTTTGAGGAAGCAAATATAATGCTCCTTGACGGCGCGAATGCGTCACGTATGCACGTTGACCGGTATTTCAAGGAAAATGATATCATTCCAAATCATATCCTTGAAGTCAGCGGAATGGATATGCTCATAGAATTTGCACGGACGGGAATAGGCGTTGCCTGCGTGATAAAAAGTTTTGTGCAGAACGAACTTGACAGCGGTGAATTCGTAGAGATACCGCTGCCTGTTCCGATAAACAAAAGAGAGGTAGGTTTTGCGTACATGAAGAACGCAAGACTTACCTCCGCAATGGAAAAATTCTTGAATTATGCCGGATCATAACCGGCTATGTCACAACGGAAAAGCTGATTTTCAGCATTTTATCTGATCCACATCGGGCAACCTCATTTCGTGATTCAATCATAGCAGAGATCTGCTTGAATTAACACGAACCGGCGGTCGATCATTTGCTTTATCTACTATTGGTTGAGCGGCTGTAATTCAGTGCAGAGCGGAAACGTTCTGCGCTTTGTCTTTCATGAGCTTGTATTCAATGCTGTCGGTAAGAGCGGTCACGGAAGCGTTGATTATATCGGTAGACGCGCCGACCGTTGTCCAGAGATCCTTTCCGTCGGTGCTTTCGATAAGTACGCGTACATTTGCCGCAGTGGCTGCGCTGCCGTCCACGACACGGACCTTGTAGTCCACAAGGTGAATATCCGCGATCGACGGATAAAAAACGGTCAATGCCTGACGGAGAGCCTTGTCTATGGCGTTTACCGGACCGTCTCCCTCATCTGCGGCAATTTCCGTTTTGTCACCCACGGCAACTTTTACGATAGCCGAGGACGGGTTCT
>CANRJZ010000156.1 GCA_947631055.1 uncultured Clostridia bacterium | reverse complement strand
GCTATTACGGGAATTTTCACCGCCTTGCATACCGCGTCCAGCATGGGAATGTCAAAGCCCTCCCGAACGCCGTCGGTGTCTATGGAATTGAGACAAATTTCCCCTGCGCCCAGCTGTTCGATCTGCTTTACCCAGTCTATGAGGTCAAGTTTCATATCAATACGTCCGCCGTTGATATAGACCGTCCATTTGCCGTCGGAAACCTTTTTTGCGTCAATTCCGACACAAATGCACTGAGAGCCGAAAATATCCGCGCCCTCTTTTATAAGCGCAGGATTCTGCACCGCCTGAGAATTGACGGAAACCTTGTCCGCTCCTGCACGGAGCGTTTCACGGATATCGTCAACGGTCTTTATACCTCCGCCTACGGTAAGAGGAACGAAAACTTTTTTTGCGGTGTTCCGAACCACGTCCAGCATAACTCCTCTGCCCTCGTGAGAAGCTGTTATATCATAAAAGACTATCTCGTCCGCGCCCTGTAAATTATATTCATAAGCACATTCAACGGGATCGCCCACTTCCTTTATGCCTTGGAAGTTCACGCCCTTTACGACTTTTCCGTCACGAACGTCAAGACAAGGTATTATTCTTTTTGCAAGCATTTACTTTTCCTCCCCTGACAGCATAACGAAATTTTCAAGAATTTTCAGACCGGTCTTGCCGCTCTTTTCCGGGTGGAACTGTGCGCCGAAAACGGTTTTTCCGTCCGAAACGAGCGCAGGAACTTTGTGACCGTATTCACAGTAAGCGAAAAGATTTTCATCATCGCAGAACGCCTTGTAAGAGTGGACGAAATAAACATATTCCTCCTCGGAAAGTCCGTTAAAAAGCGGGCAGTCATGGTTTATCTCCAGTTTGTTCCAACCCATGTGAGGGATAACAAGATCCGGTTCGTTGATTTTATCAACATAACCTTTTATAAGTCCAAGCCCGTTACATTCCTCAAATTCAAAGCCTTTGTCGAAAAGCAGCTGCATTCCAAGACAAATTCCCAGAAACGGCTTTTTCTTGGCTTCTGTTTTTATTGTGTCAACAAGTCCGCTTTCTGAAAGCATTTTCATCGCCCACGGAAACGCACCTACTCCCGGAAGAATGATCGCATCGGCATTTCTGATATCCGTTTCCGATTTGGTGAGAATATTTTTATATCCAAGATGATCGAGAGCGTTTTTCACACTGAAAATATTTCCCGCTCCGTAATCAATTACCGCGATCATTATAACACTCCCTTAGTGGAAAGAATACTGTTTCCGGAAATTTCCTTAGCGTCTTTCAAAGCGTGAGCGGCAGCCTTGAAAAGAGCTTCTGCAATATGGTGATCGTTTTTTCCGTATTCGCATTTCAGGTGAAGCGTAATTCCCGCATTGTACGCAAACGCACGGAAAAATTCCTCCGTAAGACAGGTGTCGAACTCTCCTATCCTGTCATCGCTGAAATCCGCATCAAAAACAAGGTACGGACGTCCGCTTATGTCAAGACTTGCAAAGCCCAATGCTTCGTCCATTGGAATGAACGCAGTTCCGTAACGTGTTATGCCTTTCATATCGCCTATAGCCTGCGCGAAAGCCTTTCCAAGGACGATACCGGTATCCTCAACGGAATGATGTCCGTCAACGTACAGATCGCCTTTGACTTTTACCGTCAGATCCATTCCGCCGTGAACGGCAAAAGCCGTCAGCATATGGTCAAAAAAACCTATCCCGGTGGAAATATCTGTTTTTCCGCTGCCGTCCAGTTCAAGCATTACGGTAATATCGGTCTCCTTGGTCTTTCTTGTTATCTCCGCGTTTCTCAAATTTCATTCCTCCTCAATTCCGGTAAGAATTTCGTCAATTGCCGAAATTACTTCGTTGTTTTCCTCAGGACTTCCCGCAGTTATACGGATATAATTTCCCAGATAGCGTATCGCAATTGAACGCTCCAGAAGCTTATCGCAAATTTCCTTTCCGCAGGAAGTTTTTATAAATACAAAATTCGTCACCGAATCAAACACTTTTTCTATGCGTGGATGTTTTTCTGCCAGTTCAAGACATTTTTCATGCAGATATTTCCTGCTTTCGACAATTTCTCTGCAAAGTCTTTCAAGAGTAGATTTTTCGGAAAGAACTGTTTTGCAGATAGTTTGTGAAATAGTATCGGTATTATATGGAGATTTTACACTTCTCAAAGCGGTGGTGATCGTTTCTCCGGCAACAGCAAAGCCCATTCGTATGCCTGCCAGACCCATAGCTTTTGAACAGGTCTTTAAAATTATCAGATTGTCGTAATTTTTCACTTCGTCCAGAATACTCTGATCCCAGAAATCCATATATGCCTCGTCGATTATCACCAGACAAGAAACATTTTTTAGCAGTCTGATAATTTCAGTCTTAGGCAGTCCGATAGAGGTGGGGTTACAGGGATTTGAAAAAATTACTGCCTTGATCTTGTTTTCCTTGCAGTAAGAGATTACTTTCGGAACGCTTATCTGTAAGTTAGGCTCCTTCTGCATAGCTTCAACATTCAGTTCATAAAGGCTTCCGTAAAACGCATACATTGAAAAATCAGGAGAAAGCGTAAGTATCTTGTCGCCTTTTTCAAGGAAACAGCCTGCAATTATGCTTATAAGTTCGTCCGAACCGTTTCCCGCGGTTACAAATTTTTCGGGGATATTGTAATATTCTGCAAAAGCCTTTATTGCTCCCGACGCCATAGGATCGGGATAGCGGTTAAGAGAAATTTTCTTAATTTCATCGGCTATCTTATCGCCCAGTTCATCGTTAATATTATAATATGACTCGTTTGCGTCAAGTCTTATTCTGTAATCTCCTTCAACCGGATCATAGGGTTCGACCTTTTTTAGTTTTGAATTAAGTTCGTACATAAAATGTTCCTTTCAGGATAATTGTAATATCATTCAAATCTGACCTTTATAGCATTTGCGTGAGCAGTCAGTCCTTCTTTTTCCGCAATACATACAATATCATCTTTAGCATCAAGAAGAGCCTGTTCGGTGTAATAAATGAAACTTGAACGTTTTGTAAAACTGTTTACCGACAGCGGAGAGAAAAACCTTGCAGTTCCGCTGGTAGGAAGTACATGGTTAGGTCCGGCAAAATAATCTCCAAGCGGTTCGGGAGCATATTTCCCAAGAAATACAGATCCGGCGTTATCTATCTTGCCAATGTACATAAGCGGATTTTCCACCTGAAGTTCAAGGTGTTCCGGAGCAAGTTCGTTGGCAATTTCAATAGCGCAGTCTATGCAGTCCGTGACGATAATTGCGCCGTAATCAGAAAGTGATTTTTCAATAATTTCCTTTCTGGAAAGCTTTTGTACCTGTCTATCCAGCTCGGAAATAGTTTCGTCCGCAATTTTTTCACTTGTAGTAATAAGTATTGCGGAAGCCAGTTTGTCATGCTCTGCCTGAGACATAAGATCCGCCGCGAGATATTTCGGATCGGCAGTTTCGTCAGCCACAACAAGTATCTCGCTTGGACCTGCGATCATATCTATGTCTACCTTACCGTAAAGAAGTTTCTTCGCCGTTGCAACAAAAATATTTCCCGGACCTACGATCTTGTCCACTTTAGGGATCGTTTCCGTTCCGTAAGCCAGTGCGGCTACAGCCTGCGCTCCGCCTGCAAGGAATACCCTGTCTACACCGCATATCGAAGCAGCAACAAGAATATCCTTATTTGGAGTTCCGTCTTTGAGAGGCGGAG
>CANRJZ010000155.1 GCA_947631055.1 uncultured Clostridia bacterium | reverse complement strand
TTCCCTCAGGAAACGCTGTCGCGTTTCCTCACCCCCAGCTCCGTTTTTTGAAAAGGGAATTTCGCCGTCTGCGCTGGACCAGCTATTGTTGATAATATTTAGCGTGATAAATTATAATTTACCACAAATAGTCCGAAAATAATAAATAACCAATTCTATATGATTAAGAGGATATATGCGTGCATATTCGGTCTGCAACAAAAACGGTGCAGAGACCGTACCGGTCCTGCACCGTATCTTGCATATCGTCAGGAACTTACTTGAGTTCAACTGTAGCGCCGGCAGCTTCGAGCTTTGTCTTGATCTCTTCAGCATCAGCCTTGGAAGCGCCTTCCTTGAGAGCCTTAGGAGCAGCTTCAACAAGCTCTTTAGCTTCCTTGAGGGACAGACCGCAGATATCCTTGACAGCCTTGATAACGTCCATCTTCTTCTCACCGAAGGAAGCAAGAATAACGTCAAATTCGGTCTTTTCTTCAGCGGCAGCAGCTCCGCCTGCAGCGGGAGCAGCAGCGGCTACAACGGCAGAAACGCCATATTTTTCCTGAATGCCCTCAACCAGTTCGTTCAGTTCAAGAATGGTAAGAGCGTCGATAGAATCCAAAATGCTTGTAACTTTCTCAGATGCCATAATAATTATCTCCTTTTCAAATTAAATAGTTTTTAACGTTTGATATCCGGTACATTCCGAATGTTCCGGAACGAATGATACCGCCATTATGCGGATTCTTCTGCCTTCTTCTCCGAAAGCGCCTGGAGAGTAGCGGCAAGGTTCTGCATAGGAGCCTTGAGAGAACCAAGGAGCTGTGCAAGAAGGGTCTCCTTTGACGGGATCTTGGAAAGAGCCGCAACGCCCTTTGCGTCGTAGATCTCTTTGTCGATGAAACCTGCTTTAAGGGTAAATTTACCTTCTGAATTTTCTGCAAATTTACCGAGGATACGAGCCGGAGCAGTCTGGTCGCCTTCTGTAACGGCGATGGCTGTCGTTCCTTCAAGGACGTCCGTAAGTCCGTCAAGACCGACGTTCTTTACTGCAAAGCGGAGCATTGAGTTTTTCTCAACGAAGTAATTGACGCCTGCCTCTCTGAGTTCTTTTCTCAGTTTGGTGTCCTGCTCAACGGTGATGCCCTTGTAGTCAACTATAACGCCTGCGGAAGAATTCTTGAGCATTTCGGTTATAGCTTCGACTCTTGCCTTTTTGGTTTCAAGGATCTTTTCACTTGGCATAAAAATTTCACCTCCGAATATTTTGTATGCTATCCGGAATTCAAAAAAGAAAACCTTTTCCGTACAGGAAAAGGCGCAAGTACACTATTATACTCACCATCTTTTCCTCGGCAGGAATTATGGCTCTGGAGAGGGGGAATGCCTTTCCTTGCCGCCTGCTGTCTTTAGAATTCGATAGCTGTGAATGTATTTTCCACATTCAACTATGAAATTATATCATATTGGTCTCTGCTTGTCAATAGTTTTTTTGAAATTTTTTATTTTAGCACTCACAAGACAAGAGTGCTAATTTTCATCTGCTTTTCACAATTTGCTTATCATTTCAACATAAACAGGGGGTATTATGTAATTACAAAATAAATAAAGGAAGGCGATACCAATGGGTACAGCGTTTAAAACCTGAATTTCATCAGATACTATACTTGTAACGTTCCGAACGGAACGGATATTATAACATAGGAGGAATATATATGTTTGCACTTACACCATTTGAAAGAAAAAGCTATGATCTTTTCAACGCGTTCCACGATTTTGAAAGGGATTTCTTCGGAGAGGACAGTCAGATAAACACCTGCCGCACCGATATTCGCGATGAAGGAAACAGTTTCGTTCTTGAAGCGGAACTTCCGGGATTTGAAAAAAGCGATATCAGCCTTGATATAAACGGAGACAGCCTTATCCTCTCTGCTGAGCACAAGACCGAAAATTCCGAAAAAGACAAGGACGGCAAGTATATCCGCCGTGAACGTTCTTACGGTTCATACCGCAGAAGCTTCGATATTTCCGGAATAGATGCCGATAATATAGGCGCCGAATACAAGAACGGAGTGCTTTATGTCGATCTTCCTAAGAAAGCTGCGTCGGCACCCGAAACAAAGAAACTGGAAATAAAATGATATCCTGACGTAATTATGCCGTCCCTGCACGCAGGGACGGCATTTTTAGTGCAGAACATACGCCGCAGCAAAGATCATTTTAAGCTTTTTCTGCCGAACCAGTAGTGAAGGAACGTTTTAAATCCGAGCCTGCCGTACCACCAGTCAAGATGTGTGTAATGTATGAATACCTCGTCGCAGCCCTTTGATCTTAGATCCGACATTGCCTTGGAGACCATGGCAAGTCCTATGCCTTTGCGCCTTGCTTCGGGAATTACTCCTACGCATCCGATCATACCTATATTTTTGCCGCTGGTGCTTATGATAGAATCAACATCGGTGTCAGCTATGCAGAAACCGACTATCTTTCCGTTTTGTTCGGCGGTAAAAATGTTGCTTTCCGGTTTGAAATACACGAGCCATTCGCTGTCTACTTCGTTTACGGCGCCGAGAAGTTCCTGGAGCTTGTCCTTGCCGCAGTAGCGGAAAGTCACGTCCGACGGATATCCCGGAACGCTGCTTTCCGAAAAGTCAGAAAGAGACATTTTCATTTCTATGCATCCGTCCGAAGCGGTGTAGCCGCGGTTTTCAAAAAAGAAACAGCGCATATCGTTCCATTGTTCTTCCGGAGTAACAGCGCCTATGAAAAGTTCGGAATTTGTCCCTCCCAGAACAGCTGTATCAAAGCCTCCGGAAAGGATAGCTTCTTCGCTCCTGCGGAGCAGTTCACTGCCTATGCCTTTGTTCCTGTACGGCGGTTCAACGCAAAGCAGACGTATATAGTTGTCCTGTACGGCGGAATATCCTACCACGCTGCCGTTTTCGCAGTGGGTGATGATAGTGCAGTTTTCGGGTCCGAGGAGCTTTTCAAATGTTTTTTCGCTTACGGAGAACTGAGGGAAACATTCCGTGAAGATATCATATATCCTGTTATCCATGGCATTATCGTCCTTTCGGAAATAGCTTTTTTATTCTGACAAACAAACATATTATATAATTTTTTTGGCTCTGAGTCAATAGCTGTGCGGCTCTACGGGGAGATGACGGGAAAAATCTGCTTTTTAACTATTTTTTTTAAAATTTCTTAAAAACTATTGTAATTTGTGTATAAAAGTGTTATCATATTTTTATATTATATTCCGGATACCGCTTTGCGGGGAAGGAGGGACCGTATGCCGGAAAAAGACGCCGTAAATAATGACGATACCGTGCTTGAAGCTGCCGCGTACAGACTTATGTCAGCGGCGGATACCTGCTTTTCAAGAAAGAATTACAATGAAGCATACATAGGATACAGTTCTGTGCTCGATTCCGATCCCCGCTGCCTGAAAGCAGTGTTCAGGCTGAATATTTCAAGCCAGTATCTTATGTGTGAGACTGCTGCGGTGTATCTTAGCTCGGATAATTTCTTCAAAAGCATGAATAATATGCTTACTATCCTGCTGGAAAACGGCGAGGACGGCAACCTGATACTTACGTTCTGCCGGGATGTGCTGGATTTTATCCTGTTCAATGCCGAATATGAAAAAAGGTTTGCACTGTCGCATAAAAAAGAAAGTCAGGCTTCGGCGTACATGAAGAATATGCTGGAATTAATGCGCCACACTTTATTTATAATGAACTGCATTATCCGTGTAAATGACAGGGAATCGGCTTTTGCGGCAATGAAATGCCA
>CANRJZ010000154.1 GCA_947631055.1 uncultured Clostridia bacterium | reverse complement strand
GTCCAGAATTTTGTCAATACTGATGACAACTTTGTCCTGTGTTTTTTTCTCAATATCCATAGCTCGCAATTCCTTTCGGTTTATAATTTTTAAACGTACAGAAGTTGTACGAAATGTACATTATATAATATGGTATAAAATTATACCGCATATGTAACTCTGACGAGTTCGTCCATAGTGGTATTGCCCTCCTGAACAAGATCGGAAACGTTGTCACGGAGCATTTTAGTTCCCTGTTCACGGCAGAGCTTAGTGATCTCGTCTACCTTTCCGCCGGCTGCAATAAGCGCGCTCATTTCAGGCGTACAAAGAAGTATCTCATGGATAGCGGTACGTCCGGAATATCCGGTATTATTGCACTTCGGGCAGCCGCAGGCGTCATATATGGTAATATGCTCGTTTATACCCATCAGCTTATCTTCTTCATCGGTTGACATTCTCGGTGTGCGGCATTCCTTGCAGATCTTCTTAACAAGACGCTGTGCAACTATACCGATAAGCGAAGTTGCTACCATGTACGGCGCAACGCCCATATCTACCAGACGGGTAATAGTTGAAGGCGCGTCGTTGGTATGCAGTGTGGAAAGCACCATATGTCCCGTGATAGCGGCACGGATAGCGATCTCGGCAGTTTCCTGATCACGCATCTCACCGATCATTACTATGTCAGGGTCCTGACGGAGGATAGAACGCAGAGCCGCGGCGAATGTCATTCCGGCTTTGGCGTTTACCTGACACTGGTTAATGCCTTCGATATTCTTTTCGACAGGGTCCTCAACGGTAATAACGTTTACGTTCGGTTTTGCGATCTCACCGAGGGCGGCGTAAAGTGTTGTTGTTTTACCGGAACCTGTAGCAAATCTTTCGTAGTTATAAGCTGTCATACCGAGGTCGGTGATCTTTCTTACGCCAACGTCGCCGGTAGCAAGGATACGGATAACGACCTTTTCGCCGTTTACCGTAGGAAGGTTAGACACACGGACATCTATGGTAGTTCCGTCAACGACCTGAGTGAAACGGCCGTCCTGCGGGACACGCTTTTCGGCGATATTCATTCCGCTTATGATCTTGAGACGTGTAACGAGCGAGTTGTGAACTACGTTGGAAATATTCATAAGTTCGATAAGGTCTCCGTTTACACGTATCCTTATGCGCGTATGAGTCTTGAAAGGCTCGATATGTATATCCGTTGCGTCCGCACGGAAGGAATTTTCTACTATCGTAGTAGCCAGTTTAACGATAGGAGCGCTGTCGATACGTTCCGCGGATTCTTCATCTATACCGAAAGCGTCGTCGTCGGTGAACTGGTTTTCAACGCTGTCGATAAGCGATGACGTATTCGATGCGGAATAGCACTTGCCTATCTGCTTGGTAATTGCAGCCTTTGTAGCAAGCACCGGAACAACGTCCATACCGGTAGTTACCTTTATATCCTCGAAGATATAGAAGTTTACCGGATCGTGAGTAGCAACGGTAAGTCTTTTGCCCGTGATCTTGATAGCGATAATAGTATGCTTTTTAGCGAGCTGTTCGGGGATCTTTTTTACAGCGTCAATATTGATAACTGTTTCCGGATCGCTGAGATCCACAAAAGGAACGTTAAGTTTCTTTGCAAGTATCTGTCCGAACTGGACATCGGTAACGAATCCCATTTCGATAACATAGTCACCGAAATATTTGCCGGAAACGTTTTCCTCCTTTTTCTTGTCGAGGACTGCCTGAAGCTGTTCTTCGGTAATAACGCCCTCATTGACCATATACTGACCTATAGGAATATTTTTCATCAGCAAAGCTCCGTTTCTCCGCAGATTTTTATAAGCAAACGGGATTTCTCTGCGGCGAAATCCATTTTTTATATGTAAACATCCTGAGATGCTACAAGCAAGGCTGTTTTTCCGGAATAATTACCCGCAAGCATTATTTTACGGTATTGAAATTTCGGAAAATATATGTTAAGATATAAGTATCGAATTTTCTTGTTCAAAGGAGAGATAACTATGTATCTTGAGACCATAAGCACTATAGGGATACGCGTAATGGTATTCCTTTTCGGGGCGGCTATAGGCAGTTTTCTTAATGTCTGTATCTACAGACTTCCTGCCGGAGAATCGCTCGTAAAGAAGAATTCTCATTGTATGACCTGCGGCGCGCCCATAAAATGGTACGATCTTATCCCCATACTGAGCTGGCTCATATTAAGGGGAAAATGCCGTGCCTGCGGTGCAAAGATATCCGGAAGGTACATTCTTGTTGAAAGTCTTACTGCAATAATGTTTGTGCTGACATTCATGCAGTTCGATGTGATAACGGGAGGTCTTATATATCCCGCACTGCTCTGCCTGTTTCTTGCAGGGCTTATCGTAATAGGGTTCGAGGATTATGATACTCAGGAAATGACTATAGGCGTCCTTGTGTATCTTTTCATAATAGCCGCACTGACGAGATGTCTCACATATTTTATACCGAAATATGTACGCGGCTGTGAAATAGATCTTATTGACGGTATAATAGGTATTTTTGCTGTAAGCGTTCCGTTCCTGATAATAGGATTTGTAATAACTCCGCTTATTTACAGCTTTATTGACGAGGACAGAAGATCGGCAAGGAAGATCCGCAAACGTCTAAAGTCCAGAAAGCTTGACAAAGCCGAGGAACAAAAGCTTGAAAAAGCTCTTACGAAACATCTTGAAGCGATAAAGGAACAAAAACCTGTTTTTGGTTTTGGAATGGGCGACCCGATACTTATGGCAGCCGGAGGACTTATGTACGGCTGGAAAGCCGCTGTTTTTGCAGCATTTGTTGCGATAATCCTCGGCGCTGTATACGGTCTTATAGTAAAATACAAGGCTTCACACAGCGACGGAGAAAATATAAAGGCTGTTGCTTTCGGACCGTTCCTTACAATAGGTCTTGCGCTGTCGTCATTCTTCGGAACGCAGCTTATGGATATGTACATAAACTACATTTACACTTCAATGCATCTTATCTGAAATCTTTTAAAACCGAATACCGGCGGGCGGGAATTATCTCGCCCGCTTTTTTCGGTTAAATATTATGTTCTAAAGTCTATGCCATATTGTTTCCAGAAATTTTTTGAATTGTCATCTCTTACTTGCAAGCAATCTCCGTTGTTTCCACCATTTATACTTGTACTTGCCTTAAATCTATTGATTGTATCTTGATCCATTTTTTCTGTATCAAGAACCATAACTGGATTACCCCAGAAGTCTGTATAAAACACCAGTTTACCATATTCAGGGCTTGTTAGTGTATAATAGGTTTTTCCGTTTTGTGATGATGTCTCTACATTCCAAATGCTTGTGTCAACAGCTAACTCATATTTCATATTCGGATCCCAACTTGCTGAGCCTGTTCCAACAACACTTGGATTGGTTGTTGATGGCGGTGTTACAGCACCATTACGACCCTCTCCACCAGTCGAACCGCCTGTTCCGCCGCCGCTGGGTTCTTCAGGTTTTTCAGGTTCTTCGGGCGGATTCTTTGGTCCTTCGGGCTCTTCAGGTCCTTCGGGAGGATCTTTAGATTCGTTATCAGTATCACTGCCGCCGGGATTATACCCCCCCCCCGTACCGGTTCCTGTACCTGTACCAGTTCCTGTACCGGTTCCTGTGCCTGTGCCGGTTCCGCCACCGCCGCCGCCTCCGGGAGTGGCATTAGTACCGTTTCCGTCACCGAAGCTGCCTACAACGCCGCCTTTAGCCGCCGGAAGACCTGCGGGTCTTTCGTCAAGGAAAACTATATAAGTATTCTGACCGGCTGATGATGTTCCCGAAGTGTTGCCGGCGCCGCCGATATGCACATCATAGAAACCGTTTATAGGGGGTTCGGCCTGAGCTACTACCCCTTCTGGCACGGGCGCATGGACGGCCTGCGCG
>CANRJZ010000153.1 GCA_947631055.1 uncultured Clostridia bacterium | reverse complement strand
TCCTTAATGTATCCGAAAGCATATACGGCACCTCTCAGACGCTGTGCTTTACTCTGTCTTTTACTTCCGCAAGCTTAGCGTCGTTAAATCTGTCAAGAGTTCCTACAAGATAGCCGGTTATTCTTCTGATACGCTCAAATCCATATCCGTTATCCCCTTCATGGCGTCCGCATTTAGGGCAGGTATCTCCTATTATACCGGTATATCCGCAGCACGGATCGCGGTCAACAGGGTGGTTTATGGAACCGTAACCGATACCGGATTCTTTCATGCAGCGAACGATCTTTTCAAATGCAGAAAGGTTATTGAGCGGGTCTCCGTCAAGTTCAACATAGCTTATATGTCCGGCATTTGTAAGCTCATGGTAAGGAGCTTCGATCTTTATTTTGTCAAAAGCGTTTATATGATAATATACCGGAACGTGGAACGAATTTGTATAATAATCCCTGTCAGTAACGCCTTTGATCTCACCGAAGAGCTTTTTGTCAATACGTACAAATCTGCCGGAAAGACCTTCTGCCGGACGTTTTGTTTCCTCGTCCATTCTGGCGCGCATACGGGAAACTATTTCCAGTCCGAGCTTTCTTGCTTCTTCATCCTCACCGTGGTGCTTTCCGATAAGAGCCTTGAGACATTCCGCAAGTCCGATAAATCCCATAGAAAGAGTACCGTGCTTGAGAACTTCTCCTACCTTATCGTTAGGACCGAGCTTGTCCGAGTCTATCCATATGCCTTGTCCCATAAGGAACGGGAAGTTTCTTACAGTCTTTTCAGCCTGTATCCTGTAACGAGCCATAAGCTGTTCGCAAACAAGATCCATAAGTTCCTCAAGGCTGTCAAAGAAAGCGCCTACATTATGGTTGGCATTTATTGCAAGACGCGGAAGATTTATTGACGTAAAGCTAAGGTTTCCTCTTCCGGTAACGATCTCTCTCGTAGGATCATAAGCGTTTCCTATAACTCTTGTGCGGCAGCCCATATAAGCAACTTCCGTGTTATAATCGCCGGGTCTATAATATTTAAGATTGAACGGTGCGTCTATGAAAGAGAAATTCGGGAACAGTCTCTTTGCGGAAACTCTGCATGCCAGCTTGAACATATCATAGTTGGGATCTTCCGGATTATAGTTTATGCCTTCCTTGATCTTGAAAATATGTATCGGGAAAATAGGAGTTTCTCCGTTTCCGAGGCCGGCTTCATGGGCAAGAAGGACGTTCTTTATTACCATTCTTCCCTCTGTGGAGGTGTCAAGTCCGTAGTTTATCGAGCTGAACGGTACCTGAGCTCCCGCACGGCTGTTCATAGTATTCAGGTTGTGGATAAGAGCTTCCATAGCCTGATATGTTCTTCTGTCAACTTCTTTTGTAGTATTTTTGACCGTATAATCCTGTATGCGCTTTGCCGTTTCAGGATCAACGTATCCGCAAAGTTTTTCAAACTCTATTTCTTTATAGCCGTTGTTGTTGTCAAGAATAGGATAAATTCCCTTTTCATCGTAAATTTCCTGTGCGATCTTGTCGCTGATCTCCTGACCGTTGTCGATCTTTGCGATCATTTCAAGACAGCGTGCAATATTATAGATATACTGCTTATGATATGTCTTTTTTACGCCTTCAGCCATAGCGTATTCAAAATTGGGGATACTCTGACCGCCGTGCTGGTCGTTCTGGTCGGATTGTATAGCAATACAAGCCAGAGCAGAATAGCTGTAAATATCATTAGGTTCACGAAGGAATCCATGACCTGTGGAAAATCCGTTCTTGAAAAGCTTTATTAGATCTATCTGGCAGCAGGTCGTGGTAAGCGTAAGATAATCCAGATCATGGATATGTATATCGCCGTTTTTATGTGCTTTTGCGTGCTTAGGATCAAGAACATACATCTCATAGAACTGCTTTGCACCCTCGGAACCGTATTTAAGCATAGTTCCCATAGCAGTATCGGCGTTTATATTTGCATTTTCTCTCTTGATATCGCTGTCCTTGGCAGGCTTAAAGGTAAGATCTTCATATATCTTCATCAGCTTGGTATTCATTTCTCTTGCCCTTGTACGTTCGGAGCGATAGAGAATGTAGGATTTTGCAGTCTTTGCATGACCTTCTTCCATAAGGACTTTTTCTACCATATCCTGCACCTGTTCAACGGTAGGGATACACTTTCCATACTTGATCTCTACAGCATCGCATACTTTATCTGCAAGTTCAAGAGAAATATTATAATCACTTCCGCCTACAGACTGTGCAGCTTTGAAAATAGCCTGCGCTATCTTTTCAATATTGAATGTTACAATCCTTCCGTCTCTTTTTCTTATCTGAGTTATCATAAATACGACCTCCCGAATATTAACAAATACAATATATTGTGGTTTAGCCTTTACAAAATACAAGTATATAGTATTTAGGCTTGCTTGTCAATAGTTATCCGGAAAGCCGCACGTAAAAAAAGAAAGCATTATTTTGTGCAAAATTTCCCCGTAAGAAAACAGCTTTACATTCAAAAATGTAAATTTTCAGGAGCAAAGTATCATGCTTTACATCAGAACAGCAGCGGCACATATCCCTCCGCCGCCCTGATCCGTGATCCTTACAAGGACTGTAACTTCGATTTCTCCCGATATGACGGGGACGTCGTATGACATTCCCCAGCCATTGTCACATTTTGCGGTAAGTGTTCCGTTCAAATATATTTCGCACTCTCCCCAAAGGTTCCTGAAATGTAAAGAAGGCGCTTTGTCATTTATCGATTCAGGAACGGTCATATCCGCTCTGAACATAACATATTTCCCTTTATTTCCGGCTGTTTCCGCATGCGCTCCGTTCTCAGGAGAAAAAATCTGCCATGAATTCATATCGCTGTCGGATATAACGATCTTGGGATCAGGACGTTCATTATATATACGGCTCATTTTCCATACCGGAACATATATCTCTTTTACAGACGGAATAAAATTATATTGCGGTCTTGATCTTACGGGAATAGTTACCCTTACCTGCTTCATATCACCTGTTCTGGCTTTTACAAGGACGTTTTCAGCCTTTTCATCGGCAGATACTATTGCCATAGCTTTTCCGGCAAACAAACTGCGTTTTTTTCCTTTGAAATCCTCGTGGCAATTCGGATCGCCGTTTCCCGTACCGATTATCTTTCCTCCGCTTATTGTGAACTTTATTTCATCACTTCTGTCAGGAAGTATATTTCCTTTTTCATCGGCCATATATGCAATGACCGGTATCGCTTCCGTATTCTCGTCAAAGCACTCAAAACATGGAGCAAGTACAAGCTTGTACGGCTGTGAAGCCGTTTGCTTCACGCACACTGCCGACTCTTTTCCTCCGTTATATCCGACAAGTTTAAGTTCTCCCGCTTCAAACGCTGTATTCCATATATGCTGCTTATATTTATCCACGGCAACACGTCCGCATGATATGCCGTTGAGGAATAATTCCGCTTCTTCACAATTTGTACAGCACATCACCTTTACATTTTCTCCGGCTGTAAAATTCCAGCTGTCAGGAAGTATCGCCGCATAAGGTTCACTGCTCCATATTGCTTTAACAAGGTAATATCCGCCCTTTTCAAAGCCGCAGGTATCCATCATTCCAAAAAAGCTTGAAACGCTCGGATAAACATGAGGCGTAGGTTCTCCGAGATAATCAAAGCCCGTCCATATGAAAGAACCCATAATATAATTTCTGGAATTTACAGTCTCTAATGCGTCTCTGATAGAATTTCCCCAATCGGAAACGTCTTCATCATAGCATGAGAAGGTATGTTTTTCAATATCAGTTTCCGTACACCCTCTTGTCTGGAAGGAGGAAGTAGTTTCAGTAGCTATTATAGGCAGTAACGGATATTTTTTATGTATATCTTCAAACCCGAAAAGGTCTTCAATATAATTGTTGTTTCTGGTGATTACGTCATAC
>CANRJZ010000152.1 GCA_947631055.1 uncultured Clostridia bacterium | reverse complement strand
TGCGTCAGTCATTGTTGTTGCCGGAAGGAATAAGATAGTGAGAACTCTCGATGATGCGATAATACGGGTAAAAAGATCGGCTGCCCCCGCCAATACCCAGCGCCTTGGCTGTGAAACTTACTGCCAGAGCAAAGGCGAATGTATGGCACTGGCGTCCGGTTCTTCCGGAATGACCGACGGCTGCCGCAGCAAATCAAGGATATGCTGTTCTTATGTGGTCTCGGCGCAGCAAAGGATAAAGGACAGGATAAAGGTTATCCTTGTTAATGAAGAACTGGGCTTCTGAAAATGCTTTTGGCTTTGATGATATGTACAGATACTATACATACTGTATGACGCAGATGAAATTTTTATATGAAATCATCTGAAATTAATTAATTGTAAATCGGTATGGAATGCTGTATAATAATATCATAAAAGGTTCAGCTGAATATTACAGCCCCTTGACCCTCTCTCTTAAAATATTTTTTATTATGAAAAAAGCGGACATTTGCTCGGTGTCCGTTTTTTGTATATTTATGCCGGATAGATTTTTGACGGGAAAAACTATTGAAATTTTGCACTATTTGTGTTATAATATATAAAATTATGTTGTAAGGAGTTTATTTTTGCGTATGGCGGAACTTGTATATAATGAGCAGGGACGTCTGCTTTTTACGGAAGAAATGCGTCGTGAATATACCATACTTATACCTAATATGCTGCCAATACATTTCACTATGCTGGAAAGGATATTTAATAACCATGGCTATAAGGTAAAACTCCTTACGAGCATGGGAAGAAAGATCATCGACGAAGGACTGGAAAATGTCCATAACGATACCTGCTATCCGGCGCTCCTTTGTATCGGACAGTTTATGGACGCACTCAAATCCGGTGAATATGACATAAATAAGACCGCTCTTATGATGATACAGACCGGAGGCGGATGCAGGGCTTCAAACTATATACATCTTATACGCAAGGCTCTGAAACGATGCGGAATGGAGCAGGTGCCGGTAATTTCCCTTAATCTTGCAGGACTTGAAAAAAATCCCGGATTTAAGCTTACGGCAAGTATGCTCTCGCAGTTCATTACGGGAATATGCTATGCGGATCTGCTCATGCTTCTGGCAAATCAGGTGCGTCCTTATGAAAATAACAAGGGCGAATGTGACAGACTGGTAAACAAATGGATAGACCACCTTGTAGAGATCAAATTCAGTTACACGGCTTTTGACAGGATATCCTCCCGTATAGTGGAAGATTTCAAAAAAATACCGTATACCCCCGATCCGGACAAGGTAAAGGTAGGCATTGTAGGGGAAATATTTATCAAATATTCTCCTCTCGGCAATAATGAACTGCAAAAATTTCTCGAAAGCGAAGGCTGCGAAGTCTGCTGTCCGGGACTGATAGATTTCCTGATCTTTATGGGAGATCATCAGATAGTCGAAACAAGTATCTATCACACCAAATATAAAAAATATATAGCGTCGGCGACCGTAAAGGGATTTTTCAAAATGATGCAGAATAAAATAATAAAAGCCCTTGAAGGAACAAGATTTCGTCCGCCTGCCAGATTTGAAGAAACAAAAAAGAACGTTCTTCCGTTCCTTTCGCCCGCCAATAAAATGGGAGAGGGCTGGCTCCTTACAGCCGAAATGGTAGAGCTTGTGGAAAACGGAATAAGCAATATCGTATGCGCGCAGCCCTTCGGCTGCCTGCCCAATCATATAGTCGGAAAAGGTATGATAAGAAAAATACGCGCTGTTCACCCTCAGGCAAATATAGTAGCTATAGATTACGATCCGGGCGCTACAAAGGTAAATCAGGAAAACCGTATAAAACTTATGCTTTCATCGGCAAAGGCAAATGCCGGAAAATGACCTGAACCCTCTGTGCGGCTCAGATATCACATCAGAAGGAGATGCATAAAATGTCTGCGACCGAAAATATACACACTTCAATAAGAAAACTTGTATGCTATGGACTTGAAAACGGCCTTATTTCTGCCGAGGACAGGATATACGCGGCAAATTCCATATGCGATATACTGAAAATAGACGATTACGATCCTCCGGAGGAAAATTACACCAATGTTGAGCTTGGACCTATACTTGATTCTATACTGGACTATGCCGTGAAAAACGGTATGATAGAGGACAGTATAGTTTATAAGGATCTTTTTGACACAAGGATAATGGGCTGCCTTACACCGCGGCCTTCCGAAGTAATAGAAAAATTCCGCAGGATATACCGTGAAAGATCTCCCGAAGCGGCAACGGATTTTTATTACAAATTCAGCTGCGATACGGATTATATCCGAAGATATCGTATTGCAAAGGATATAAAATGGACCGTCGGAACGGAATACGGAACTCTTGATATAACAATAAATCTTTCCAAGCCGGAGAAAGACCCCAAAGCAATTGCCGCTGCGCTGAACGCAAAGCAGAGCGGATATCCAAAGTGTCTTTTGTGCGAGGAAAACGTAGGTTATGCCGGAAGGGCCGATCATCCGGCAAGGCAAAATCATCGCGTGATACCGGTCAAAATACATGGCGAACGCTGGTGCCTGCAATATTCTCCGTATGTTTATTATAATGAACACTGCATACTTTTCAACAGCATACATACGCCGATGAAAATAGACCGCGACGCATTCGGCAAGCTTTTTGATTTTGTGGAACAGTTCCCGCATTATTTTATCGGTTCCAATGCCGATCTTCCTATTGTAGGCGGCTCAATACTTACTCATGAGCATTTTCAGGGCGGACGGTATGATTTTGCTATGGCTTCTGCTCCGATAGAAGAAGAATATGTTATCCCCGAATTCGAGGACGTTTCCGTAGGGCGTGTAAAATGGCCCATGTCTGTGATCCGTCTGAGCAGTGACGATCATGAGCGGCTTTCCGAATTGGGAGGACGCATACTGGAAAAATGGAGAAAATATTCCGACGCAAGCGTATTTGTTTTTGCTGAGACAGACGGCGTACCTCATAATACGATCACGCCTATAGCCAGAAAAAACGGCAATCTTTATGAGCTTGATCTTGTACTTAGGAATAACATCACTACTGAGGAACACCCGCTCGGCGTTTATCATCCCCATAAAGAACTGCACCATATCAAGAAAGAAAATATAGGCCTTATTGAAGTAATGGGACTGGCTGTGCTTCCGGCGCGCCTTAAAAATGAGATGGATCTTCTTGCCGATACTATTGTTAATAAAGGTGCGGAAGCGGTACGCTCCATACCGGAGATAGAAAAACATGCCGATTGGGCTGAACAGACGCTTTCAAAATACCGGTTCACTTCCGAAAATGCGCAGGAAATTATCCGGAAGGAGATAGGCATAGTATTTTCAAAAGTTCTTGAGCATGCCGGAGTTTTCAAACGTGATCCGGAAGGCATTTCGGCATTCGGCAGGTTCGTTTCTTCCATATGACGATCAAAAAGCAAGATAAAAAACAGCAGCGCCTCCGCATATCCGGAGACGCTGTTTTTATTTATATTTCTATCTGTTGTTCTCTGTCAGGCCCTACGCCTACCATTGCGATCTTGCATTCACAGAGTTCTTCAAGACGTCTGATATAACTCTTGCATATTTCGGGAAGATCGTCAAATTTTCTGCACGAAGTTATATCGTCATTAAATCCTTTGTGCTCCTCATATACCGGTTCACAGCCTTCAAGTTCTTCAAGCACTGCGGGAAAATCTTTTATGATCGTGCCGTCCGGCTTTTTGTATGCAACGCATATTTTGAGCGTATCCAGTCCTGCAAGGGTGTCAAGCTTGTTTACAACAAGGCAGTTAAGACCGTTTACTCTTACGGCATGGCGTACTATTACCGCGTCGAACCAGCCTGTTCTTCTGGGACGTCCGGTAGTAGTGCCGAATTCGCCGCCGTTATTGCGGATATAATCGCCGGTCTCGTCGTTAAGTTCTGTGGGGAACGGACCTTTTCCGACTCTTGTGGTGTAAGCTTTTGCAACGCCATATATTTTGTCTATCATTCCGGGACCGACGCCTGTTCCGATGCAGACTCCTGCCGAGATCGGGTGAGAGCTTGTTACATAGGGATATGTTCCGAAG
>CANRJZ010000151.1 GCA_947631055.1 uncultured Clostridia bacterium | reverse complement strand
CCGGTAGACAATAAACCGGCTCCCGCCACAAAGGAAAGATGGGCTATACACCGCGAGCCGCCTTCCTATGAGGAGCAGACCGCTTCAAACGAAGTCCTTGAAACAGGCATAAAGGTAATTGACCTGATCTGTCCTTATCTTAAAGGCGGAAAGATAGGTCTTTTCGGAGGCGCCGGCGTCGGCAAGACGGTCCTTATACAGGAACTTATCAACAATGTTGCCAATGAACACGGAGGGATTTCGGTATTTACAGGCGTTGGAGAGCGTACAAGAGAAGGCAACGATCTTTATAACGAAATGACCGAATCCGGAGTAATCGACAAGACCGTTCTTGTTTACGGTCAGATGAACGAGCCTCCCGGAGCGAGAATGAGAGTCGGACTTTCGGGACTGACGATGGCGGAATATTTCCGTGACGTTGAAGGACAGGACGTGCTGCTGTTCATAGATAATATTTTCCGCTTTACTCAGGCAGGTTCGGAGGTGTCCGCGCTGCTGGGACGTATGCCGTCGGCTGTAGGATATCAGCCTACGCTGGCCACGGAAATGGGCGCTCTTCAGGAGCGTATCACTTCCACAAACAAGGGTTCGATCACATCGGTACAGGCGGTATATGTTCCTGCCGATGACCTTACCGACCCTGCTCCGGCAACGACTTTTGCCCACCTTGACGCAACGACGGTACTTTCGAGAAATATAGCTTCTCTGGGAATTTATCCCGCAGTTGATCCGCTGGATTCCACATCAAGGATACTTTCGCCCGATATTGTGGGCATAGAGCATTACGAGACCGCAAGAGCGGTGCAGAACATTCTTCAGCGTTATAAGGAACTTCAGGATATCATAGCTATCATGGGTATGGATGAACTTTCCGATGAGGATAAGCTCACCGTTTCAAGAGCGAGAAAGATACAGCGTTTCCTGTCGCAGCCGTTCAGCGTTGCGGAACAGTTCACGGGTATGCAGGGAAAGTATGTTCCGCTTAAAGAAACTATCCGCGGATTCAAGGAGATCATCGAAGGTCTTCACGACGATCTGCCGGAATCAGCGTTCCTTTTTGCAGGAACTATCGACGATGTCATTGAAAAGGCTAAAGATACAGAAAATGTTTAAGGGAGGTCTCTCCGTATGGCGGCAGTGTTCAGGCTAAGTGTGATAACTCCGGAAAAAGTGTTTTTTGACGGGGATATTACTCAGATGATCGTCAGGACAACAGAAGGCGATATAGGCGTTATGGCAAATCATACCAGCCTTGTAGCTTCTTTGCCATCCGGACCTCTTAAAATAAAACAGGAGGACGGCAGCTGGCGTACAGCGGCTGTTTCGACCGGACTCCTCAAAGTAGGCGGGAACAAAGTCTCGATACTCGCAAATGCTGTGGAATGGGGCGAGGATATAGATATCGAATGGGCAAAACGCTCCGAGGAGGACGCAAGACGCAGACTCAGCGAGGAACAGGACAGGCACGCCCTCGATATGGCTGAACTGAAGCTGAAGCGCGCTCTGAACAGGATCAGCGTACATTCTTTATATAAATAATATGGGGAATTTGCTTTGATAAAGCAAGTTTCCGGCGTCTTGGGGAAAGGATAATTGCCGGATATCCGCCGGTTTTGTAAAAAATTAAAAAAAACTATTGACAATTGCCTCCGCAATGTGGTATAATGTTTTTACCTCTTGCAGAGGCTTGTTTTTTTGTGCCTGTTTTTAAAAATAATACAGGAAAAGCTTCTCGGAACGTTCCTGCGAGTCAGCCCGAACGATCGAAAAGAGGGAGGCACAGGGGAAGGGTTCCCCTGCGAGATCGAAACGCTAATTAGGAGGTGCCGATATGAGAGTAAAGGTAACATTGGCTTGTACCGAGTGCAAGCAGAGAAACTACAATACCAAGAAAAACAAGAAAAATGATCCGGACAGGCTGGAAATGAATAAGTATTGTAAGTTTTGCAGAAAGCATACTCTTCACAAGGAAACTAAGTAAGCGAGGTGTGAACAGTGGCTGATGCTAAGAAAAGTTCCAAGAGATCTTCCATCGTAGCTCAGGCGGAAGCTAAGGCGAACAAGATCGTCAATGACCGCGAAAAGGCTAAGAATTCAAAAAGCAAGTCCGGCGCAAAAAAGCCGAACGGCGTTGTGAAGTATTTCAAGGACCTTAAAAGCGAGATCAAAAAGGTGACGTGGCCTTCATGGAAAAAGGTCGTCAACAATACCACGGTAGTTCTTATAGGAATGTGCGTAAGCGGTATTGCCGTTTGGGCGATAGACAGCGTCCTTACAGCTCTGCTGAAATTCGCGACGGGCTGACGGACGTCAGTCTCCGCATAAAACGTACAGCGGAAGAAAGGAATGGTCATAATTATGTCAGAATCGGCAAAATGGTATGTCATTCACACATATTCGGGCTACGAGAATAAAGTCGCACAGACTATAATGAAAGTTGTGGAGAACCGTAAGCTTCACGATCTGATAGAAGAAGTACAGGTCCCTACCGAGACGGTAATGGAAATGAACGAGAAAAATCAGATGCGTGAGGTCGAAAGAAAGATCTTTCCCGGATACGTTCTGGTGAAAATGATCCTTACCGACGATTCATGGTACGTTGTAAGAAATACAAGAGGATGTACCGGTTTTGTCGGACCCGGGTCAAAACCCGTCCCGCTCACCGATAAGGAAGCGGCTGCTCTGGGAGTTGACGCGGATAAGAAGCCGGCGTCCGTAGAGATCAATTACAAGGCGGGCGACAAGGTAAAGATCACTTCGGGCCCTATGGAGGGCATCGTCGGAGAGGTGGAAAGCGTGGATACGGAAAATATGACGGTAAACGTCAAGGTATCCATGTTCGGAAGGGATACTACCGCCGCCTTCGATATTACCATGGTTGCGGCTTCGGATGAGTATTGATACGAAAATATAAGTGTTTAAAAGAACCAAAGGTTCTTAATTTACGGAGGTGCGAAAGCAATGGCACAGAAAGTTGTTGGCTTGATAAAGCTTCAGATCGCGGCAGGAAAGGCTACTCCTGCTCCCCCTGTTGGTCCTGCACTGGGTCAGCACGGCGTTAATATTATGGCTTTTACAAAAGAATTCAATGAAAGAACAAAGAATGATATAGGTCTTATAATCCCTGTTGTTATCACGGTATATGCAGACCGTTCGTTCACATTCATAACCAAGACTCCGCCGGCAGCAGTCCTTATAAAGAAGGCTATCGGTCTTGAGAGCGGCTCCGGTGTTCCCAACAAGACAAAGGTCGGAAAGATCACCAAGGAGCAGGTAAGAAAGATCGCTGAGACAAAGATGCCCGATCTCAATGCGGCTAACGTTGAATCCGCTATGAGTATGATCGCAGGAACATGCCGTTCTATGGGCGTTGAGGTAGTTGACTGATAAGCGATGAAAAATTCGCTGCGGCGGACATTTTGTTTCCGTCAGCCTATGGTGGGAGGAACTATCCGCTAAAGAGTCTCAAAGGAGACATTGACCACTTAAAGGAGGAAATTAATAATGAAACATGGTAAGAAATATAACGAAAGCGCTAAAGCTATCGATAAAGCAAAGCTTTATGAAAGCGACGAAGCTCTTGCACTGGCTTGCCAGAATGCAAAGGCTAAGTTCGATGAAACTATTGAAGTACACGTTCGTCTGGGCGTTGACTCACGTCACGCCGATCAGCAGGTAAGGGGCGCGGTAGTTCTTCCTAACGGAACAGGTAAGAAGGTACGCGTTCTGGTATTCTGCAAGGAGGACAAAGAAGAAGCTGCAAAGGCTGCCGGTGCGGATTATGTAGGCGGAGCCGATCTCGTTGACAGGATCGTAAAGGAAAACTGGCTTGATTTCGACGTATGCGTTGCTTCACCGGATATGATGGGCGTTGTCGGAAAAGCTGCAAGGATCCTCGGACCCCGCGGTCTTATGCCTAACCCCAAGGCAGGTACGGTCGCTCCCGATGTTGCCAAGGCTGTTACGGAAGCTAAGGCAGGTAAGATCGAATATCGTCTTGACAAGACCAATATTATCCACTGTCCTATAGGAAAGGCTTCCTTCGGAGCTGAAAAGCTCAGCCAGAACTTTGACACTCTTATTGA
>CANRJZ010000150.1 GCA_947631055.1 uncultured Clostridia bacterium | reverse complement strand
GGGGAAACCGCCTCGATCGTGGGGCTTCTCGGTTGCCCCCTTCCCTTTTTGGTTTGTCCCCTCGTTCGTCGAATAACAAAGGGTTTTGAACCATTAAAAAGTAAAAAACTTTTGCTCCGTTGTCAAACAGCTCACTGGGCTGTTTGACAAGGTTTAAATGACAATAACCGTTAGTTCAAGGGGAACGCTCTCTCTTGCAGAGCGTTCCCCTCTTGAAACCGCTCGCGAGCGGTTTCAATTCACCCCTTTGCAGAGCGCTTTGAGGAAGGGGAATTTCGCCGTCTGCGGACGGCGACCAAAGGCTCTGCCTTTGGAAACCGCGAGCTGGGCTCAGCTCGACCAGCTATTGTTTCTTATGTTTAGTGCGCTAATTTATCGTTTGAAGTTAAACCTTTATATCTCAACTCTTAACTCTCAACTCTCAACACTAAATTATAATTTGCAAGCTCAGCCTGCTTGTTGTGACATAATTTATCATATTCATACAGGAGGGATCTTTTTGCCGCCATTTATATTTTTGATCTCGCCGACAACTTCGCCGTTCAGGAGAATTATTGAAAAAAGATTTATTATTAGCATAAGCCAGTTGAATATATCCGCCGTGTTCCATATCAGTGAAAGTTCAGCGGCAGAACCGATAAATGCCGCGGCAGTGTAAATTGCCCTGAATGTAAAAAGGGCTTTTTTCTTATTTCTGCCGTTCAGGATAAAAAGCAGGCATTTTTCTCCGTAGAAATACCAGCCCAGAAGCGTGCAGAATGCAAATATCATTGCCGAAACGGATACAAATACCGCCGCATATTTTCCCAGTCCCCGCCGGAATCCTTCCGCCGCCATGGCAAGTCCTTCTTCGCCGCAGAGATCGGCTCCTGTCGCAAGTATCACCAAGGCGGTCAGAGTACAGCATATGATCGTATCAACAAGAACTTCTCCGACGGCGCACATTCCCATTTTTACCGGATCGCTGCAATTTGTTTCCGTATGAACAAGTACGGAACTGCCCATTCCGGCTTCATTGGAAAACACTCCCCTGCGCAATCCTACGGAAACGGTCTTTTTTAATGACGCGCCAAGTATCCCGCCTGCCGCCTGACGGAGCCCGAAGGCAGAAGAAAAGATCCTTACGAAAGTTCCGGCGAGCTCTTTCCTGAAAATTATTATTACGGCGGCTGCTGCCGCAAAATAAAGCAGCGATATTGCGGGAATGATCCGTTCCGCCGCCGCTGCGGTTTTTTTCCCGCCGCGGAAAATTACCGCTCCGCAGAAAACTGCCGCTGCCGCTCCGGCAAGGATCGGAGATATCCCGATCTCTTTTGCTGCGGACGCTATGGCGTTCGTCTGCGTCATATTTCCTATGCCGAAGGACGCTGAAAAGCATACCGCCGCATAGATCACGGCGGCTTTGCGGCTGCCGGCTCCTTCGGAAATATATGCCATAGGTCCGGACAGGTCATCTTTTTTGTATCGTATCCCAAGGACGTTTTCCGCAAAGGCGAGCGCCGTACCGAAAAGCGCGGATATCCACATCCAGAATATTGCTCCTGCTCCGCCTGCTGATACCGCCGCGGCAACGCCGACAATATTGCCTGTTCCCATAGAGGCTGCAAGGGCGGTGGATATTGCCTGAAAGCGTGATATGCCGCCAGAGTTTTTATCCGCCGCCGTTTCTTTTGAAAAAATATTTTTAAAAGCGTCGGCTATATGTATTATATTGAAGCCTCTGATGCGTATGGTGAAGAATATCCCTGCGCCGAAAACCAGAAGAACGGTCCCCGTACCCCACAGAAGATCATTCAGACCGTTAATAAATTCACTGATCTTACAGTAAAATGTAAAGTGCAACCGGTTTACCTCCCACAAAAATTTTACGGAATTTAAAATTTTTTAAAAAATTGTTTTTTTGTCGGCAGATTTATGTTATAATATGAATAATATCATGAATTCGGAGACTTTGACAACTATGAAAAAGTATTATGCGGATAAAAATAGCTTGAAATTTCTGAGAGTAATGACTTTTTTGATAATATCGGGTATAATTATTGCATTGAATTATCTGTTGGAATATCTTGAAAACAGATTTCCCGATTATTTTTCCCTGCCAAAGGTCACCGTTCCGGAAATAATCATATGGGCAGTCGTGATATTGCTTCTTACAGCATATGTCGTTTTCCTGATGATTATTCTGCCGCTGTGGTACCGGTCGGTAAGTTACACAGTATCGTCTGATGAGATCATAATAAAATCGGGTATTTTCGTGAAAAATACCTGTTATATAAAAATGTCGTCCGTTCAGTATACTACTGCCATATCAATGCCCTTTGCCCAGTATACGAGCTTTAACTTTCTGATAATAAGCGCTTACGGCGGGCGGCTGGTATGTTTTTTTCTGTCGTCGTCGGATATGGCGGAGATAAGCAGAAAAATACAGCAGGCTCTGAGCAGCCGGGGAGGACTCTGATCTTTATGCAAATTCCGGACGAAGGGATATTGTTGGTATGAAATGTCAGCATAAGATAGCGCTTCTTAAATATACGACCAGAAATTTCTGGCTGCTTGTCATTCCTCTTGTAAGAGGTCTGGCAGCGGTGGGATTGGATTTTTACGGCTTTTACAACTGGCTCAGAGGCGCTTACTGGGATATTATGGCGATAGCGGCGATCATCGGGCTGGCATATTTACGTTGGAAAAATATCCGTTATGAAATAAAAAACGACGGGATCTTTGTAAGAAGCGGCGTGATAGTGAAAAATGAATTTCTCTTTCCGTTCAATGCGATCTCATGCGTTTCGGCAAAAAGATCCGTATGGCTAAGACCTTTTCGGGCAGTAACTGTTTCGGTGGATTCCGATTCACATTCCGCTTCAAATAAAAGAGGACAGGCAGATATCGAACTTATAATGCCTTTGAACGATTACAAGGAACTTTTCGGAAAAGTGCCAAAGGATTCGGGGGATATGAAAATAACATACCATGCTTCAAAAGGAAATCTTTTTTTGTTTTCTTTTGTTTTTTCCTCTACCCTTTCAGGAGTTATCTTCATAGGAACGCTTTTTATACAGGGCGGCCGTATTGTAGGCAGCGAGCTGGAGGAAATGTTTTTCAATGCTGTTTCCGATGTCACACAGGTAGTTCAGACCATAATAAAGGGCGTAACGCCTTTCGCTGTGGCGCTTACGCTGGTCATTGCGATAGGCTGGGGATTTTCCTTTGTTTCAAATCTGCTGAGGCATATTGATTTCCGCATAAAAAGATACGGAGAAAATATTCTTGTGGAAAACGGTTTTTTTACAAAAAGAAGATATTATATAAACTATTCCCGCATAAACTGCGCCGATCTGAGGCAAAATCTGCTGATGAAGATATGCAGGGTAATGTCGGTCCATGCGAGCTGTACCGGTTACGGCAAGGAAAAGAACGGAATACCGGTGTTTGTTCCTATTACTACAAGAAACCGTGTAATGGATTCCATGAGACTGATACTGCCTAAATTTACGGTAAGCAATATTTCCGTAAAAACAAAAAAAAGCTGCATAGCAGCTTTTGTGTGGGCGCCTGTGCTGCTGGCAGTGGTGTTCCCCGTTGCAGCATGGCTTATGAAAAGAGAATTTCCGCGTTGGGACAGCGTTATAAACTTTCTTCTGATAATGGCGGAGATACCGGCAGTATATCTCCTTATAGTAAAAATATTTGCTAAATTTACTACAGGTATAGGAACGAGCGATGAAATGGTAACGCTTAAATATTGCAGTATGTATCAATTTCACACTATAATCGTTCCTAAAAATAAGATCGTATATGTAAGGCTCAGTCAGACGATATTTCAGCGCGGGATCGATGCCTGCGATGTAATTGTTTACACGCGCGGAGAACGGGCTTCAAGGCATCGCATACGAGGGATCTCCGTTTCCGAAGCAGAAAATTTTGCGCACAGCTGTAGTTTATAAGCCTATTTATTAAAAAATTCAAAACAATTCGATTTTTTTTGAAAAAACCCTTGACAAGAGCTTTACCTTGTAGTATAATATATTAGTCAAGCCTCATTGTAAGACTTCTTATGACAAAAATGGCGAGGTAGCTCAGTTGGCTAGAGCAACCGGTTCATACCCGGTAGGTCATGAGTTCAAGTCTCATCCTCGCT
>CANRJZ010000149.1 GCA_947631055.1 uncultured Clostridia bacterium | reverse complement strand
TAAAGATTTTTGCCCGGTTCGGGAGAATTGGTAATGCGTTTCCACGTTTTGCCGCCGTCCGTGGAATATGTCAATGCCATTCCGGAATCGCTTCCGCCTACTCTTGCTATCATATCCCTGTTCTGTGCGGCAACGGTTATGCCGGTAGTAGTACCTATCGGATCGCCATGGCGTGCCGCGGAGGTGAATATATCCTCGTGAACAAATCCGTCATAGTCGCCTATCGCGGACATAAGCGGCATACCTTCCAACGAAACTATATCCAGCGGAACAGTCTCCTCGATACCTTTTGCGTCAAAATAAAATTCGGGAAAAGCAGCCCAGATATCATCACAGGCAAAAACGCCGTTTCCGGAGTTTACCGTAATTTTTCCCGTATTGAACGGATCAAGGGCAAGGCTGCTGCACCAGTGGATAGCGTAACCGTTTATCCACGTCATACCGTTATTGCTCATTTTTGCAGCGCTCGTAATATTGTTCCATGTCTTGCCGCCGTCTGTGGAAGTAAAGAACTGATCGCCGTAAGAACCGTTTGACTGCGGCTGATATGTGTTTGAAGTCACGGCAACAAGTTTATTCCCGTCATTCGGGTCAATCACTATATCTCCGAAAGGATTTCCCGAAGGTGAGATATCCTCGGCGGTACCGTCTGTTCTATACCGGTATATTGCGCCCGAAGAAGGATTCCAAGGACCTTCGGCGTCTATATAGGTAACGTAAAGATCGCCTTTGCCATCAAGCTTCATACGCTGGGGCATAAGGCTGTTTATGCTGTTCGGAAGAACGTTCCAGCTTTCACCGCCGTCCTCCGAAATGAAAAGATTTCCTTCGGCAGTATCCTTTGACGATACAGACGCATAAATTTTCATTGTCTTTCCGTCTTTAGCCGTTGACGGGTCAAACAGGATACCGTTTATTCCGACAGCGTTTGGTGTCGAAACTACCGGGAAATTGACCGTTTCCCAAGTTGCTCCTCCGTCGGTGCTTTTTATCATTCCGCCTGTACGTCCGCCGGCAAAAATGATATTCCCGTTATTGGGGTCAACAGCGATCCTTTCACCGTTTCCGCGTCCCATACCGTTGCCGTGAACTTTTATCTTGTCGGTAACGTCAACTACCGAAACGGTTTTTCCGTAATCGTCGGAAATTATCACGGCAGTTTTTCCGTTGCTGAAATAATCCGTTCCCGCAAGAAGGAATACCCTGTTGGGAGACTGAGGATCATAGGCAAGTCCGTCAATTCCCAGAAGTCCTCTGTCGTCCGCAGTTACCCAATAGCTCATGGAAGTCCACTGCCCTGTTTCGGGAGTGCGGTAATATGCGCCGCCAACGTCCGTTCTCGCGTAATAAACGCCCTGTTCGGGGGTCGCATAAACGCCTGAAACGAATCCTCCGCCGCCGATAGCGACCTGACCGTATGACCAGTCGGGATTGACGTATGCATTATCCGAAATTTTCGGAAGAGCAGCTGCTTGCGCAGTTTCCGAAGTCTGACTGCCGACAGTTTCCGCCGGAATGTCCGGACTGTCATTTTTTGAACAGCCGCCGAAAGCCGAGATACATATCATTACGGACAATATCAACGCAGCTGATCTGCTTGTTTTTCCTATCATGATAAAACTCCTTTTATCAAAATTTATACAATTAAAGTATATAGGAAAAAACGTCAAATGTCAATAGGATATTAACCGATCTTATAATAAACGATATTTATCCGCGGAGCGTTTTTATGTATATGCGCTATCTGTTCCTAAGTAATATAATTTTCATAAATATCCCCCATTTTTATTAAAAAAATTATATCATTCAGTCAGACAGAAGTCAATTACAATCCGGTTACAAACGGTTACGATCCGATTACAGTATGCGGGAATTTTCGTGCTGATATCTGCATATACTTTCTTTAAAAAAAGCAGGTGAGGAAATGGATATAAAAAAGCAGCTCGAGGCGCTGGACTGGTTTTACAGCCTTGCAAAAGGTTCGGAAACAAATAAAGTTTATATCCCTCAGAAACCGCGTATCGAAGCCCCTTCGGCAGGCGGCAGCTTTGAAGAGCTTATACCGGAACAGACGGGAGCAAATTCGGCGGGACTATTAAAAATGTTTGCGGAAATTTCATCGGAAAAGGGTATCTCTCCGCACCTTGCCGCTGTTCTGCGGAACGGGAAATTAATTGCAAAAGCGGCTTGGTCGCCTTATAAAATAAATACTCCCCATATTTCACATTCAATGAGCAAAAGTATCGTTTCAATGGCTGTAGGAATTGCAGTACAGAATAATTTACTGGATATTTCCGAAAAAATAACCGATATTTTTTACGATGAACTTCCCGACAAAATAAACGAAAATATGCGTAAAATTACTGTTGAAAACCTGCTTACAATGTCAAGCGGAGCTTCTTTCAACGAAGCAAAAGCGTTAATGAGTTCCGATTGGGTAAAAAATTTTCTTTCTTCCGATATGATGTTTGAGCCGGGAGAAAAATTCCATTACAACAGTCTCAATACTTATATGCTTTCGGCAATTATCTGCAAGCGTTCCGGGATCTCCTTATCGGAATTTCTTGAAAACAATTTATTTTCCTATCTTGGCATAAATAATTTTTACTGGGAAAAATGTCCCCGCGGCATTGAAAAAGGCGGCTGGGGACTTTATCTGAACATTTTCGGCTATGCAAAATTGGGACAATTATATTTAAACGGCGGGGTATGGCGCGGAAAACAAATTATAGATCCCGAATGGATAGCAAATTCAACTTCCAAAAAAATAGACGTTCCCGACAAGGTGGACAGGAACGGCTACGGTTATCAGATATGGATATTAAAAAACGGGCTCGGATATCTTTTCAGCGGAATGTTCGGTCAGAATATTTATATTTTCCCTGAAAGGAACATGGTAATTGCCATAAATTCCGGTAGTTCGGGAATTTTTCCTGCCGGAAGGCTGCTTGATATAGTTACGGGATATATTTCCGAAAGCAGTAATTTCAGCGATGTTCCCATAAAAAATTTTCGTTATTCCCATGCGGCAAAACTGCGCAATTCTCTTGCTGAAGCAAAATTCGGGAATTCTCTTCCGGAAGGAGAAAAGCCTTCCTTTGCAGAGCGTCTCCGCCGCAGTATTTTTTCGGCGGGAAAAGAAAAAACCGCTGATGAGATACCTCAGGCAGCGGCGATACTTGCCGGAAATCAAATCATTTTTGAAAATAATCGCGCAGGCATTATGCCTGTTTTGATTCAGGTTATGAACGGAAATTTTGAAAGCGGGATAGATTCAGCCGCTTTTTTTATCCGTAACGGAACAATGATCATGAGACTCCTATGCGGTGAAGAAACGCATGATATCCCGTTAAGTTTTTCCGGTATTCCCGCATATTGCGAATTTGAAAAAAGAGGAGATATTTTCCGGACAGGAAATTTTGCCTCTCTTACCCTTGATGAAGATGACATTCCCGTACTGAAGGTCACAATATGCTTTATCGAAACAAGCTGCACAAAGATCCTGAAATTTATTTTTGGGAATGGCGGAATAATTCTGAAAGTGCGCGAAGATCCGGAACTTTACAGTGCAATAGACGATTCTGCGCCGACTTTTCTTCCGTCGCTCGGCAATACCGTAAGAAAGGCCATCGAAGCCGTAATGGAGACTGATATAGCCGAATATAAAATAAAACATTTTCTTGAACCCGATATAAAAGGAACGGTAACAAATATCCAATAGGATAATTATTTAGGTTATGTCATAACAGGCAGGCTGCACGCATATATCCTCTTATTCAGATGGCACGGGTAATATTATTATTTTGGGACTATTTTATTATAGTACGATAAATTATAATTCATCGCACTAAACGTAAGAAACAATAGCTGGTCCAGCGCAGCCGCGCTGGTGGGGTCGAGGGGCAAAGCCCTCGTCGCGCTCCGCAGAGCGCGAAATTCCCCTTCCTCAAAGCGCTCTGCAAAGGGGTGAATTTCCAACAGCCTTTAGCTGTTGGAAAGAGGGGAACGCTCTGCAAGAGAGAGCGTTCCCCTTAAACAAACGATTTCTGTCATTTAAATCTTGTCAAACAGCCCAGTGAGCTGTTTGACAACGTACAAAACTTTTTTTGCTTTTTAATAGTTTAAAACCCTTTGTTATTCGGCGAACGAGGGGACAAACCAAAAAGGGAAGGGGGCAACCGAGAAGCCCCACGATCGAGGCGGTTTCCCC
>CANRJZ010000148.1 GCA_947631055.1 uncultured Clostridia bacterium | reverse complement strand
ACGGCAAGTGGGTGGACTGCGCTCCGGACGGATTCCCTATGGCAGACAATTTATACTATTTAACTCAATGCGAAAGGCTTGGCTTTGACTTTGGATTTGATATGCTTGACGGCGGTCTTTCTGAGGGCTATTACAGGCTTACTCTTTACGCAGGTCCCGAGGGTCAGAACAGTTACCCCTATTACGCAGTATTCAGAGCTGAGGACGCAAAGTCCGGCTGGGTCAAGGAGGACGGCATGAACAGATACTACAAGGATAATTCCCCGTACACCGGCTGGCTGAAAAATAAGAACGGTCAGAAAAGATATGTTCTTGACGGCTGGCTTGTGAAAGACAATATCCAGACAGGCGATACACATTACATCTTTAACGATGAAGGATATCTTTCCGGACAGCAGAAGCTTTCGGTTTCAGCCGACTGCGGAACTGTAACAACGGCTGACGATCATATCACCGTTAAACTTACAATGCTTTCTGACGGTCACGAATCTTTCGGCGCACTTTCACAGCTTGAACGCTGGGAAAAGGGCAAATGGGTCGAGGCAGGACTAGGAGAGATCCCCGTTACAATGGAACTTCATTCCCTTGGCAAAGAGGGCGATACCGAAGAACTTACCCTATATCTTCACGATATTAAACTTATAAAAGGCTTTTACAGGATACCGATAAACAATCATGCAGAGTCCGCGGGAGTTTTCTCTCTTGACGGAACGCCTGTTGCAGCAGGCGATCCACAGGCTGAACACGTAAGCACATACGCTATGTTTGAAGTCAAGGAATAAAATAGTGTAGAATAAAAATTTATATAAAAAACTGAGAGTTGGGATATAAGCGTTGCTGCGATGTCTCAACTCTCAACTCTTAACTCTCAAAACTGTAAAAACGAGATCACCGCCATTACGGCGACCCCCGGTATCCCAAGAGTAAGCGCGATATACGCCGTATATCCGTTAAGAGGAATTTCGGGAAGGAACGGCGCCGCCCCGCCGAAATGATGCATAAGAAGAAGCGCTGCCGTCCCGGACAGCATTCCCAATAACGCCGTGCGGACAGGTCTTTCCGACCGTATGTAATGTATCAGCATGGCAGCGGCAATAATTGCCATTGTCCCGTAAAATATGATCTCCGGAAGCGGCGATCCGAAAATTATTCCCGTATCCCTATCCTGCATTTTATATCGTTCTCCTTTGCAATTCTTATCAGATAATCGAACCGTGACTTCATAGCCATTTCCTCGTATATGAGGGCGTCGACCAATTCCGGCTCAGATGTCATATCGTAGATCTCGCGGATATTTTCAAGCCGTGCGGATACATATTCGATATCCTCCAGCAGCTGTTTTTTTAATGCGGAATTGTCATTTGCGGCAGATCCTTTAGAAAATAATTTCATAGCTTTCACCCTTTACAGCAGAATATATCCCAATGCGATCAGAAGCTTTACGTCGGCTTTTTCACGTATCAGCAGATACGTCAGCAGTAGCAGCATAAGTCTTTCGCTGTCGGCAGTAAGATCGGGAAACATACTATATCCGCCGTTATTGGTATTATTTTTCATATTTTTCGGAACGGAAGGAGCAGATCTTTCTTCCGGCAGCATACGGCGGTTTTCCTGAACATTCTGACGTGTGCCGCCGTTATGAGCCTGATGCGGTCCGTTATGGGGAACGCTGTCTTGTCCTCTTTTTTCCTGTGAGGAAGGCGCGGCAGGCTCAAATCTTACCTGACGGGACTGCCGCTGCGCCTGCTGCGTCTGCTGAGAGGGATCTCTCATATTCTGCAAAAACCGGTTGCCCTGTTCGGAATACTGTCGGGTCACTCTGTTCATCTCCCTTACCCGATTTTCGGCTTCCAGGATACCGTTATCTTCAGCCATTCTGAATACTTCACTTCCTTATGTAAAGATCATAGCAGTTTTTCAAGATCGTTCAGCATACCGCTTTCACGCATCGTGATGAATATGTTATAAAGTTTCAGCAGTTTTGCGGCTTTATCAAGTTTCTGCTGCCTTTCGTCGGAAAGATGAGGCCGCAGAGCTTTAAGAAGATCAAGGTTTTTGTCGCTTGCTGAAACGGCGCTCATAAGCTGCATTATCATCATCGGGTCAATTGCGGGACCGCCGGAGCCGCTGCCGTCCGGCTGTTCCGGCGGATCTTCGCCGCCGTCCGGTATTTCTCCGCTTGAGAACATGGCGGCGAGTTCCCGAAGCTGCCGCATACTTTCCTCATCTGAAAGAAGAGACTCGATCTTTTCGGCAATATCGTCCAGAATACTCACCGTCCGTCCTTTGAATGGTCAGAAGATCATTTGCCTTCCGTAAGCTTTTTGTAAAGCGCCTGTGCCTGAGGAGTGGTCATGAATTTTTCCAGAAGCTTTGGATCTTTTACCACCTGATTGAATTTAGCCGCTTCCGAAGGTTTCATATTTTTCAGCGCAGAATCAAACTTTCCGTTTTCAAGATCGTTTTTCAGACTGTCCGGAGATACCCCCAGCTTGGAGCTGACTATTTTAAGCAGCTGATCCATCTGACGGGGATCAACATTGAGATTTGCCATTGTATATGTCTCCTTTACAAAATATGTTGAAAAAATTATCCGCAAAGTTTTTAATTTGTTCTTTCTTTCTTTTACAGCATATGTTATAATATCTGTAAACAGAACAAAGACGGAAATTTTCAGCCGCTTGGCGGATATATAATCAATATATGAAAAGGGAGGAACTTTTGTGAGGATAATAGTAATGTCCGATTCCCATGGTTCGGTACATCAGGCTGAAAAGATAATCAAAGCCAATTCAGGAGCGGATATGTTCATTCACCTTGGCGACGGCGAAGCGGATGTGTCTGCGCTGAAGATAAAATATCCGGATCTGGATATAAGAAACGTAAGGGGAAACTGTGATTTTTCAAAAGATCTTCCCGATTTTATTATCGTGGAGGCTATGGGGCGCAGGATATTCTGTGCCCATGGCCATAGATATCAGGTCAGGGACGGCACGGACGCCCTTATTTACGCCGCCCTGCAAAACGGCTGCGAAGCCGCTCTGTTCGGACATACCCATGAGAGATATTTTGCCCGTGAGGAAGGTATAGACGTAATGAATCCGGGAAGCTGCGCTTTTCCGAGAGACGGTATGAAACCGTCCTATGGATTTATAGATGTCACCGGATACGGCATTTTTATGAACATAATAGATGTAGGATATTGATGGAAAGGAATGTTGACAATGAAAATTTCTGCAAGATCGGCAGCGGCTGTTATTTCCGCTGCTTTATGCTTATCATTTTCCGGCTGCGGAAAAGGCGCTCCATCGCCTGCCGATATTTCCGATACCGGCACGGCAGCCGCAGAAACTTCTGAAACGACTGCTGCCGTATCTCTTTCTCCAGAAGAGCAGATACACCGCGATATGGTGGAGCGTTCCCTTGTTTCTTTGGGAAACACATACCGTCTTGATAATAAAATAGCAAAAGCCGCAGACGGCGGGACAGTGACCGTGGCATATCTGGGCGGTTCTATTACCGAGGGAATAGGCGCTCCCGACAAGGAAAGCTGCTATGCGAAGCTGTCCTTTGACGCGCTTTCGGAAGTGTACGGCGGGAATTTTGAATATGTCAACGCAGGAGTAAGCGGAACGCCGTCCATTCTGGGAAATCTCCGCGTTCAAAAAGACGTTCTTGACTATTCTCCCGACATCGTTTTTCTGGAATTTGCCGTAAATGACGGTATGGAACAGATCTATAAAGAATCCTATGAATCGCTTATAAGAACCATACTTAAACAGGACAACGAACCTGCGGTGATACTGCTTTTCACCGTTACGAAAACAGGACACACCTGCCAGCCCCATATGTCCGAACTGGGAGAATATTATCAATTGCCTATGATAAGCGTTCCCGACGCCATACAGCCTGAGATCGATGCGGGAAGAATGACCTGGGAAGATTATTCCGCAGATGAAGCCCACCCCAATGCGGAAGGACATAAACTCGTTGCGGAATTTATTGCAAATTATTTCTTTCATGTGACGATAAGGGATCTTGCCGATCCGCTGTATCAAATGCCTGTGCTGCCGAAATTCGGCAACCCTTATGAAAGCGCGTTCCTTGCGGAGGCGGACTATGACGATTCCAACGAAAATTTGCATATATCCGAAACCGGAAGTTTTTCCCTTGAAGCAAGGCGTATAGCCGATTTTGAAAAAGGCGCATGAGTGTATTCGGGCGA
>CANRJZ010000147.1 GCA_947631055.1 uncultured Clostridia bacterium | reverse complement strand
CAAGCGGAAAGATCCAGCTTTTCCGTCCGGATCAGAATATGGCTCGTCTCAACGTTTCAAACGACCGTCTGTGCATACCGCACATTGACGAGGCTTTTGCCATAGAAGCTATAAAGACCCTTGTTAAAGTAGATGAGGATTGGGTCCCCCATTCCGACGGAACTTCACTTTATATCCGCCCGTATATTTTTGCCGTTGATCCTATGCTGGGAGTACATCCTGCAAAACATCTTATTTTTGCAATAATAATGTCTCCGGTAGGAGCATATTATGCAGACGGACTTGCTCCGGTAAAGATCTATGTTGAAGAAAAATATGTAAGAGCCGTTACCGGAGGAACAGGTTTCACCAAAGCGGCGGCAAACTACGCAATTTCGCTCAAAGCTCAGGAAGAAGCTGAAAAGCAGGGTTATGCACAGGTCCTCTGGCTTGACGGCGTAAAGAGAAAATATATCGACGAAGTTGGAGCTATGAATGTATTCTTTGTTGTTGACGGCGAAGTTATCACTCCGAGCCTTGACAGAGGTTCGATACTCGGCGGTATAACAAGAAAATCATGCCTTGAACTCCTTCGTTCAATGGGCTACAAGGCAACGGAAAGAGATATCACCATTGACGAACTCGTTGAAGCATACAAGAACGGTAAGTTTGACGAGGCATTCGGAACAGGTACTGCCGCTGTAATTTCTCCTGTAGGCGAACTCAAATACGGCGATCTGGTAATGACGATCAACAACGGTGAGATCGGACCTATTTCCCAGAAACTGTATGATACCCTTACAGGTATCCAGTGGGGCAAGATAGAAGATACTCACAACTGGACAGTTCCGGTCGGCGAATGCTGCTGCAAGTGATCTGCTCTTTATAAACAAGTTCTTAAAGATCCGGAGATCGTAAAAATGATCTCCGGATCTTTTATATATCTATCGGTCAGGCAAAATTTTTATGGCACATAATTATTTACGTCCGATACGATCTGCCCGTCGGAAATACGTATCGTCCTTGACGCGTGAGCGGCGATATTTTCATCGTGCGTTATCATTATAACGGTCTTGCCTTGTGAATTCAGATCGTAAAGTATCTTCATAACGTCAGAACCGTTCTTCCTGTCAAGGTTTCCGGTAGGTTCGTCGGCAAGGATCATAGGCGGAGCGGCAGCGATCGCCCTTGCTATTGCAACGCGCTGCTGCTGACCTCCGGAAAGTTTTGCGGGCAGATGATCTGCCCTGCTGCCGAGTGAAACGTTTTCAAGGGCATGAACGGCAAGCTGGCGGCGTATATTTTTAGGAATTCCTCGGTATATAAGAGGAAGTTCCACATTTTCAAGAGCGGTAAGGCTGGGTATAAGATTGAAATTCTGAAAAATGAAACCTATATCCCTGTTTCTTATTTCGGCAAGTTCTTTTTCGGACAGCGTGCTTGTATCCTTTCCGCAGAGAGAATATTTCCCCGAAGTTTGGATATCAAGACAGCCGATTATATTCATAAGAGTTGATTTTCCGGAGCCTGACGTTCCGGAAATTGCCGTAAATTCGCCTCTTTCCACATTCAGTGAGATGTTTTTCACCGCCGTGACCAGATCGTCGCCGCTCCCATAGATCTTTGAAATATTTTTAAGTTCGATCAAAGGCATAAATACCGTTCCTTTTGTTTTTATATATTTTTCCTGTTTTGACAGGATTTATGCGGCGCTGTAAGCTTCCGAAAAAATTTTTGCTGAGTATGTCCGCGTGAAGGCTGCCGTGAATTTTTTTGGCATATTGACAAAAGTTGTACGGCGTGTTATACTTTTAACATAATGCGTTTATAAAATATTGTTTTATAATATTAAAATTATATTTAAAAAGGAGTATTACCAGTGAAAAAAAATAAAAAAATTTTCGGCTTAATCCTTTGTGCCGCAGTCGGATCATTCTCGCTGACAGGCTGCACAAATTACAGCAAAATGATGAATGAAGAACCGCAGAAATACCTTTCCATAGCGTCGGAAAATGCCTATACAGCAATTATGGACGGCGGCACCGGAGTCTATGACGTTTTTGAAGAAGCTGCAAAAAACGGTTCTTTTACCGTGGAATTTGAAGCTGAAGGAATAAAATTCAAAAGCGAAGGCTACTCCAACGAAAAAGACGGAATGACTTCCCAGATGTACACCCTCACAGGCTCGAAAGGAACTTCCGCGCAGGCTTATGTTTATGCGGATAATGACACCGCTAAGTTCGGAACTATAGGCAATTCCGGAACGCACATCTACAGCATTGACCTTGATACCGTTTCCGAAAAGATAGGAAATTCCATATTTGCTCCGGAAAGCGGTTCTTCCTATGCGCTTTCACAGGAAGAATTTAACAAGATCGTTGAATATCTCGGCGAATTTGACGCAGCCGTAAAGGGTGAAGCCGCCGGAGGCAAAAATGCCGTTTATCAGGATATTATAACTTCTTACATTGACAGCCACCCTCCCGTTATTGAGGAAAAGACCGAGACCGCCGTTGCCGGCGAGACGGTGACCGCAAATATCATTACATACAATATTCCCAAGGAAGATATACGTTCCGTTGCTTTGCAGATATTTGACGCTGCCGCTGCAAACGGTGAGTTTGACGAGGCGATCGAAAACAGTAAATATTGGTACGGCGATGATTATTCCATAGACGATTACAAGGAAGAATTTACCGAACGACTTGATGATTACAGCGATTACGGAATAAACGCTATTTATAAGGTCAACAGCAAGACCAACACCCTTATGCAGTTCGACATCTCCGCAAATATTGCTGACGATTATATGAACATTGTTATAAAATTAGGCGCAGTTCTCGGAGCCGATCCGGAAAATTCCGCAAGCAGCAATATTTATTGTGAAGTAAATACAGATTATTCCGATGATGAATATGACAGCAATATCAGGATAGACGCGGACATCACGAACGGAGAAAATTCCTCCGATATGACGATAAAAATGGATAAGGACGGCGAGACTACCGAACTTGCAAAGATAAACTGCACAAAGAACGGCGAAAATTACACGCTTACCGCCGATATCCCCGAAGCTGAGATGACCGCAAAAGCGGAAGGTACTATATCCTCAGACTCCAAAGAATTTAAGATGACTGTAGACAGGGTATCGCTCGTAAAAGGTTCAACGGAAGTTTCCTATCTGCCGAAAGTCGTTATTACCGTCAAGAAAGGCGGAGAGATACTTGCTCTTGACGCGGAAAAGGAGTTCCTTGACCTGACCGAGGAAGAACTTGACGCACTTGGCGAAAATATTGAAAATGACTTTATGGCTGTTCTGGACGAATTTGCCGATGGCAGCGTTCTTGGCGAAAGTATGACGAATTACGTCAGAAAATCAAAGATCTCGTCCGCAAACGCAAATGCCAAAACGATGTATACGGCTATAGCCGTACAGCTTACCGAAATGGCAATAGACGACGAAACGGTAAAGGGCAGCGTTATTGAGGGAAACGGCGCGGATGTTTCCATAGGCGGTGAGAAATACGATCTCAGCGATTATCTGGGAGATGAGTTTCACGGATATGTTTACGGAGAATGTGATCCCGATACATATTCGGTAAATTACGTTCTCTGGTCAAATGATCCGATACCGGACGAGTACAAATATCAGTTTGACCGCGATGAACAGGATACGTTTGCGGACGACGGCATTTATATAGGCTGTTATCCCGTGTCATAAAACAAAAAACCGCAGCGTTCGGATAAAACGTCACGGTTTTCGGAACTTGTTCCTATAGGACGATCCCTGTGGGAACAAGTTATAATTTGCAGGCTGAGCCTGCACGCATATATTCTCTTATAAGATAGAGTTGGTTATTTTTTGTTCCCGAACCATTTTATTATAGTATGGTAAATTATAATTTATCACGCTAAATATTATCAACAATAGCTGGTCGAGCTGAGCCCAGCTCGCAGGGTCAAGGGGCAGCGCCCCTTGTCGCCGTCCGCAGACGGCGAAACTCCCCCTTTTCAAGAGCTCCGCAAAGGGTGAATTGAAGCCGCTTCAGCGGCTTCAAGAGGGGGCTGCCCTGGCGATAGAGGGCGCCCCCTCAAACTAACGATTATTGTCATCTAAACCTTGTCAAACAGCCCAGTGAGCTGTTTGACAACGTACAAAACTTTTTTACTTTTTAATGGTTCAAAACCCTTTGTTATTCGGCGAACGAGGGGACAAACCAAAAAGGGAAGGGGGCAACCGAGAAGCCCCACGATCGAGG
>CANRJZ010000146.1 GCA_947631055.1 uncultured Clostridia bacterium | reverse complement strand
TGGCGACCTGGATGGGACTCGAACCCACGACCTCCGCCGTGACAGGGCGGCGTTCTAACCAGCTGAACTACCAGGCCGTATAAAAAAGGACTTGTATAAGTCCTTTTTGGTGGGAACTATAGGGCTCGAACCTATGACCCTCTGCTTGTAAGGCAGATGCTCTCCCAGCTGAGCTAAGCTCCCGAATATGGTATAAATGCTTTTTTACGGCAATTATCACCGACTTAATTATATTACACCATAACGGGACAAAAGTCAATAGTTTTTTTTGCGAATTGGGTAATATCGTGAAATTGCACAATTTTATGCGGTACATAAACTTTAAATTATGTGAAATAAATAATAAAACGACTGCTTATTGACATTTTCAGTCAAATGTGCTATAATGCCTACAATACCGATATGTAAACAATTATACTTAAAGGAGCGTTTTATATGAAAATTTACAGGAACATTACCGAGCTTATAGGCAACACCCCGCTCATGGAACTTGCCAATATTGAAAAAGAGGAAAAACTGGAGGCTTCCCTTTTAGCAAAACTGGAATATTTCAATCCCGCCGGAAGCGTCAAGGACAGGGTCGCTGCCGCTATGATAGACGACGCCGAAAAGAAAGGTATCCTTCATCCTGACAGCGTCATAATAGAGCCTACGAGCGGGAACACGGGCATAGGCCTTGCCGCCGTTGCCGCCGCAAGAGGATACCGCCTTATCATAGCTATGCCAGAAACCATGAGCGCTGAACGTCGTGCGCTTATGAAAGCCTACGGTACAGAACTTGTCCTGACGGACGGTTCAAAAGGCATGAGCGGAGCTATAGAAAAGGCGGAAGAACTTGCCGCTGAGATACCGAACAGCTTTATACCGTCTCAGTTCACCAATCCTGCAAATCCTGCCGTCCACGAAAAGACCACAGGCGCCGAAATATGGAACGATACCGACGGCAAAATAGATATTTTCGTTTCCGGCGTAGGCACGGGCGGAACGATAAGCGGTGCAGGCAGATATCTGAGATCAAAAGATCCGAATATCAGGATAGTTGCCGTTGAGCCGGAAAGTTCTCCTGTCCTTTCGGCAGGAAAAGCAGGGCCCCACAAAATACAGGGCATAGGCGCCGGATTTGTTCCGGAGACCCTTGATACCGGTATCTATGACGAAATAATACCGGTCGCTGACGAAAATGCCCTTAAAACAGGCAAAAGGATCGCAAGGAGCGAAGGCATACTTGTCGGCATATCCTCCGGAGCGGCGCTCTGGGCGGCGCTGGAACTGGCAAAACGTCCCGAAAATAAGGGAAAGACCATAGTTGCGCTTTTCCCCGATACCGGCGAAAGGTATCTTTCCACGCCAATGTTCGATGACTGAACGCAAAACCAAGATCATTCCCTCCGCTTTTGAAAAAGGATGATATTTATGGCTGAATCCGGCAAAGCTCTTACATACAGAGCTTTTATGAACAGAGAATACTCTTTCAAACATTCTCCCTTTGAGCAGGAATTTGAATTTTACGACTGCGTAAAGGCGGGAGATATAGAAAGCGTAAAAAAACTTATGACGCCTCTCGGCGGAAGCGGTTCAGGAAAGCTTTCCGAAGACCCGCTCAGAAATCTCAAATACCATTTTGTAGTCACGGTCGCGATGCTGACAAGATTTTGCGTTGAGGGCGGAATGGAAATGGAGACCGCTTATACCCTGAGCGATCTCTATATACTCAAAGCCGATAAATGCAGTTCCGCCGAGGAAATACACAAGCTGCACAATGAGACCGTCCTTGATTTTACCTCTCAGATGAAAAAAATATCACGCAGCAATATATATTCCAAGCCGGTGATAATGACAATGGATTATATTTACGACAACCTTCACTCAAAAATTTCCGCCGAAGACATAGCGGAAACCGTAAATCTGAGCACGGCATATCTTTCAAGGATCTTTCACAAGGAAGTCGGCGTTACTATCAGCACATATATTGCCGTAAAGCGCGTTGAAACGGCTCAGAATATGCTGAAATATTCCGATTATTCCGCGCTTGACATAGGCAATTATCTTGCATTCACCACGCACAGCCATTTTATAAGCACGTTCAAAAAATATACGGGTATGACTCCCAACGAATTCAGGAAAAAATATTATCGTTCCAACTGGGGCGAACCGCGCGAGTCCGCAAAAACGGCAAAAAAATAATATTTAAGTCAAAAAAATTATATTTGTTCCGGACGCAGATATGTTATAATTTTACCATAAATCATAACGGAGGTAATTGATATGAATATCAATAAATTATTGAAAGCATCTGCCGCCGCGCTTTCATGCGTCATCGTATTCTGTTCCTGTCAGGGCGGCGCCGGAACGGCAGAGAACGGAGAGGGCAGCTTCAGAGCGGACCTGAGCGGCGGCTGTCCCGAATGGTTTGAGGCTTCCGACGGCTGGACTAACGGAAGTATGTTCAATGTTGATTGGAGAGCTGCAAACTGTACGTTCAATAACGGTAAAATGCAGCTTATTATCGATAATGATCCGGAAGGCGGCGATATCCCCTATACGGGCGGAGAGTTCCGTTCAAAGAATTTTTACGGTTACGGACGTTACGAAGTATCAATGAAAGCGATAAGCAACGACGGCGTTGTTTCCTCTTTCTTCACCTATACCGGACCTTCTGATAATAATCCTTGGGACGAAATAGACGTTGAGATCCTCGGCAAGGATACCACCAAGGTGCAGTTCAACTACTTCACCGACGGAAAGGGAGATCATGAGTATCTTTACGATCTGGGATTTGACGCTTCGGAGGATTTTCACACATACGCCTTTGAATGGTATCCTGACAAGATCGTATGGTACGTTGACGGCAACGAGGCATATACGGCAACGGAAAATATCCCGTCCACACCGGGAAAAATAATGATGAATGCCTGGTGCGGCACCGGCGTAGACAGTTGGCTCAACGCCTTTGACGACAGCGCGCTCCCTTTGACGGCAGAATATGAATGGATATCCTTTGAAGAATCGGAATGATAATGAATATAAAAGCCGCCGGCTTAACCGGCGGCTTTATTTTATTGTATAAGTCCGTTGATCCGGATCTGCCGGCACGGTTTGGAAACGATATGCCCGTGCCGTTCCGCAAAAGGATAATAAGCGCACTGACGCAAACAATAAATGTCAGGACAATATCCGATCAATCAAAGATAGTTATGATTATATCCGGCTCTTCGGTAACATAGGGCGTTTCAAAAGGATCCTGCGTATCCTCCGGCTCTGTTTCAGAAGGCGTTTCAGACCTCGGAGGATTTTTAGCCACATAGACTATAAGCGTCTCGCCTGCTTCAACGTCTATCTTTTCGCCCGCTTCCTTGCTCGTGCCGTAAACATATCCTTCAAGCACTTCTTCAGTAAGCTGTTCCTGTTCCTCGTACTTTATTCCGAGGCTGTCAAGCTTGGCAAAATAATCCTTTTTGGTAAGCGCGATATAATCCGGTATCTCGATGAACTTAGGTCCGAGACTTACTTTTACGGTAATTGCAGCGCCGTCCTCATAGGTGTCGTTGGCAGGTATTGACTGTTCAAAGATCTGACCCTTAGGATACTCGTCATTATACTCATATTCCGGTGTAAAAACAAGATTGCTGTAATTGTCGGATTTGCTGATTATGTCGTAGACTTTTCCTTTAAGGTCATTCATAACATAGACCATATTATTCTGCTGAGGAGGCAGCGTAGTCATTATCAGAGGCGGTTCGCTGACAGAAGATACCGTCGCGGTGGTCATTTCTTCCGGCGAAGTATCCTCGCCCGTACTTGTTCCCGAAATGACGGATATACCCGTTCCTGCGGTGATGTAACCGCCGCTCGTATCGTCCAGCGAAAGTATCAGTACCATTACAAGGAAAAACATTCCTATGCAGAGTATTACAGCGATTATCATTATGAACAGGCCATGTCTGCTGGGAGGGGCAGTTTTCTTTTTGCTGCCGCTGTGCTGCCTTGGTATGGTTATAGTCTGGGTGCTGGAGGACGACAGCCTCGTGGAGCCGTATTCAGGCTGCTCGAAAAGCTGTGTTACCAGTTCGGTTATTGTCTGTATACGGAGTTCTCCGTTCAGGCAAAGGCCGTTCATTATGACTTTTGAAACATTTCTCGGTATGTTGGGATTTATTTCCGCCGGAGCGGCAAGATCGTCATTTGATATCCTGCTCAGCGCATCAAGAGGAACTATTCCCGTAAGTATGCGGTACAGCAGGGCTGATATGCCGTAAACG
>CANRJZ010000145.1 GCA_947631055.1 uncultured Clostridia bacterium | reverse complement strand
TGGTTCAGGCGGTTTTGCAAAAGAAATAATATCAGATTTTGTGATTTGCACTCCCTACGTCACTTCTACGCAAGCGCCCTGATCAACGAGGGAGTAGACGCGGCGACAGTTTCAAGTGCATTGGGACATTCGGTGATAAGTACGACAACTTCCATTTATTGTCACGCTTTCCAACAAGCGCAAGCAAGGGCAGGAGATGCAATAGCGTCAGTCCTTGACTTTTCCTCAAAGAAAAGCCAAGATACCACAAAGGACAACAACTTACAATAAAGGACAAACAAAGGACAAATCACTAAAAACTCGTAAAAATCCAAAAAATAAATTCCCGCAAATCCGATCTACAAAAGGATTTGCAGGAACAAAGCTTTGGTGGAGCATAGGGGACTTGAACCCCTGACCCCCACACTGCCAGTGTGGTGCGCTCCCAACTGCGCTAATGCCCCGTTTATGATCGGATATGGTGCGGGTGACAGGACTTGAACCTGCACGTCGTGGACACCAGATCCTAAGTCTGGCGCGTCTGCCAATTCCGCCACACCCGCCGACTGACATAAGCTATTATACATCATTTTAACGGTGTTGTCAAGCAATATCAAAAATTTTTTCCGCGTTAATTAAATAGCATAAATTATTATTATTAAAACCATTGACTTTATTGATGAAAAGTTGTATCATTAAAGAATACCACGAATTGCATCAAATTCAGATGATGGGAGTGATCGGAATGATCAAAGCTGCCGAAGCAATGGTAAAATGTCTGGAAAATGAGGGAATAAAGGTCGTCTTTGGTTATCCCGGAGCTGCCATATGCCCTTTTTATGATGCTCTTACGCACTCAGATATAAGGCATATCCTTGTCCGCAGAGAGGATAATGCAGGTCATGCCGCCAGCGGATATGCCCGTATAACAGGCAGACCTGCCGTTTGTATAGCTACCTCCGGACCAGGCGCTATGAACCTTATGACGGCCATAGCTACGGCATACGCGGACAGCATACCGCTGGTCTGCATAACCGGTCAGGTCTCAACGGATCAGATAGGCTGCGATGTCTTTCAGGAAGTGGATACCACCGGAACGGCTGAGCCGTTTGTAAAATACAGTTATCTGATAAAGAATGCTGCCGATCTTCCGCGTATATTCAAAGAAGCTTTTTATATTGCCGGTTCGGGAAGAAACGGTCCGGTGCTTATAGATGTTCCTTTTGACGTGCAGCAGACTATGATAGAATTTGATTATCCGGAAACGGTAGAGCTGCGGACATACAAGCCTACCCTTAAAGGCAACGGCTTGCAGATAAAAAAAGTCTGCGATGCTCTTAACGAGTCCGAACGTCCGCTTATATGCGCAGGAGGCGGAGTAATTGCCGCAAAGGCGGAAAAAGAACTCGTAGCTTTTGCGGAAAAGGCAAATATACCCGTCGTTTCCACTATGATGGGATTGGGGATATTCCCTTCGGAACACCCGCTTTGTATGGGAATGTTAGGTATGCATGGCGTTAAAACGGCAAATGAAGCCGTTTCAAAATGCGATACTATGATACTGATAGGCGCAAGAGTAGGCGACAGGGCAGTCCGTTCGCCGGCATTCCTTGCGAAAACCACGAAAATAATCCATATTGATGTAGATCCTGCCGAAATAGGAAAAAATATACCGGTAAATATCCCGCTGGTCGGGGACTGCGGATATATCCTCAATGAGCTTACCGAAGGGATAAAGCCTTCGGCACATAAAGAATGGCTTGCTGAACTTGCGGAAATAAAGAATAATGTCCCCGTTGAGGACGAAACGGAAGGATATGTCAATCCGAAAATGTTCATACGCAAGCTTTCCGCAAAGCTTCCCGAAAATACCATATGTTCGGCGGACGTCGGTCAGAATCAGATATGGACGTGCAATAACTTCCGTTTCAAAGGAGGACGGTTCCTTACCAGCGGCGGTATGGGAACTATGGGATATTCCGTTCCGGCGGCAATAGGCGCAAAGCTGGCGTCTCCCGATTCGGAAGTAGTGGCAATATGCGGCGACGGTTCGTTCCAGATGGAAATGATGGAGCTGGCAACTATAGTTCAGGAAAAAATTCCGGTAAAAATAATAATTATGCGGAACAACCGGCTGGGAATGGTCCGCGAACTTCAGACAAATGCTTACAATGATAATCAGACGGCGGTCCATATTGCCGACGGAAATCCTGATTTTGTAATGCTTGCAAGATCATACGGCATAAGTGCGGAGCGCGTTTCCACAATGTCTGAAGCGGAAGAGGCCATCATGCATCTCTGCAATTCCAAGGAAGCATACCTGCTGGAATGTAATGTGTGGAGAAATGAAACTACGCTGTAATATAACCTGCGGATATGATAATCATAAAAATTATGTATTTTACTCATACCTCGTATAGTGGTAAACTTAATAGTGGAAAATGTTAGGGAGATGAAAAAATGAAGCATACGATTTCTATTCTTGTGGAGAACCATGCGGGCGTTCTTTCAAGGATATCCGGACTTTTTTCGCGCCGCGGATTTAATATCGACAGTCTTGCCGTCGGCGAGACGGACGATCCGGAGATCTCGCGCGTGACCATAGTTGCCGACGGTGACGAACATACCGTTGAACAGCTTGAAAAACAGCTCAATAAGCTCATAGATACAATAAAAGTCAAGGCTCTTTCGCCCGAAGAACTGCTTTCCAGGGAATTGCAGCTCATCAAGATAAACGCACAGCCTAAACAGAGGAACGAGATCCTTACGATCTGTGAGATAATGGGCGCAAAAATAATAGATATTTCGCAGACAACGATGACGATCGAAATTTCCGATACTACTATGCATCTTTCCCGTTTTGAGGAATTGATACGTCCTTACGGGATAAAGGAAATAGTCCGCACAGGCGTTATAGCCATACAGAAAGGCGCGGAGACCATACGCAAATGATTTTCTTCAAGCAATAAACGGATATATCCGTTTTCATAAATCCATAATTACAATTTTTATAAACGGAGGTTGTTTAAAATGGCAAACAAAATTTATTATCAGCAGGACTGCGACCTTGGCAGACTGGACGGCAAGACCGTTGCTATAATCGGTTACGGTTCTCAGGGTCATGCTCATGCCCTTAACCTTAAAGACAGCGGCGTAAATGTTGTAGTAGGTCTTTACGAAGGCTCAAAAAGCAAGGCAAAGGCTGAATCTCAGGGACTGAAAGTTCTTTCCGTTTCCGAGGCTGCAAAAGCTGCTGACGTTATTATGATCCTTATACCGGATGAGAAGCAGGCAAAGATGTATAAAGAGGATATCGCTCCGTACCTTACCGAAGGCAAGACTCTGGCTTTTGCTCACGGATTCAATATCCACTTCGGCTGCATAGTTCCTCCGAAGAATGTCAATGTTATCATGATCGCTCCTAAGGGCCCCGGTCACACTGTAAGAAGCGAATATCAGGCAGGCAAGGGCGTTCCTTGTCTTATCGCCGTTGAGCAGGACGCTACCGGCGACGCTACGGATATCGGACTTGCTTACGCTCTTGGTATCGGCGGCGCAAGAGCAGGCGTTCTTGAAACAACATTCCGCACCGAGACGGAGACCGACCTGTTCGGCGAACAGGCAGTTCTCTGCGGCGGCGTATGCGCTCTTATGCAGGCAGGATTTGAAACTCTCTGCGAAGCCGGCTATGATCCCAGAAACGCATACTTTGAGTGTATCCACGAGATGAAACTCATAGTTGACCTTATCTATCAGTCCGGTTTTGCAGGAATGAGATATTCGATCTCCAACACCGCCGAATACGGCGATTATGTAACAGGTCCTAAGATCATCACAGAGGACACCAAGAAGGCTATGAAGCAGGTGCTGAAGAATATTCAGGACGGTTCTTTTGCAAAAGAATTCCTGCTTGATATGTCCGACGCAGGCTCTCAGGTACATTTCAAGGCTATGAGAAAACTTGCTGCGGAGCATCCTTCCGAGATCGTCGGCGCAGAGGTAAGAAAGCTTTACAGCTGGAGCGACGAAGACAAGCTCATAAACAACTGATAATGATCCCAGACGTGAAACTCCCTGTCGGATACGGCAGGGAGTTTTTTATTTGCGTCAGGACTCAGACTGTAAGGCGTCAATATCCGTTTCCGTTCAGAAGAACGGCATTCCGCGGGTTTTTTAATACAAACTGCATATTTTTTACCCAAAAAATACTTTACAACTTGATTTGTTTGTGATAAAATGTAATTAACGTATGTACTATAATAAAAGTCATACAAATTTGTTTTAGGAGGACTGTCCAA
>CANRJZ010000144.1 GCA_947631055.1 uncultured Clostridia bacterium | reverse complement strand
CGCAGGCGTGCCGATCAAAGCTCCCGTTGCGGGAATTTCCTGCGGTCTTATCACAAGAGACGACGGCAGCTTTATGACAATGGTAGATATACAGGGACTTGAAGATTTCTTCGGAGATATGGACTTCAAAGTCGGCGGAACGCACAAGGGTATCACCGCTATTCAGGTGGATATAAAAGTTGACGGTCTTACTCCGGAAATTATCAAGGAAGCTTTTGCAAAGACCCACAAGGCAAGGGATTATATCCTTGACGAGATCATACTCAAGGCGATCCCCGCTCCGAGACCGGAAGTAGGAAAGTATGCTCCGAAAATGCTCCAGACAAAAGTTCCCGTTGACAAGATCAGGGAAGTTATCGGTCAGGGCGGTAAAGTTATCCAGAAGATCTCCGCTGACTGCAACGTCAAGATCGACATCAACGATGACGGAAACGTATTTATTTCCGGAATTGATATGGATAACGCAAAGAAGGCTCTCCAGATAGTTGAAACTATCGCAAACGATCCTGAGATCGGAGCGATTTACAAAGGAAAAGTTGTCCGCATAATGAATTTCGGCGCGTTCGTTGAGATCGCTCCGGGCAAGGACGGACTGGTACACATTTCCAAGCTCGATAAACAGAGAGTTGAAAAGGTAGAGGACGTCGTTTCCATCGGTGACGAAATAGTCGTAAAGGTAATGGAAATAGACAGTCAGGGAAGAATAAATCTTTCCCGCAAGGACGCTCTCGCCGATATCGAAGCAAAGAAAAACGGCTGATGAGCCGATAATTACGGAAAGCGCTTCCGAAAGGGAGCGTTTTCATTTTTCTGTCAATTTTCTGATAAACGGAAGGAGAGAGTCTGAATGACCGATATTGACCTGAAAACGGACGGTAGGAAATTCCGATACCGCGCAGGAGGATCACTTATAAACGGTGATAAAATATTGTTTGTCAGGAGTTCTGTGGGGGATTATTATTACGTTATAGGCGGCGGAGTCCATATAGGCGAATCATCAGAAGAAGCCGCCGAAAGGGAATTCTCCGAGGAAACGGGTATAAACGCAAAAGCGGATAGGCTTGCTGTAATATGCGAAAATTTCTTTAAAGGCAAAGGCGGCAATATTGACGGACTTGACTGTCATACTCTTGAATTTTACTACCTTATGACTGCCGACGGGAAAGACATTCCAAAATGCAAAACTATAAATGACGAAGGAGAAAAATTAGTATGGCTCACCCTTGGCTGCATTGCAGAAAATAATATCAAACCGTCATTTATAAAAGATATCATTGACGAAATAACCTGCCGCAAAGACGTAATTCATATTATTGAAGACAGTGACAGGTAATTATTAACAAATATCCGCTCTTTTCATAAAATGTAGTGAAAGGGGCGTTTTTTATGCAGGAGATCAATATGATAGCCGTTTTTGTGAGCTGCGCGGCAATACTTGTCATAAACGGGATATATGCGGTAAGATCGTCGGATATTTCCGGATCGATGCCGAGGATATATTTTATACTTCCGGTGCAGGAAAATACTTCCGATATAGAATTTATCGTAAGGCAGTACGTTTACAAAGCAGCGGAACAATACCCCGAAACGGTGATTATTTTTTATGATATGGGCGCAAAAAAAGATACCGTGGAAGTTTTCAGACGGCTTATGGAATGTTCATGCAGATATTACATAGTAAATGAAGATGAATTCTGAGCAATATACAAATTTTTTCGGGAAATTTTATATAAATTGCCATATTTGTATTGCAGTTTCGATTTTTTTGTGGTATAATATTATGGGTTTGTAGGGCGTTTTGAAAATTATGTCCGAATATGGATCATTCCCTATGGAAAGAGGTCTGTTAATGTTTGTTGATAAGGCGAAGATAAGAATAAAAGCGGGAGACGGCGGCGACGGAGCCGTTTCGTTCCACCGCGAAAAATATGTTGCAGCCGGCGGTCCCGACGGCGGCGACGGGGGAAAAGGCGGAGATATCGTTTTCGTCGTGGACGATAACTTTTCCACTCTGGAAGATTTCCGCTATAAACGCAAGTATATTGCCGAAAGAGGAGATAACGGCGCTTCCGGCAACCGTACCGGAAAAAACGCTCCGGATCTTATTATAAAAGTTCCGAGGGGAACGCTTATACGCGACGCCGAAACGGGCAGGATAATGGCGGATATGTCCTCGGACGAACCGAAGATACTTGCAAAAGGCGGCAAAGGCGGCAAGGGAAACGCAAGATTTGCCACGCCTACACGCCAGATACCAAAATTTTCAAAGCCGGGATTTCTTGGCGAAGAATATGAAGTTTCTCTTGAACTTAAACTGCTGGCGGACGTTGGTCTGGTAGGCTTTCCGAATGTGGGAAAATCCACGCTGATATCCGTTGTTTCTGCGGCAAAGCCCAAGATAGCAAATTATCATTTCACAACGCTTACGCCTGTGCTTGGAGTTGTAAAGCTCGATGACGGAAGATCCTTTGTTATGGCGGATATACCCGGACTTATAGAAGGCGCAAGCGACGGCGTCGGTCTGGGACACGAATTCCTGCGCCATGTTGAAAGATGCCGCCTTATCGTTCATATTGTGGATGTTTCCGGAATGGAAGGCAGAGACCCTATATCGGATCTTATGATAATAAACCGCGAACTGGAAAATTTCAGCAAGGAACTTTCACAAGTCCCGCAGATAGTTGCGGCAAATAAGTGCGATTCCGCTTCAAGGGAAAGCATTGACCAATTCGGAAATTATATAAAAAGTCTCGGTCTGCCGTTCTACGAGATATCAGCGGCTACTACGGCAGGAACGAAAGAACTTGTGAACGCGATCGCTGCCGCGCTGGACAAGCTTCCCCCGATAAAGGAGTATGAGGCAGAAGCGCTTCCGCAAAAAGTCCTTGACGAACGTGCCGGCATCGGTAAAAGATTTGAGATCACGCGCGGAGATGACGGAGTTTTCTATGTTGAAGCCGATTGGCTGGAAAATATCATGCGTACCGTTGATATGGACGATTATGCTTCTTTGCAGTATTTCCAGAGAGTCCTTCGCACGAGCGGCATAATAGATAAACTGGAGCAAATGGGCATTGACGAAGGCGATACGGTAAATATTTTCGGATTTGAGTTTGATTTTGTATTCTGATGACGGAGGATATTTATGGAACTTTTTGACGTTTACGACCGTGAACGCAACCTTACGGGAAGAACCATGGAACGGGGCAAACCTGTTCCGGAAGGCTGTTACCGCATGGTAGTACACATATGTATATTCAATTCCGACGGGAAAATGCTCATACAGCAAAGACAGCCCTTCAAGCACAGCTGGAGCGGTATGTGGGATCTGAGCGTAGGCGGATCGTCCGTTGCAGGTGATACGAGCCTTTCAGCGGCTATAAGGGAAACGGGCGAAGAATTGGGCATAAGGCTTTCTCCCGATGAACTGCGTAGAGTTCTTACCATACAGACAAAAGGCATTTTTGACGATATCTATATTGTAAACAAGAATGTGGACGAGACTTCTCTGACCCTTCAGGCAGAAGAAGTCGCACAGGTAAAATGGGCGGATATTTCCGAAATAAAGAAAATGATAGAAGAGAAAATTTTCATACCCTATCACGAAGCATTGATAGACCTGCTGTTCTTTATGAAAGACCATGACGGCGCAAGAACGGCACAGGACGAGACGGAGAGGTGAACTGCAATAGAAAAGCATGATGTAAATCAATACAGCCCTTTGACGCTGGCATTCCTTGGAGACGCAGTATATGAACAGTTAGTACGTGAAAGGCTTGTACTGACTGCAAATATGCCGGTGAAGAAACTTCATGCTGCGGCTGTGGAAAAAGTACGTGCGGCATATCAGTCAAAAGCCGTGGACGTTATCCTTCCCATACTTTCCGAAGAGGAAACGGAAATCTTAAAAAGGGGACGGAACGCCACCGGAAATACCGTTCCCAAAAGTTCCAATCCGATAGAATACAGGCGGGCAACGGCTTTGGAAACGCTGTTCGGTTATCTTTATTTAACAGAAAATAATAATAAAAGAATAGTTGAATTATTTGATATTATATGGTATAATGTAAATTTAGGTGATGGATCATACGGCGAAAGGGAGGATACAAATGGATCTTGACGGCGTAAATATGATATCCTGCGGAAATTTCAATTGCTATGTTATCAGGGGAGAAAGCGGAGATATACTTATTGATACCGCAGTGCCTGATTACCGCGAAGAAATAGAAGTATGGCTCCACAATTACAATGTAAGGCTCATCGTACTCACACACGGTCACGTTGACCATATCGGAAATGCAGGATATTTTGCAAAACTTCTCGGCGCAAAGATCGCTATGTCCGCCGATGATGTTTCTCTTGCGGAAAACAGCAGTTCAAGAAAGTTTTATCCCGTTGGCGTCAAAGGACAGATAATGAAAAATGTTATC
>CANRJZ010000143.1 GCA_947631055.1 uncultured Clostridia bacterium | reverse complement strand
AAATAAGAAATGATGCGCGTATCGTATCAACAGCAAAGAACAGCTCCGGAATATTTTTCCGTGGCCGATCATTCAAACTTTCCGGCAATCCGGAAATATCCGGAACAAAAGCAAGTATTACATTTTACTTTTACTCTTCTCAAATTGATATTGACGGCGAACTTACAAACACAGACCCGTATATTATTGATATGAGTACCCCCGGCGTATTTGCAAAAGGCGCAAATGCGGCAGAATATGCCGATAAATTTGAGCCATCCGAAAGTCTTAAAAACGATGGTTACTCAGTGACCGTAAACGCAGACGGTAATCTTGAATTTGCACAGCATAAGCATGGGGACATAGTTTTCATGCCTTGGACGGATAAGACAAAACTTCCCGACAAAGAAGGCTTCTGGTATCTGACGGATAACGTTACTCTTAGCAGCAACTGGTCCCCAAAAGGTAAGATCGACCTTTGCCTGAATGGTAAAAATGTGAAATGCGGAAATAATCAGATCCACATAAGCGATCCTGTCATTCTTAACATCTATGAATGTCAGGAGGCCGCCGGAACTGTCACTTCAAATGCTGAATGGGGTACGATATTCATGAACGCCGGTTCCCCGACAGTAAATATTTACGGCGGAAATATTGAAAACACAGGAGAAACCACCGGCGGCAAAAGAATTTTTTCTCAGGGTACAGCTATCTATAACGGAAGCGGCATACTGAATATTTACGGCGGAAATATTACGGGCAATAATTTTGCAGCAGCAAATACACCCAGTGAGACCGGCTTTTCTGCTATATCAGGCGGTACATTAACAGGCGGTATTGCCGGCATATATTGTTACAGCGACGGCGATAAACGCAGCGATACACGGATAACAGGCGGAACGATCAACGGCTTGGAAGTATACGGTGACCTGTCCATGGAAGGCGCTCCTGTTATAAACGGGAATATTTCTCTGTATGATCCCTTGGTCATCAAGATCACAGACAAGTTGGACGGAGAATACACCATTGATATGATAAATACGCCCGGCGGCACGGAAGGATTTTATGTATTTACCTCCGGCGCATCGGGCAGAGCCACTGCGGAGAATTTCACTTTATCTGAAAAATTGCGGGAAAACGGTTACGAAATTGCCGCAACAGAAGACGGCGAAATTGAATTCGTTAAACCGCATTATCATGAAATCGGCGGTACAAAAGTAGCTTTCCTTCCTTGGGATAAGACCGACAGACTGCCTGCAAGATCAGGATATTATTATCTTGCGGACGATGTGAAACTTTCCGGAACATGGAACGTTCCCGAAGGCGTTAAGGTCGATCTTTGCCTGTACGGGAATACGATCAGCGGCGATCTTGAAGGCAACGCTCTTATAAATGTTTCGGAAAAAGCCGAATTGAATATCTATGACGAAAAAAACGGCTCCATTGACGGCGGCAATATAATTTGCATAACAAATAACGGCACTCTTAACTTATATGGTAATGAAACGATAACATCTTTGCTGACTACTAATGAAGATAAAAAGTGTATAATGAATTTCAGCGGCGTTGCGACGATCAACGATGATGTAATAGTTGAAAATACCTTTGATGCTTCAGGTTCAGCCGGTGCGCTCGGTGTATATGGCGGTGAAGTATATATCAGAGGCGGAAAATTAGATGACAACCGTACAACGGTAATTTATGTTACCGGTACAGGCAAAGTGTATATGGAGGGCGGAACTGTTTGCGGCCACATACACAGCGCAGTCGTAGAAAAAGGCGGTTATCTGAAAATGACAGGCGGTACAATAGGCGCTGCCAGTACCGGAGAGACCTCGATGATCGTAAATGAAGGCGGTACAGTGGAATTCGGCGGCGATGCGGTTGTACTTCCCGCCGATCCTCAGAAGATCGGTATAGATATCAACGGCGGTACGGTCATTGTCAATGAAGGCAGCACCATTACCGTCGGAAACGATCAAGCTATCAAATTCAGCTCAGGAACTTTGCAGCTTAACGGAAACGCCATAATAAAAAATCGTTTTAACACAAGAAGCATTTATCTTGCAGACGGACAGAAAATCACTATCGGCGGAAAGCTGACGCCTCCTGCAGATCCGGATGATAGGATAATTATCGATATGCAGACTCCCGGTGTGTTCACGTCAGGCGCAGCAGGAAAAGCCACTGCGGAATGTTTTGCTCCGATAAATGATAATTACGCGATATATTACGATGACGACGGCGAACTCGGCATTGCGGAAAAACATGAACATATTGCAGACGGCAAAACAATTACCTGCATACCTTGGGGCAAGACAAAAAGTCTTCCCGACAAAAGCGGAAATTATTATCTTTTATACGATGTAACATTATCCGGCGAATGGAACTCACCCGAAGGAGATACGGTCATCTGCCTTAACGGAAAGACCATAGATACAAATTCTTATGATCTAATCGTCGGCAAAAATGCAAAGCTTGTTATTTATGACGAAAGCGCAGGCACGGGAAGCATTACAGGTCTTAACTGTCCTATAAACTGCATCGGCGGAACGGCAGAGATCAACGGCGGAAATATTTCCGGCGATCGCGGCATCAGAGCCGAGGGAGGTTCCGTTACAATAAACGGCGGAAACATCACAGGCAAGAATTTTGCCATATACAATTTTTCTGAAGATACGGCTATTACTGTAAACGGCGGAAACATTACATCCGAAGAACAGGCTTTGGTGACCATAGAAGCCGGACATGGAAAAATCAAAGTAACCGGAGGAACAATTACAAACAGCCACGATTCCGGTTCAGCCATAAACAGCACTGCCGGCGGCGGAAGCATTGAAATCACCGGCGGTAAGATCAAAGGCGGAAAAAGTGTCATAGAGATCGGACATGGCACGCTGGAAATAAGCGGTGACGCACATATTGAGACTGATGAGCCGAACAGTATCGGATTAAAATTAGCGTCAGGAACATCATTCAAGCTTTCCGGCAGTCCCACAATATCCGGAACACAAGCAAGCATAAAACTGCTTGGCGGCGAATGCAGGATCGATATTGCGGGAGAACTTGCAAACGAACATCCGTATGTTATTGGCGTGGATCCCGTCGGCGTATTTGCAGCAGGCAAATTTGCAGCACAGTCTGCGGAAAAATTCACACCGACCGATGAACTTAAAGAACAAGGCTACAGCATTTTTGTCACCGACATCGGCGAGCTTACAATGGTAAAAACGGCGATAATGTATGATCCCGGCGATAACGGCACAGGCGAAAGATCTACCGAGTATGAAAAAGAGTATATTTCCGATAAAAAGTTCTCTCGCACCGGTTATACTCAGGTCGGCTGGACAACAGAAAAGAACGGTATAATTATTGCAACAACGTCAGACGGAACATTTGCAAAGACTGACGGACAGTATAAATTTGACGAAAAACTGACGGATAATATCATCGTTACACTTTATCCGATATGGATGAAAAATATTATCACATTCAGTCCTGCGGAAGTTAATATCAAAGTTGGAAGTACAGATCTGATCATTGCACAAGTCTTGCCGAACTTGGCTGTTTATGATGAAATTGAATGGAGCATTGACGGAAACAACGGCATAATTGAGTTGACCGAAGGAAAAGACTACGTTAAAATTGTCGCATTAAAAGAGGGAACAGTTACTCTTACAGCTTCGATCAACGGCGGCGAAACAACGGCGGAATGTAAAATAAATGTAACAAAGACAAATTCCGAGGTAAAACCGTCGGCGGACGAAACAGTCACATACGGCGATGAACTTACTCTGTCGGCAGCTATTGAGAAAGATACATCGGGAATTTCTCTAATGGCACTTGAAGATCATGTTGAATTTTTCAACGGCGAAAAATCTCTCGGTACGGCCGAAGTGATCGACGGCAAAGCTGGACTTACTGTAAATGTTACAAAGGATAAATTCAGCATAGGCGAAAACAAAATAAAAGCCGTTTACGGCGGAAGTATTTCATTGAACGGCAGCGAAAGCAGTGAAATTACCGTAAACGTTGAAAAGCGCGTGCTTACGCCGTCCATAAGCGGAGATACGTTTGAAAAAGTTTACGACGGAAACGACAGCGCGGATAGTCTGGGGCTTTCAATAAAGCTCGAAAATGTTGTTGACGGCGACAATGTTTCTGCAATCGTAAAATTCGTATTTAACAGTGCAAATGTTACCGAGGCACAAACAATTACTGCGGATAATATCACACTGAGCGGTGACGATGCAAAGTATTATGATCTTTCGGAAACTTCCCTTTCTGCCGAAGGAAAGATAACGCCCGCACCGATCGATATTCCCGAAAGTGAATTTACTTACGACGGCGAAACGGTTCGCGAAGTAGAAATTGAAGGCGTGAACGATGAAAAAGTAACGGCAACATTGACCGCTTACAGCAAAAATGCGGGAAAATATATTTATGACGTTACATCATCGTCGGGAAAATATACGGCAGGACTTTCAAGTAAAAACTACTCGATCAATACG
>CANRJZ010000142.1 GCA_947631055.1 uncultured Clostridia bacterium | reverse complement strand
CCCCGATGCGAAAAGCCACGAATATCAGCCATTTACCGAACTTTGTATGGACGAATATTCCCGCCTTATCCCTGCGGAAAAGCGTTTCCCCTCGGCGGCAGGCGGAAAGGGCTTTGCTCCCCTTGCGGAATATGTTCATTCCCTCGGTCTTAAATTCGGCATACATATAATGCGCGGTATTCCCCGTCAGGCTGTGCATAGGAACACGCAAATAAAAGGCACGGACGTTACCGCCCGTCAGATAGCAAAAACTTCAAGTATCTGCGCTTGGAACACCGATATGTATGGCGTTGACCCCGACAAAAAAGGCGCAAAGGAATATTACGACAGCCTGTTTGAACTTTATGCTTCATGGGGCGTGGATTTTATAAAATGCGACGACATCTGCCGCGAACTTCCCCATGAGGAAAGCGAACTTGTGCTTATGAGCGAATGTCTCCGGAATTGCGGACGGGATATGGTTTTCAGTCTTTCTCCCGGACCTGCGCTTATAGAAAAAGCGGAACTTTACAAGCAGACTGCAAATATGTGGAGAATTACCGATGATTTCTGGGACAAGTGGGAACTTCTCTATGATATGTTTTCCCGCGCGGAAAAATGGTGCATACACACAGGCGCGGGACATTATCCCGACGCGGATATGCTTCCCATAGGACCTATTTTGCAGGATTACGGAAAAGAGAACCGCACAAAATTTACGCAGGACGAACAGATAACCATGATGACGCTATGGAGCATTTTCCGTTCGCCGCTGATGATAGGCGGGAAAATGACAGGTTTCGACGATTTCACAATGAGCCTTATAACTAACGAAGGAATTCTTAAAATGCACAAAAACTCCCGCCATTCCCACCCGGTATGGAGAAGGATAATTGACGGGAATGAATACATTTTATGGACGGCTGTAAATTCAGAGGGCGGACAGTATGCGGCGATTTTCAATGCGGGAGAAAAGGACAGCGAAATTGAAATTTCCTTTTCCGATCTTGAAATTGAAAATTGTTCGGAAATTACCGAACTGTGGAGCGGAGAAAAAATCCCTGCGGGGAATTATATTAAAACGGCGGTCAGAAGCCACGGCGCAAAAGCTTTTTTGATAAAATGACATATGCCTGCAAGTTTAACTTGCAGGCATATATTTATAATAGTAAGTTGGCTTATGAGTTTTTATCTTCGTCCACTATGACCCATTTGCCATTTTCACGGGCAAGTACCCGCGAAACGTTTTTTAAAGTTTCCTTTTCGGAATCGTTGTAGACTACTATGTCAAAAGTCACGGAATATTTTCCGTTTTCAAGCTTTTCACGTCCCTTGAACGACACGTCCATACGGAGATCTTCCGTATCTTCTATAACTTCTCCTATACGCCGATCTTCTTCTATATCCGCTTCGGTGAGGTCCTCCGCATCAGATCCGGAAAAGCAGGTCTTGTAGGAATTGAAGTCGTTCCTTTCAACGGCGGTGAAAAACTTGTTTATGGTTTTCATCTGTCCGCCGAAGTAGCTGTTCAGAAGTATAAGAAAAACCGTGCATACCAATGCAAGAATACAGAATACTATCCCTGCGGCTTTCCCAGCCGTCATTTTTTTATTCATAGGAAGTCTCCTTAATCTTTGAGAATTGCTCCCTGTGCGCCGGAAGTTACCAGCTTTGCATAGCGTTTCAGATAACCATGGAGCTCCTTGGTCTTAGGAGTGAAATCCGCCAGACGGCGGTCGATCTCTTCCTGAGGAACTTCAAGGGTGATAGTATTTTCGGGAATATTTATGGAAATGATATCGCCTTCGTTTACAACGCCTATAACGCCGCCTACCGCAGCTTCAGGGGAAATATGTCCGATAGCTGCGCCCCTTGTTGCACCGCTGAAACGTCCGTCGGTGATAAGAGCGACCTTGCTGCCAAGTCCCATTCCCATAATTGCGGAAGTGGGGTTCAGCATCTCTCTCATTCCCGGACCGCCTTTAGGTCCTTCGTAACGGATAACGACAACGTCGCCCTCGTTTATCTTTCCGCCGGTGATAGCCGCCATAGCGTCCTCCTCGCAGTCAAAAACTCTTGCAGGACCGCTGTGAACGAGCATTTCTTCACATACCGCACTGCGCTTTACAACACAGCTGTCCGGAGCAAGATTTCCGCGGAGAACGGCAATTCCTCCGGTTGTGCTGTATGGATCATCGATAGGACGGATAACTTCGGGATCCTTGTTTATGCAGTTTGCGATATTTTCGCCAACGGTCTTTGTTGTAACGGTCATGCAGTCAAGATCCAGCAGGTCTTTCTTGGAAAGTTCGTTCATTACAGCATAGACTCCGCCGGCTTCGTTAAGATCTTCCATATATGTGCCGCCCGCGGGAGCAAGGTGGCAAAGGTTAGGCGTTTTTGCGCTTATTTCGTTTGCAACATCAAGGTTTATGTCAATTCCGCATTCATGGGCAATAGCGGGAAGGTGAAGCATACTGTTTGTGGAACAGCCCAGAGCCATATCCACGGTAAGAGCATTCATAAAAGCTTTTTCGGTCATAATATCAAGGGGGTTGATGTCCTTTTTGATAAGTTCCATTATCTGCATGCCTGCACGCTTTGCAAGTTCTATTCTCTGGGAATAAACAGCGGGGATAGTTCCGTTGCCTTTAAGACCCATACCCAGAACTTCGGTAAGGCAGTTCATGGAATTTGCGGTATACATACCGGAGCAGGAACCGCATGTCGGACAGCCCTTTACTTCGTATTCTTCAAGTTTTTTATCATCAATAGTTCCCGCAGCGTATTTTCCCACAGCTTCGGAAATGCTGGAAAAACTTGTTTTGCAGCCGTCAACACGTCCCGCCAGCATAGGACCGCCGCTTACGAATATCGTCGGTATATTAAGTCTTGCCGCCGCCATGAGCAGTCCGGGAACGTTCTTGTCGCAGTTAGGGACCATAACAAGGGCGTCAAAGCCATGCGCAAGCGCCATTGCTTCGGTGGAATCCGCAATAAGATCGCGGGTAACGAGAGAATACTTCATTCCTCTGTGACCCATAGCAATTCCGTCGCATACAGCAATTGCAGGGAAAACTATAGGAGTTCCGCCCGCCATTGCAACGCCCAGTTTTACGGCGTCAACTATCTTGTCGATATTCATGTGTCCCGGAACTATTTCATTGTAGGAGCTTACAATTCCCACAAGAGGACGGTCTATTTCCTCATTTGTAAGACCAAGCGCGTGGTAAAGCGCACGGTGGGGCGCATTGTTCGCGCCTTTTTTGATCGAATCACTGAACATTTTTATCTGTCCTTTCATTTGAAATAAAAATATAATATTTGAGTTATTTAACTCTTATTCTTCACCGAAATATTTTTTATATTTTATGATATACCGCTTTGCAAGTTTTCCGAATTTGTCTTTGTCGAATACTTCGGAAAATTCCTTATCAAGTCCGGAATACTCGCTGTTTTCGGACATTGCAAAAAAATCCTCGATACCGTGTCCGGAAACTTTTTTGTTGCTGTCAAAATGTATCTTCAATGCCTTTTCGATAATATCCGCAGGTTCGGGATACCCGATAGCACGGAAGCCTTCCGCCGCCGCGCCGATATAATCCCGTGAAGTATTGAAGAACGCCTGTGCAAAGCCGCCGTTCAGCACTTCCTTTGTGACATAATCCGCGCAGTAGATGTTAAGGCAGGGCGTGGGAAGTGAGTTTATCACCTCGCACATATTTCTCCAGTCCTCATCGAATTTTCCTTCTATCCATGAAGTTACGGCGTGGACTATCTCTTTCCCCGGGATATCGTCAAGGCTTTCTCTTTTAAGGGAAGCGTGTTCTTTCTGCTTTTGCATGAAAGCCTCTGCGTCCTGCTGTTCCGAAAAATTCAGAAAGTCAAATTTGCTCATATGACTTCCCCTTACTGTGCATTTCCGAGGAACGCCGCGCCGATTATTCCCGCGTCGTTGCCCAGTTCCGCAACAGTAATTTTAGTGTTCTTGGTCAGCATTTTAGTGTAAATTTCCTTAGCCACAAGTTCTTTCATGGGAACGAGGAGCGGGTCGCCTTCGTTGCACACGCCGCCGCCTATACAGAGGACATCAGGCTGGAAAATATTGACAACATTTGTAATTCCGGCAGCAAGGTATTTTATATACTTGTCAACAACTTCTTTGCCGGCTTTGTCTCCTGCGCGCATGGCGTCAAAAGCGTGACGGGCGGAGGTGTGGCCGTCCTTTTCGGCATATTCTTTAAGGATACTGTCCGGGTTCGCGGCAATTGCCTCTTTGGTCATATTTATAAGTCCCGTTGCGGAGGAGAAAACTTCAAAACAGCCCTTTCTTCCGCAGGTGCACTGAGGACCGTCAACTTCAATTACCATGTGGCCGATCTCTGTTCCCGCAAGGTTTCGTCCGGTAATAATTTTGCCGTCAATGATAACGCCTGCGCCAACGCCTGTGCCGAGGGTAATGCATACCGCATCCGTTGCGCCTCTTGCCGCGCCTGCAACAAATTCACCGTAAGCGGCGGCGTTCGCATCATTTGCAACGTAAACAGGCTTGTTTATGTGCTCCTGAATGTACTGCCTTATGGGAACGTCCTTAAATCCCAGATTGTTGGAATAGGGGATAGTTCCGCTGATGTTGTCGGCGATACCGGGAGTGCCTATGCCTATCCATTCA
>CANRJZ010000141.1 GCA_947631055.1 uncultured Clostridia bacterium | reverse complement strand
CTGCTGCCCGTGGAAGATACCATATTCAGTTTCTGGGGCTGCATTTACGATTATGTTTACGATGAGGAGATAAAAAACATAATCCTTTGCGGAAAAGCCGTGGAACGTCTGGAATTATGCGTCCGGCTGAAATACAACAACGAGATCATAAAAAAAGAATTTGAACGGCTTTGCAGAAATCTTTCGGCGATCCCGAAAAATACTCCTTACCGCTACAACACCGAACAGCTTTCGGTCCTTGTTGAGATAATAGAGTCGGAGGACTGCTGCAAGGGGCGGGAAAATCAAGTGCTCACTGCGCTCAGCAAGCTTTTTGATCCCGTCAGGCCGAAAGTGAGGGAAACGGCATGAAAAGACTGAAATTTTCTTTTTCCACAAAACTTACTTTTGACAATTATGTTCATGATCATTCCTTTGCTCTGAGGTTTACGCCTGTTGAAAGTCCCGCTCAGCATATTATCGCGTTTGAAGCGGAGATCTCTCCGTTCACGCTGACAAAAAACACCGTTGACGCTTTCGGGAACACGGTAACAAGCGGCTTTCTGCAAAAGGAACACCGTTTTCTGGATTTTGAGATAAACGGTATTGCGGAAACGGATATTTCCGTTCCGAAAACCGATCTTATGCCCTGCTACCGCTATCAGACGCATTTCACGAAGCCGGATATCGCTTTGACCGAATTTCACCGCTTTGCGGCGGAAGAGTGTCCCTGCTCCGATCCATACGGAAAGGCTATGTTCTATTCCGGAAAAATTTCCGAGCAGATACGTTACGAAAAGGGCGTGACTACGATCAAGACTACCGCCGCCGAGGCTTTCGCTCTGAAAGCGGGAGTTTGTCAGGACTATGCGCATATACTTCTTTCAATGCTGAGAATGGACGGTATCCCCTGCCGTTATGCGGCGGGGCTTGCCTGCTGCGACGGCGAGACTCACGGCTGGGCAGAAGTATGGGACGGCGAAAAATGGATCGGCATCGATCCGGCAAATAATCGTCCCGCAAACGATGATTACCTTATACTTTCCCAAGGACGTGATTTCGGCGACTGCGCCATAGACAGAGGAGTAATGTTCGGCGCATACACAAAACAAATGCAGCTTATTTCTTCAAAACTTGAAGAGATCGTATAATATATTTTTTACAGGGAGAAAATTTTAAATGATAAAGACCATAGCGCAGGCTGCCCTTGCAGTAAACGAAAAGCTGAAAATACGCAAGAACAGCATTAAGAACGGCAGCGGCAAGACCCGCCTCAGCATTGTCACCGGTATACACGGCGATGAACTGGAGGGGCAGTATCTTGCATATCTTATAGGCAGCCGTATTCAGGAAAATATTGAATTTCTAAACGGAACGGTGGATATTTACCCCGCCCTCAATCCGCTGGGCATAGACTCCATCACACGCGGGATACCGCTTTTTGACCTTGATATGAACAGGGTATTTCCCGGCTCGAAAGAGGGTACTATGCCGGAGACCATAGCCGCCGCCATAATTGACGATCTGCACGGCTCGGATATGTGCATTGACGTTCATTCAAGCAATATTTTCCTTAAAGAGATACCGCAGATAAGGATAAGCGTTCCCACGGCGGAAACGCTCGTTCCATACGCAAAAATGCTGAATGTGGATCTTATCTGGGTGCACGATTCCGCTACCGTTCTGGAATCGACTCTTGCTCACACGCTCAATTCCATGGGAACAAAAACTCTTGTTGTGGAAATGGGCGTAGGTATGCGGATCACAAAAGAATATTGCTTTCAGCTTCTGGACGGCGTTTTCAATTTAATGAAAAATATCGGTATGTGGAGCGGTGAAACGGTTCCCGTCCGTGAGCCCATGATCTCCCTTAACCGTTCGGTAGGTTTTGTAAATTCCGATGCGGCGGGAATATTCGTACCCTGTGCGGAATTCGGCGAACATGTTAAAAAAGGTCAGCTCATAGGTCGGGTGCTTGATCCGCTTATGGGAAAAACGGCAGCCGACATAAAAGCCGTCTGCGACGGGATCATTTTCACGCTGCGTGAATATCCGGTAGTTTACGGCGGTTCGCTGTTAGCGAGGATATTGCAGTCTGCTGAGAAAAACGGCGAGGAGGCGGAAGTATGACCAAAGAAATAATTTACACTTTAAGATCTCCCTACCGTGAAAATCTGGACGTTACCGCTTTCCGTTTCGGTAAAGGCAGAAAAGCAGCTGCAATAGTAGGCGCGCTGCGGGGAAATGAGATCCAGCAGATGTATGTCTGCTCGCAGCTCATACGCGAACTTAAAAAGCTCGAAGAAAAGGGTCAGATATCCCCAGATATGGAAATAACGGTGATACCCTGCGTAAATTACTATTCTATGAATATCGGAAAACGCTTCTGGACTATGGACAACACCGACATAAACAGAATGTTTCCGGGATACGATATGGGAGAAACGACGCAGCGTATCGCAGACGGAGTATTTTCTTACTTGCAGGGGTATGAATACGGCATACAGCTGGCAAGTTTCTATCAGCCGGGAAATTTCCTTGCCCACGTAAAGATGATGGAAACCGGATTTACCGACAAGGAACTTATGAAACTGTTCGGAATGGAATACGGTATCGTAAGAGAGCCCCGTCCTTATGACACGACTACGCTTAATTACAACTGGCAGATATGGGAAACAAAAGCCTTTTCCGTTTACGCGTCGGCAACGGATTCCATTGATAAAAAGTCGGCGGAGACCGCTTTGGAAGCTATACTGCGTTTTCTTTACAACACCGGCATCATCACCAGAAAAATACGTTCCGGATATCTTACGGAAATAATTCCCGAAGCAAATATTGCTCAGATACATTCGGACGCGGCGGGAATATTTGTAAGCTCCGTGAGCATAGGAGATCATGTAAATGAAAATGAGATTATCGGAAAGATAACCGATCCCTTTGACGGAGAGACCATTTCCCTCATACGCACAAATTTTCCGGGGATAGTTTATTTTGAATACAATGCATCGCTTATCAACGAAAATACTGTTTGTTTCAAAATAATCAAAGAATAAAATATTGCCGCAGTGCTGCTGTTATGTTTCTGATAAACATACTGCAAAAATGGCCGGATAAACGATAAAAACCGACTTTACACAAAGTCGGTTTTTTAAATTTATAAGACAGTATATCATAATCATTGTACGTCGTTTGTCTGCTAAAATTATAAAAATCTGCAAAAAAGCATCTGCTAATTTTTATTTCTATGCAGCTTATGCAGCGGTTTCTGAATTGATATCGGCATAGTCATTCCAAGCACTATCCAGAAATACATAGCGGTATTGATAACGCTGCTGTTAAAAAACGCCTGAGCGGCATAGCCGCAAAACATTCCAAGATAGATCCAAAGGAGCTGACGCTGTTCCTCGTCTTTTGTGGAGATCACCGTTCTGACCGCCACAACTGCTCCGTACACCAGCATTGCAATGTAGTTTATGCCGGCAAAAACGCCTTCAGTAACAATAGTATGCAGATATTCGTTATGACCTTTGTCCTGGTACCACATTCCGTCAGACCATTTTGGATTACTAAAAAATGCATAGGCATAATTATCCAGACCCACACCCGTCAGCCAGTTATGGGGAATAGATTCCAAGCCGAATCTCCAGATATACCCGCGGCGTGTGCCGAATTCCTCAAATCCAAGACCAACTTCCCTTGAAAAATCATCGATCCCGCCCTTCAGATAATCGGTAAATAACAAAAGTATGACGATCACCACAGCATATATCGCTGTCAAGACAAGAAATGAAATTTCATACGATTGGAGTTTTTGTCCGTCATACTTGTTCTTTCGCATAACGAGAAAAGAGATGCCGTAAAATACGATCACCGCAGCATTACCCACCCAAGCGATCCGAGCTCCGGTACATAAAGAGACATAAATCGACAATATTGCCAGCACAAGGAAAAAATATGTCCGCTTTTTCTTCTTGTCTCCAAAAATGAACATACCGCCGGCGGCAGCTGCAAACATGGTACTCAGCCCTGCAAACCAGTTATTGTGCTGTATCAGGCCGAAGGCCAGATCATACATTGTGTGCCATTCCGGGTCGTAAAAAGACTCCATGATCCGCAGACCAAAAGTCTGGAAAAAGGCAACGATACCCTGGATCGCTGCCACAATTAAAAAGACATACAGTATCTTTTTCTTCAGTCCGTTGTCACAGATCATCGTTCCCGAAAACATCAGCGCAAAATATGCCAAGAAATGCATCGGAAGTTCGTCATAATACAGCCCGATGCATGATTCGATTATGTTTTTTGAAAAAATCAAAGAAACAAAAGCAAAAAAAATCAGGAGGATATAAAAAATATCAGTGGGATATAATGTCTTATCCTTAATTTTTTTTTTAATATTAATAAGTCCGAATATAAACCCCACGATGCCATAAGCACCCAGAATGATGGGCTGGGAAATAAATCTGACTCCCATCAGCTCTGTTATAAGTTCCCCTATGGGCATCAGCAGCATAAGCGAAACGATATAGTAAAAAAAGAATTTTTCATTGCAAATCTTTTCTGTAATTTCCATATTTCCACTCCTTTGCAGGATAATTATATCATATATTGACAAAAATGTCAATACATAATAAGATATATTTCACGGCAACAGCATTTACTTTTTAGAAAAGATATGGTAAAATAGGAATATGAAAATAGAAAAATTAATAGAACGGC
>CANRJZ010000140.1 GCA_947631055.1 uncultured Clostridia bacterium | reverse complement strand
TCAAGAGCGTCAAGGATAGTCTGTATCTCATCACCAAGGAAAATAGAAACTATTGCCGGAGGCGCTTCGTTTGCGCCCAGTCTGTGGTCGTTGCCCGCAGAAGCTACGGAAAGTCTCAGCAGGTCGGAATAATTGTTTACTGCCTTGATAACGGCAACAAGGAATGTCAGGAACTGAATGTTGTCCTTGGGGTTCTCGCCGGGATCAAGAAGGTTCTGACCGTCGTTTGTGGAAATAGACCAGTTATTGTGCTTTCCGGAACCGTTTACGCCTGCGAAAGGCTTTTCGTGGAGCAGACATACAAGACCGTGCTTGAGTGCGGTTTTTTTCATTATCTCCATAGTAAGAGCGTTCTGGTCGGAAGCAACATTGGAAGTTGCGAAGATAGGAGCAAGCTCGTGCTGTGCAGGAGCAACTTCGTTGTGCTTTGTCTTGGCAAGTATGCCCAGTTTCCAGAGTTCCTCGTCAAGATCCTTCATATAAGCGGAAACTCTTTCCTTGATGTTTCCGAAATAGTGATCTTCCAGTTCCTGACCCTTAGGAGCCTTTGCGCCGAACAGCGTTCTGCCGGTAAGGATAAGGTCACGTCTCTGATCGTAAAGTTTTTTATCAACAAGGAAATATTCCTGCTCAGGACCAACTGTAGTTGTAACTCTTGTTGCCGTGGTATTGCCGAAAAGTCTCAGAACACGGATAGCCTGCTCAGAGATAACTTCCATGGAACGGAGCAGCGGGGTCTTCTTATCGAGGATCTCACCGGTATAAGAGCAGAAAGCCGTAGGGATATACAGCGAACCGTCCTTTACAAAAGCAGGAGAAGTAGGATCCCAAGCGGTATATCCTCTTGCTTCAAAAGTGGCTCTCAGACCGCCTGACGGGAAAGAGGAAGCGTCCGGCTCGCCCTTGATAAGCTCTTTTCCGGAGAATTCCATAATGACCTTTCCGTCGCTTGTGGGTGAAATGAAAGAGTCATGCTTTTCGGCTGTGATACCGGTCATCGGGTGGAACCAGTGCGTATAGTGAGTTGCGCCTTTTTCAACAGCCCATTCCTTCATGGAATTGGCAATAACTTCCGCAACATCAACATCCAGCGCAACTCCCAGTTCCTGAGTTTTGAGCAGGGACTTATACACGTTCTTCGGAAGTCTTTCCTTCATGGTCTCCTTGTTAAAAACGTTGCAGCCGAAATATTCGGGAACACTTTTAACACCCTGATTTACTGTTTCTGACATAAAAATTCCTCCCTATAGAATTTGAATAAAAAAGGCGCTTTGACAGACAGTTTACCCGTCGTCAAAGCGTCTTTGCTTTTACTATGTTTCTATAATACACTACTTTTTCCCGTTTGTCAATACTTTTTTTGAAATTTTGCAGGATTTTTTTATTTTCCTGCAAAACGCACTATAATTTCCTTATTTGCGGGCTTGTTTTGTGGCAATTGTGCAATAAAATTATTTTTATATTTCATTTGTTAATAAAATACACAATAATTTTGCTGCTCGGTCAGGGTTATCTGCGCTGTGCTTTCATTTTTCTGTATGTTTATCAAAACGATTTTTCAATTTAACTTCCGATACTGCTTTTACATATGATATTATAATATCTTCCGCATATCCGATCTCATTTTTGTCAAGTCCGGAAAGCAGCTCGGAGATATTATTTTTCGTATTTTCTTCTTTACCCCAGATAATATAATCCGCCGAAACAGAAAAAAGCTCACATATTTTTATAAGAGTGTCAAGTGACATTCCTTTCTTTCCAAGCTCTATGTCAGCGGCAAATGTAACGGAAATATCAAGTTTTTCAGCAAACTTTTCGCGTGTATATCCCAGCAATTCGCGGCGTTCGCGAACACGCCGTCCCATTTCGGCGCACATTGATTCTATCATAACTTTCACCCCGTAATATTATGATACTATATTATAAAATTTATGTTAATAGGCTGAAAGTTATTGACAATTATATACTTTTAGTTTATAATAATATTTGTAATAAATTAATGTAGGAAAGTGATCCTTTTGCAATTAAATTATTATGACAGCCTTAGCCGAGCCGAAAATGGCGATGTATACGCCCAATACGAACTCGGAAAAATGTATCAATCAGGCAAAGGCGTCAAGAAAAATCCGGAAAAATCAATTTTCTGGTACACAAAGTCAGCAAATCAAGGCAATATCTACGCACAGTTTGAACTTGCACTGATATATCTGCAAGGTGAATATATCCAACAAAATATTCCGCAAGCGATCTCGCTTATGCAGAATTCTTCCGATAAAGGAAACTCTATGGCACAGTTATACCTTGGTACACTGTACCTTGAAGGAAAATATACCGATCAAGACAGCAAAAAAGCGGCAGAACTTTTTTCAAAAGCTGCCGAAAACAACAACGCGCAGGCACAATTCTATATGGGGAATTTCTACCTTTACGGAATAAATGGCAAAAAAGACTGCTCAAAAGCAGTTTATTGGTATAAACGCGCCGCCGTTCAAGGCAGCACAGAAGCCCAGTCCCAATTAGCCGATCTGTACTATAACGGCGATCTTATCGAAAAAGACTATGAAGAAGCCGTTCATTGGTACAAAAGGCTTGCGGAAAACGGAGTCCAGAAAGCGCAGTTCATGCTTGGAGAAATTTACAGCGACGGAAACAAGGGCATATGCCTGAATTATGAAAGATCCGCTGAATGGTACTCAAAAGCTGCCGCACAAGGTCTTGCAGAAGCGCAATACAAGCTCGGAAATATGTTCCGCAGCGGAAAAGGCGTTCTTCAGGACAAAAAGCAAGCCATATTCTGGTACACTAAAGCAGCCGAACAAGGTCATATAGCAGCTCAATGCTGTTTGGGAGAAGCATATCTCAAAGGAGACGGAACGTCACGGAATGCCAAAAATGCTGCATTATGGTACAAAAAAGCAGCTGAACAAGGCGATCCCAACGCACAGTATAATTTAGGATATATGTACTATTATGGTCAAGGGGTCGAAAGAGACACCGAAGAGACCGCATACTGGTACAGAAAAGCTGCCGAGCAAGGCAGTCCATATGCACAGTTTGATCTTTCCGCAATGTATGAAGCAGGTGACGGCGTTACAAAAAACAAAGAAAAATCCATTTTCTGGCTGCAAAAAGCAGCAGAACAAGGATACCCTGACGCGGTAAACAAGCTGAATAAATATCATTTATAACTTCTTTGTGAAACACGATGGTCCTATAAAAAACAGGCTTATGACACTACATAAGCCTGTTTTGTTTTTCGTTATGGAATAAGCCTGTTCAGATCTCTTGGGAACATCGAAGCCTGACGTACATTCTGCTGTCCCAGCAGCTTCATTACCAGACGTTCAAGTCCTATGCCAAGTCCCCCATGAGGCGGCAGACCGTACTTGTGTACCTCCAGATATGACTTGAAATCTTCGGGATCCAGTCCCTGAGCCTTCATTTTTTCTATCTGTTCCTCATAGTTATGGATACGCTGTCCGCCCGTTGTGATCTCAAGTCCTCTGAACAGTAGGTCAAATTTGCATGCAGTCCTTGGATCGTCTTTATCGTTCATAGCATAGAACGGCGGCTTTGATGACGGGAAATTCGTTACAAATATAAACTCCGTGCCGTAATTTTCCTTTGCATAATTACAGAGGAAAACCTCGTCCTCCGGTTCAAGATCGAATTTGTTTTTTGCCTTTGAACCTTTGATTATCGCAACCGCGTCCTCGAATTTTACCGAAGGTATCTCCCCCACTTCGGGAATATCAGCGCCAAGAATGTTTATTTCGTGCTGATAGTTTTCTTTAAGATACTGCATCATATAGCGGAGCATGGCCGTTTCCATATTCATAACATCGTACATATCCTTGATAAATCCCATTTCAAAGTCAAGACCGATGTATTCGTTAAGGTGGCGGGAAGTTGCATGACGTTCAGCGCGGTAAACCGGCGCTATCTCAAAAACTCTGTCAAAGAACGCCACTGCCGTTTGTTTATAGAACTGCGGCGACTGATTAAGGAATGCGTCCTTCTGGAAATAATCCAGATGGAAAATATTAGCACCGCCTTCTGCGCCTTGTGCAACTATTTTCGGTGTGTGTATCTCGGTAAAGCGATTATCCAGCATAAATCTGCGGAAGCCCTCTACAACGCCTTCCTGAAATTTGAAAACTGCCCTTTCATAAGGATTTCTGAGTGCAACGCTCCTGTTATCAAGATTTATTTCCAGTGAACAGCCAAGACGCCTCTTTGAAACATGGAGTGGATAGTCAGCCGACGGCTTGGACATAAGCTCAATAGTCTTAAGAGTAAGTTCAATGCCGTTTCTTGCACGTTCCTCTTTCTTAACGACAGCCGTTACCTTTACATAGCAGCCCTCACGGATATCATCAATAGAGTCTGCACATTCCTCGGCACTGTATACCGACTGTATAACATATCTTGCCGTGCGAAGCGAAACAAAGGCAAATCCGCTCATCTGCTTTACGCTGTGAACGCAAGCGTAAAGAGTTATAGTTTCACCCACCTTTGAAAGAGCTTCTTCGAGGTCAAATTCTTCAAGCAGGTCCGTTCCGCCAACTTTTATCATTTTAATTAACAACCTTTCGTTAAAAATTCAATTCTGCCTTGTTATCCATCACAGCGCCTATGGTGTTATCCGATCAAAGGGACTTGAGTTTCTTTTCAAGTTCTTCCTTTATTACTTTAGGAG
>CANRJZ010000139.1 GCA_947631055.1 uncultured Clostridia bacterium | reverse complement strand
GAGGATATACGCGTGCAGGCTCAGCCTGCATCTCAACTCTTAACTCTCAACTCTCAAAACTTATTATAATTTGACGATTGAAAAAAATCATAATATATGTTAAAATTGATGTATATTATAAATTACGGATAGGAAGATTCAATGAAACGTCTTGTAATAGGCATGATAGCCCATGTGGATTCAGGTAAAACTACACTTTCGGAAGCTATGCTCTATGCCAGCGGCGATATACGCAGACTGGGACGGGTAGATCACGGCGACGCTTTCCTTGACACGCACCATATCGAGCGTGACCGAGGGATCACGGTATTTTCAAAACAAGCTGTTATGCACATAGGCGAAAACGAATACACCCTCATTGACACTCCGGGACATGCTGATCTTTCTGCCGAAACTGAAAGAGCGCTATGCATACTGGATTACGCCGTAATGGTCATAAGCGGTTCGGAAGGCGTTCAGGATCATACTGAAACGCTCTGGCAGCTTCTGACAAGATATGATATACCGACTTTTGTTTTTATAAATAAAATGGATATTTCCCAATATGACAGGAATTATCTTATAGAAGGGCTTTCGGAAAAGCTGACCGGAAATTTTATAGATCTTTCCTGCGGAAAAGATCCGTCGGAGCTTTTTGAAGAAATGGCCCTTTGCGATGAAAAACTTATGGATATTTTCCTTGAAAAAGGCTCGATTACGGACGAGGAAATTTCCGAAGCTATCGCAAAACGAAGGATATTCCCCTGCTATTTCGGTTCGGCGCTCAGATCCGAGGGCGTGGAGGGATTTCTTTCCGGTCTGGAAAAATATACTTTTCAGAAACGTACTGACGGAGAACAAGGAGCAAGAGTATTCAAGATAAGTGAGGAACAGGGCGTCCGCCTTACTCATATGAAGATAACGTCCGGCAGTCTTAAAGTCAGATCGATAATAAACGATGAAAAAATCAGCCGCATACGGGTATATTCGGGTGCAAAATACAGATGTCCCGAAGAAGTTTTTGCGGGAACGGTATGCGCTGCCGAAGGTCTTGAAAAGACCTATGCCGGACAGGGCATAGGCGCAGAACATGGCGTTTTCTCCCCTGTTCTCGAACCGGTAATGACATACCGCCTGATACTTCCCGAAGGAACGGACGAACACACCGCGCTTTCATATATGCGGATACTTGAAGCGGAAGACCCCAAGCTCCATATAATATGGAACAGCCGCCTGCGGGAAATACATGTCAGCCTTATGGGCGATATCCAGCTTGAAGTGCTCAAGACCGTAATTCTGGAGCGCTTTGGTCTAAAAGCGGAATTCGGCAGCGGCAGCATAGCTTATAAAGAAACCATCGCTTCCGCCGTCAGCGGAGCCGGACATTATGAGCCGCTCAGACATTATGCGGAAGTGCGGCTGCGCATTGAACCTGCCGAACGAGGCAGCGGCATAACTTTCCTGTCGGAATGCCGCGAGGACGATCTTGACCGCAACTGGCAGCGGCTGATACTTTCCGAGCTGGAGGCAAAGACGCATATAGGCGTACTTACCGGCTCCCCTCTTACCGACGTTAAGATAATACTTACGGCAGGACGGGCGCATTTAAAGCATACCGAAGGCGGTGATTTCCGTCAGGCGGCATTGAGAGCCGTCCGTCAGGGACTGCGTAAAGCTGAGAGCATACTCCTTGAACCTTGGTATGAATTCACGCTGGAAGTGCCTTCAGTATCCCTTGGGCGAGCCATGTCCGACATTCAAAGAATGTGCGGAGAATTTTCCGCTCCCGCTGCCAACGGCGGAACGGCGGTGATAAAAGGCTCGGTGCCGGCTTCCGAAATAATGGGTTATCATTCCGAACTTCTGGGATATTCTCATGGCAAAGGCAGGCTCGTATGTATTCCCAAAGGATATCTTCCCTGCCACAATGCAGAACAGGTCATTTCGGATATAGGCTATAACTGTGACGCGGATATTGAAAATCCTGCCGACAGCATTTTCTGCTCGCATGGAGCGGGGTATGCCGTCAAATGGGACGAAGCAGAAAGCCATATGCACACGCCCGATCCGTCGGAAAAGGATCGTTCCGCAGATAACGGATACAATGCCGAAAAATTCAGGAAACAGGCTCATGATTTCCGTTCACGTCTGGCAGAGGACAAAGAACTTATGGAGATCTTTGAAAGAACTTACGGCAAGATCGACCGAGACCCAAGACGCGCTCTGCATACGGAAAAATATATACCGGACAAAAAGCAAAAGCCTGTTCCGATACAGAACGGCAAAGAATATCTGCTTGTGGACGGATACAATATCATATTCGCATGGGACGAACTGAAAAAACTTGCCGCCGAAGATCTTGACGCCGCGCGCAGCAGGCTTATAAATATACTGTGCAATTATCAAGGATTCAAGCAGTGCGAGCTCATACTTGTCTTTGACGCATACAAGGTCAAGGGAAACGACCGTGAAGTGGAAAAATTCCATAACATAAGCGTTGTTTACACCAAAGAAGCCGAAACGGCGGATATGTACATTGAAAAAGTTTCACACGAACTCAGCAAGGAATACCGCGTCCGCGCAGCGACCTCCGACGGCGCAGAACAGATAATAATACTGGGCAACGGAGCTTTCCGCGTTTCAGCGGAAGAATTCCGCCGCGAGGTAGCCATGGTGGAAAAAGCGATCAGGGAAATCATAGAAAAAAACTGAACAAATTATCAATTTTATCACGCAAAGGTGCTGACGTTCCCTTGCGTGAATTTTTTTAGTGAACAAATTGCAAAAATACCTTGTGTACTTGGATAAATTCTTGACAAACACGTAAAAAACGGTTATAATTTATAATTAAGGAGATATTGTCTCCCCTTCAGAACTTTTTGAAAGGATGATAAGAATGGGTTATACTTTAACCGAAAAAATTCTGAAAGCCCACCTCGTTGACGGCGAATTTGTCAAGGGCAGCGAGATCGGTATCCGCATCGATCAGACTCTGACACAGGACGCAACAGGTACAATGGCGTACCTTGAATTTGAGGCTATGGGCGTGCCAAGAGTAAAAACCGAACGCTCTGTGGCATACATAGACCACAACACTCTCCAGTCCGGTTTTGAAAATGCTGACGACCATCGTTTTATAGGCTCCGCTGCAAAGAAGCACGGAATATATTTCTCACGCCCCGGAAACGGTATCTGTCATCAGGTACATCTTGAACGTTTCGGGATCCCCGGAAAGACCCTTATCGGCTCAGACAGCCACACTCCTACAGGAGGCGGCATAGGTATGATCGCCATTGGCGCAGGCGGTCTGGACGTTGCCGTTGCTATGGGCGGCGGCGCTTACTATATCACCTATCCTAAAATAGTAAACGTAAAGCTTACGGGAAAACTTTCTCCATGGATATCCGCCAAGGACGTTATCCTTGAGGTACTCCGCATAATGTCCGTAAAAGGCGGCGTAGGAAAGGTCATCGAATACACCGGCGACGGCGTAAAAACGCTCAGTGTTCCCGAAAGAGCGACCATTACCAATATGGGTGCAGAACTTGGCGCAACTACATCTATCTTCCCGTCGGACGAAGTTACAAAGGCGTTCCTGAAAGCTCAGAAGCGCGAAGAAGTCTGGACGGAACTTTCCGCAGATCCCGACGCGGTCTACGACGAAACTATAGAAATAGACCTCAGCGATCTTGCTCCCCTTGCGGCTTGTCCTCATTCCCCCGACAACATCAAGACCGCAAAAGAGCTTGAGGGAATGAAGATAGATCAGGTCTGCATAGGTTCATGCACAAACAGTTCTCTTATGGATATGATGAAAGTTGCACATATCCTCAAAGGCAAGACCGTTCATCCCGACGTATCCCTTGCTATTGCTCCGGGTTCAAAACAGGTGCTCAATATGCTCGCAAAGAACGGCGCTCTTTCCATAATGATAGACGCCGGCGCAAGAATCCTCGAAAGTGCATGCGGTCCCTGCATAGGTATGGGACAATCCCCTAATTCAAAGGGTATCTCCCTGCGTACCTTCAACAGGAACTTTGAGGGACGTTCAGGCACAAAGGACGGTCAGATATATCTTGTTTCTCCGGAAACGGCTGCCGCATCGGCTATAGCCGGAGTATTCACCGATCCGAGAAAACTCGGTGAAATGCCGGTATTTGAAATGCCCGAAGAATTTATTATCAATGACAATATGATAACTCCTCCGGCGCCGGAGAGCGAAGCGGACAAGGTTGAGATTCTCCGCGGGCCTAATATCAAGCCTTTCCCGAAGACTCACCCGCTCATGGACACTATCGACGCCGCATGCTCGCTCAAAGTCGGCGATAATATCACAACTGACCACATCATGCCGGCAGGCGCAAAGATACTTCCATTGCGTTCAAATATCCCCGCAATATCAAAATACTGCTTCACGGTATGCGATGAATCCTTCCCTGCACGCGCGGAAAGCCTCGGCAAGAGCATTATTGTCGGCGGTTCAAACTACGGACAGGGTTCTTCCCGTGAACATGCTGCTCTCGCTCCGCTGCATCTGGGCGTAAAGGCTGTTCTGGTAAAGAGTTTTGCAAGGATCCACAGGGCAAATCTTATAAACGCCGGTATCCTGCCCCTTACGTTCAAGAACGAAGCCGATTACGACAAGATCTCACAGGGCGATCAGCTTGTTATAAAGAACGTCCGCGCTGCAATTGAAAAGGGCGAAACGGAACTTACCGTCAAGAACAAGACTACCGGCGAGAAGATAACCGTTCTTTGCGAACTTTCCGGACGT
>CANRJZ010000138.1 GCA_947631055.1 uncultured Clostridia bacterium | reverse complement strand
CGGGTATATTTGGCGTTAAGCCTTTATATCTCAACTCTTAACTCTCAACTCTCAACACTAAATTATAAAAAATGCTAAAAATCACTCTTTGTTATGACATAACTTACCATTAAATTTAAAAGGCTAAATTACATACGGGAAAGTGAGCTGTTATGCTGATAAAGTTTATAATATGTTTTGTTGCCGGTATCGGAGCGGGACTCGGTACGGGTTTCGCCGGAATGAGCGCCGCTGCTGTTATCAGTCCTATGCTGATAGCTTTTCTGGGTATGCCCGCCTATGAAGCGGTAGGTATCGCACTGGCAAGCGACGTTCTTGCAAGCGCCGTAAGTGCCTATACTTACGGAAAAAATAAGAACCTTGATGTAAAAAACGGGCTTGTTATGATGTTTACCGTGCTGATCTTCACTATGGCGGGAAGCTTCCTTGCAAGTCTTGTGCCAAATTCCGCAATGGGAGGCTTTTCAACAGTAATGACCCTGTTCCTCGGAATAAAATTCATCGTCAGACCGGTCATGACCACCAAGGAAAGTATGCTGGCTGCCGATCCGGCAAAACGGCTCGTCCGGTCGGTGATATGCGGCATAATTATAGGACTCATATGCGGATTTGTAGGCGCAGGAGGCGGAATGATGATGCTCCTTATCCTGACCGGCGTATTGGGATATGAGCTGAAAACAGCCGTCGGCACAAGCGTGTTCATTATGACGTTTACCGCTCTGACAGGCGCTGTGAGCCATTTTGCCATAGGCGGAATGCCGGACATATGGTGTCTGGTGTTCTGTGTATTTTCCACTCTGCTCTGGGCAAGGATAGCGGCTAAGTTTGCCAACAAGGCAAGTCCTGCGGTGCTTAATCGGGTGACGGGCTGCGTACTTGTGGTGCTCGGAGGAGCCGTTCTGGCCGTAAATTACCTGAAATGAAAAGTATTTTGCGCTTCCGCAATAGCCGGAGACTTAAATAGAAATATTTTACAGCAAGATGCCTCCCGCAGTTTTATGTGCAGGAGACATCTGTTTTTTTGGTCGGGATTTCGTAAAAGTCAGGTTTCATTTCGTAAACGTCATTCCGGCTGCATTGAAATTACGGCCGGAGTTGTGATATAATATAATTCAGACCCAGATAATTTTGATATGGACGTAATATCTTATAACTGACTGTCACTGTATTTCCGGCTGTCAGGGTGTTTTATTACCCGACGGCAAAGCCGGTCTTAGGAGGAATGTTATATGAGGATCGCAATTTGCGATGACGATCTGAGCGGACGAAAACAATTTGAAAGATCACTTAAAAGCTGGGATCCGGCGTATAATGCAGAGAAATTTTCCTCGGGCAGCTCGCTTCTGACGGCTGCAAGCGGGTTCCCGCTTTTTGATATTGTGTTTCTTGACATATATATGCCGGAGGAAAACGGCATTGATATTGCTAAAAAGCTTAAAGATATATCTCCGGAAACAGGCATAGTATTCGTAACTACCAGTCGGGAACATGCGATAGACGCATTTTCCGTTTATGCGCTGCATTATCTTGTGAAACCGATAACGCCGGAAGGGATAGCGGAATCTTTCCGCAGGCTCGCCGAGCTGCGTTCCGATAAAAGAGAACGCATAACGCTTACGATAGGCTCGGAAAGACATACGGTATTTCTTGACCAGATATGCCTGCTTGAAAATGACAATCATGCGGTCAACGTATTGTTTGCCAACGGCAGAAAGCTGAAAATATGGATGTCTTTCAGAGAGCTTGAAGAAAAAATGAACGGAAATTTCTTAAAGATAAACCGCGGGATAATGGTAAATATGGCTCATATCGTCCAGATGGGAACGGATACCTGTATTCTTCAGGGCGGGATAAAACTGCCCATAGCGATACGGCAAAGCGCATCTATCCGTGCGGCATACGATAATTATGTATTTGACCGTCTCCCGCACGGAAAAAATTTTTAAGGGGTGTGAGATAATGGCTGCCTTCATTCAGAATTTCCTCGGATTTATGATACAGCTTTTTCCATGTGTGCTGATGATATTTCTTCCTTTTCCGGAAGAAGCATACCGTTTTCAGCGCCGGAAAATATATTCGTTTATGACTGTGATATCGGTGATAATGGCCGCTTTGTTCTCGGCTGTTCTTTGTCTGCGTGATATGGAGAAATATCCCAGCCACTTTAAAATATCCAATTCGATGATGTTTTTGTCGGTGCTTCTGGTATTGGCGGCGTACATATGGCTGGTGCGCGAGGCGCTGATACAAAAGCTGCTGGTATTTTTCCTTGTTCTGTTCTATGCGGAAACGGTATATATACTGGTCAATTCGATCTATGCCTGCTTTCTGGCGCCAAATCAGACCGAGAGCACCACATATCCGTATACGGCAAGATTTCTCATGCTTTATGCCGCAGTGACGCTGTTCCTGCTGCCGCTGATACTTGCTGTTGTAATGCGTCCGCTCAGAAAATATATCCAGCTAACCGAAATGAAGGATATGCGGCGTGAATTCTTTATTTTTACTTTTTCCATGCTGTTTTATTTTATTGTAACGGTCTATATCGTGACGATCACGGAAGCGGTCCTTTATTATTCTTTCCCGACGCTGATATTCCTTACAATGGATCAGATCCTTATCTACTGGCTGATATTCCGCGAATCCGTCCGGCGCAAACTGGACAGCGACCGCCGCCGCGCTATGGAGATACAGCAGTTCCAATATGAAAAGATCGTTGCGGATATGGAAAATACACGGCGTATGCGCCACGATATGCGGCACCATTATAACTCGCTGAACGATATGCTTGAAAGAGGAAAGCTTGATGAGATGAAGGATTATCTTGCCGATCTTTCGGGCGCTGCGGTAAAAATAGAAAACGAAATATACTGTAAGAATATGACTGTCAACGGGCTCCTGCAATATTATACGGCTATGGCAAGAGATGCAGATATACGCTGTGAGATCCATGCAGATTGCAGCGAACTGGCAATAGAGCCCGCCGATCTTACCGTGCTGTTCGGAAATACTATGGAAAACGCCATAAATTCATGCGCCGCCTATAATGGAGAGCGCTGGATAAAAGCACGTATTGGTACGGTGCAGGATTCGTTTGCTATAGAGATATCAAATTCCTGCAATAGGACCCATATTGACCGCCGTTTTCAGCAGACGGATAATTTCCTGCCTGCTGAGGCGTTCCTCAGCGATCACGAAGGCGGCGGCTACGGTCTCAGGAGCATAGCTCATACCGCACAGAAATACGGAGGGAGCGCAAAATTCCGCTTTGATCCGGAAAAAGAAACATTTATTGCAAGGATCAGGCTGAATATGCATACGGAGCAATAAAAATACGCCGCCTGCTGCCGGAAGTTTAAAATATCCGGCATTTCAGCGGCGGCAGTGATCCGGATAAAAAGATCCCAGAACCGGATCGTAAATTTTTATGAAAAGAAAGTGTTGCGCGGTGAAAACGGTTTTTAATGACGGTGTGCTTGCTATAGAGCTTACCGGAAGAATTGATTCCACTAACTCAATATCCATACGGAAAAAAATATTTGCCTCAATAGCAAAAAACCACGCCGAAAGCATTATATTTGACGCAAAGGATCTTAAATATATTTCCAATATCGGACAAAGCGTTATTCTTAAAGTAAAAAAGGCAAAGCCGGATACGCATATCGTGAACGTTTCCTCCGAGGTATACGAAATACTTGACAGCGCCGGATTTACGGATATCGTTGATACCCGCAAGGTGATCCGTGAAATATCGGTCGACGGCTGTGATATAATAGGTGAGAATAATTACGGAATAATTTACAGATCCGATGAGAATGCGGTAATAAAAGTTTATAAAAAACACGGTCTTAACGATATAGAACGTGAAATGGGTCTTGTCCGTCAGGCGTTTATCAAGGGAATACCCACCGCCGTATCGTCCGATATCGTAAAATGCGGGGAAAGATACGGCGCAGTTTTTGAAATTGCGGGATATGAGATACTTTCCGACCGTATGAAAAAGGATACTGCACGTTTTGACGAATATGTTGAAAAATTTACTGCACTTGTAAAGAAACTTCATTCCATTGAGCTTGATGACAATAGGCTCGTCCATGTGAACGATGCGTACCGCTGCCGTTTTGCGGAACTGAAAGATCTTCTCACTGCGGAGGAAATGTCCGAACTGAACAGGTTCATTGATTCCATACCGGAGAGGAATACCGTTATCCACAGCGGACTTCATGCAGGCAGTATTATGATCCGCAGCGACGAGCAGCTTCTTATTGATACGGACGCACTTATGTGCGGTCATCCGATATATGATATGTGCGAGGTCTATACATATCTGTCATTTTCGGAGGAAGCAGGGAATGATCCCTGCTTCAGCGATGAAATGTGCATACGTTTCATAAATAAATTCACAGCGCTGTATTTTACGGGTTCTATCCGTGAAGACCGCGACAAGGCGGTAAGTGCGTTAAAGGTATTCGGAGAATATCGCAAAGCATATATTTATCTTGCTGCGGACGACGGTATTTCCTTTGAAGAAAGGAAAAAAAGCGCTGCCGATATCATAAAGAAAAATGTACTGCCCGATATAGACGCAGTAATAGACGCTTTGGAAATGGATTTTGTTGAGTGGTAATTTTATAATTTGCAGGCGTATATCCTCTTATTAGGTAGTGCAGAAATGTTATTATTTTCGGACTATTTTATTATAGTGCGGTAAATTATAATTTGCAGGCTGAGCCTGCACGCATATCACCCCCAAAGTAAGTTAAATAATAAATCGTTAAAATATAT
>CANRJZ010000137.1 GCA_947631055.1 uncultured Clostridia bacterium | reverse complement strand
TATTCTTATGTACGGCATGGGCGAACATCAGATAGCGGAAATTTGTACCCGTCTTGCAGCGGGGGAGAATGTCCGTTCACTTACCGATATTCGCGGAACGGCTTACCTTTGCGAACCAAAGGACACGCCTTTCGGTGCGGTGGAATGTCCCTCTCTGAAACTTTGCCGCGAGGATAAGAAGTCCTACGCTGTCGCATGCCGACAACAATATGACTGGCAGGACGAGATCTACGGACGTACTATTATCCAGCGTCAGGAAAAATATATGCTTGTGCAATTGCCTCCGTCGCCGGTGCTTACTACGGAAGAACTTGACAAGGTCTACGCCTTGCCATATATGCGGACCTATCACCCCATGTACGAAAAGGACGGCGGCGTTCCCGGAATAAAGGAAGTTGAATTCTCAATAACCCACAACCGCGGCTGTTTCGGAAACTGTAATTTCTGTTCTATAGCCCTGCATCAGGGACGAAAAATTGCCGTCCGCAGCGAGGAAAGTATTCTTGCGGAGGCAAAACTTCTTACAACTCTGCCGAATTTCAAAGGCTACATTCATGATGTGGGAGGTCCTACCGCAAACTTCCGCGCGCCAAGCTGCCATAAGCAGCTCGAAAGCGGTCTTTGCAAAGGCAAAAAATGTCTTGCTCCCACGCCATGCAAAAATCTTGAGGCAGATCACACCGAATATCTGGACTTGCTCCGGAAAATACGTGCGATCCCCGGCATAAAGCGTGTTTTTATCCGCAGCGGCATAAGATATGACTATCTTATGGAGGACAAGAACGACGAATTTATGCGTGAACTGATAGAATATCATGTCAGCGGACAGCTCAAAGTTGCTCCGGAACATTGTTCCGCAGTTGTACTTGACAAAATGGGAAAACCCCATATCGAGGCTTACAAAAAATTTCAGGATAAATTTTATAAAATTACCGGACAGATCGGGAAGGAACAGTACCTTGTCCCGTATCTGATGTCCTCCCATCCGGGAAGTACGCTGAAAGAAGCGGTGGAACTTGCGCTTTTTCTGAAAAGCCTGAAGATCCGTCCTGAGCAGGTGCAGGATTTTTACCCCACACCGGGGACCATTTCCACCTGTATGTTCTACACGGAGCTTGATCCGTACACAATGGAGAAAGTATATGTTCCCAAAACGCCTGCGGAAAAGGCTATGCAGAGGGCGCTGCTGCAATATTTCCGACCGGAAAATCAGCGGAAAGTCATCGAAGCTCTGAAAAAAGCCCGCAGGACCGATCTTATAGGAAACGGCAGGGAATGTCTTGTAAAGCCGGATGCGAAATACCTTGCAGAAATGGCTGAAAAACAAAGAAATTCCAATAACAAGAAAGGAAATGGAGATAAATGGCGGCAAGATCATCGGGCAGGAAACGTCCGTCAGGATCAAAAGCAGCGGCAGGATTGGCGCAAAAGGTAGGTATTTCTCCCGTACTTACATTTATTCTGATACTTCTTGGGGTAATGTTCGCCTATTGCGCCAAGCTTGAATACGGCGGCGGGGAGATACCTGACGCGGCGGTGTCTTCATTTATCGACAAGGACGCCAGACTGCAAATACATTTTATAGATGTCGGTCAGGGAGACTGTTCGCTTATCATGTATGACGATCGGGCGATGCTCATAGACTGCGGCGAGTTCGAAGAAGCGGAAACGGTCATATCCTATCTTCGAGCACAGGGAGTAAAAAAGCTTGATTATGTCGTAGCGACTCACCCTCATTCCGACCATATGGGAGCTATGTCGGAGATAATTTCGGGATTTGATGTGGAAAAAGTCATCGCTCCTAAGGTATCGGAGGAACTTACTCCGACATCTAAAGTATATAAAAACTTTCTTATGGCGCTCAAGAAAAAGGGAATGAAGCTTACGGCTGCTAAACCGGAAACAAGATATTCCCTCGGCGAAGCAAACGAGGAAGGGGAAGTTCCTCCGGAATTTGAGATACTTGCGCCTTTAAAAAATTATGATGATCTTAATAATTATTCGGTAGTACTTCGCCTTACATACGGTTCCACGTCGTATCTTTTCACAGGCGACGCCGAAAAGACCGCCCAGAACGACATTCTTGAAGCCGGCGAAAATGTGGATTCCGATGTTTTAAAAGTCGGTCATCACGGCAGCAGTACGTCTACGGGAGAAAAATTCCTTGAAGCCGTCTCTCCGGATATATGTATAATCCAGTGCGGCGAAGGCAATAAATACGGGCACCCGCATGCAGAGACCGTAGATGAGATAGAGGAATACGGAGCAAAATGGTACAGTAATGACAGAAACGGAAATATTGTCCTGTATTCTGACGGTGAAAAAATTCTTGTGCGGACGGAAAACGAATAGAAGGGAAGTATCACAAATGCTTATAATAGACCGTATAGAAGACGGTTTTGCCGTAATTGAAGATGATGACAGACATTTTGAAGTTCCGGTATCTATGCTGGATAATGACGTCAGGGAAGGCGATACGGTGATACTTTCCGACGGGATATATATTGCCGATAAAAATGTTTCGTCTGAACGGCGGGACGAGATAATAAAATTACAGAATGAGCTTTGGGAATGACGCTGAAGCAAGCACATTACGGGAGGTATATCTATGAACGCGGAACCAAATAACACACCCGACGCAAATCTGTTCAACAAGCTGCATGAAATTATGCCCACTCTTTCAAAAGGTCATAAAAAAATAGCCGAGTATATCATGACAAGATATGATAAAGCTGCTTTTATGACTGCTTCCAAGCTTGGCGCTATCACGGGAGTGAGCGAATCCACAGTAGTCCGGTTCGCGACCGAACTGGGATTTGACGGCTATCCGGAACTGCAGCGTGCGCTTAAAGAATTTACCAGCAACAAGCTGACGACAGTCCAGCGCATAGACGTTATGAACGATCAGCTCGGCGGGAACAGCGGCATTGACGTTTATGAAAAAGTGCTTAATATGGATATCGACAAAATAAGAAAAACTCTTGAAGAAGGCGATCGGAAAGAGTTCTGCCGCACCGTGGATACACTTTGTCAGGCAAAGAATATCTATGTTATAGGCGCAAGATCGGCGGCGGTCCTTGCCCGTTTCCTTTCATTCTATTTCAATATGATGTTCGATAACGTAAAACTTGTCCACACAACGTCTACCAGTGAAATGTTCGAGCAGATACTCAACATAGGAAAAAATGATATTATGATAGGCATAAGCTTTCCGAGATATTCAAAGCATACCGTGCAGGCGTTCCAGTATGCTTCGGCACAAGGAGCAAAAGTAATTGCCATTACCGACAGCAAGGCATCTCCTCTTGCGGCTTATGCGGACAATATCCTTCTTGCAAGGAGCGATATGGTGTCATTTGCAGATTCCCTTGTAGCGCCTATGAGCGTGATAAATGCGCTGATAGTTGCAGTCGGTCTGAGAAAAAGCGATTATGTCGTTCACAATTACGAACGCCTTGAAGAGATATACGATGAATATGAAGTATACAAGAGTTCGGATGATAAGGAACAGAACCAATGACGGAAAATAATTTCGACTGTATCGTAATAGGCGGCGGCGCGGCGGGAATGATGGCTGCCGGAACAGCGGCGGCACGCGGAAGAAAAGTGCTTTTGCTTGAAAGAAACAACTGCTGCGGAAAAAAACTTTCTATAACCGGAAAGGGCCGCTGCAACGTTACCAACGCCTGTTCCGATGAAGAATTTTTTGAAAATATTCCGGTAAATCCGAGATTTTTGTATTCGGCATACAGCCGATTTACCTGTAATGACTGTATGGACTTTTTTGAAAGTCTCGGCGTTCCGCTTAAAACGGAAAGAGGCGGCAGAGTATTTCCCGTCAGCGACAAAGCTTCTGACATTACAGCGGCTCTTGAAAAATATTGTACGGATAACGGAGTTGCCATAGTTCACAAAAGAGTTTCCGGAATAAAGACCGAAAACGGCTCGGTTTGCGGAGTTTTATGCGGGAACGTATCATACGCCGCCGATTCGGTGCTTATTGCAACGGGAGGGAGATCCTATCCCGGTACAGGTTCGGACGGTGACGGCTACAGGTTTGCCGAAGATATGGGACATACCGTTATCCCGCTGAAACCGTCGCTCGTTCCTCTTGAGGCCGAAGAAAACATATGCGCGGAAATGATGGGACTTTCGCTTAAAAATACCGGACTTTCTCTTATAGATATGAAAAGCGGAAAAACGATATACCGCGATATGGGAGAAATGCTTTTTACCCATTTCGGCGTGTCGGGACCTATGATATTAAGCGCGTCAAGCCATATACGCGATATGGAACGCGGACGGTACAAGATCGTTCTTGATCTTAAACCTGCGCTTGATATTGCGGCATTGGACAAAAGGATACTGAGGGATCTTTCCGCCATACCTAACCGTATTTTTTCAAATTCTCTTTCAAAGCTGCTTCCGTCGGCAATGATACCGGTAATTGTGAAACTGTCCGGGATACCTGCGGAAAAGCAGGTGAATTCCATAACAAAGCAAGAACGTGCAGAGCTTGTCAGGCTCTTGAAGGGATTTACCATTACCATAAAGGATTTCCGGCCTATAAGCGAAGCGATAATAACCAGCGGTGGAGTAAATACTTCGGAGGTCTCGCCGAAAACTATGGGATCAAAACTTGTACGTGGACTTTTTTTTGCAGGTGAGATCCTTGATGTTGACGCATATACCGGAGGATTTAACCTACAGATAGCTTTTTCCACCGGTTTTGCGGCAGGAAATAATATATAACAAAGGCTATGTCACAACAAAAGATTGATTTTCATTTATAATTTGCAGGCTGAGCCTGCACGCATATCACCCCCAAAGTAAGTTAAATAATAGATCGTTAAAATATATAGCCCCTCAAGGGGGC
>CANRJZ010000136.1 GCA_947631055.1 uncultured Clostridia bacterium | reverse complement strand
TCTTTTTCCGCAAGCTGTCTGATCTTTTCAAGCTGTTCCTTCATTGTGTACCTATCCTTTCAGAAAAAATTTATCCCTAAACAAATGCCTTGTCCCTAAACTCATCAGGGACAAGGCGTGCAAACCTTGTTATAAACCACCCCGGTTCAAAGCCGATGCTTTTACATCGAATTCTTTGCCTTAACGCGGCACACGTTCAAGCCTACTGCTGCGGAGGGTTCAGCCTGACCATTCACGGGTGAAATTTCACGTTTTCCGAACATAAAAAGCTTTCAGCATATACTTTTCTCTCTGGAATGTTCCTGCGGGGAACGTTACTTTGCCCGATCGTTATGTTTCGGGATAACTATATAATAATATTATAAACAATACCGTCACAAATTGCAAGTAATTTTTTATTGAAACACAAAAAATTTTATGGTATAATATAATTTATACAAATTTCAGGACTTAAAAAGGCTTTATTTTTAGGAGGAAATTCAAATATGGATATTTTTGTTGAACAGATAGTCAAAAAAGAACCCACAAGCACGGATATGGCAAAAAGGATCGCCATAGTGCTGGGAATGGGCATCCTTATGGCAGCCGGATTGTTTCTCTTTCTGTTCACATGGCTTTCCATAATCGGACTTGCCGTTTTTGCGGGTGCGATATGGCTCGGCTGGTATCTTATCACCGGCACGTCGTGTGAATATGAATACATCGTGACCAACGGCGAGATCGACATTGACAAGATAATCGCAAAAAGAAAACGCATACGTCTCATTACCGCAAAGGCGTCTGCTTTTGAAGCTTTCGGCGAATACGAAAACGCCCCCGAAACGGACAGCGGCGTGACCGTAGTTTCTGCGGCGGGCATACCGGAAACGGCAGGTGAAAACGGAGAAATGCCTGAACTCAAAACATATTATGCCGATTTGAAACACCCTTCCGCCGGAGCGGTGCGGCTGATATTCACTCCGGAACAGAAAGTCATCGACGCACTGGCTCCGTTCTTCCCGCGCCAGCTCAAGATCGAACTTTCCAAAAAGCAGTAAAGGAGAGATCGGTATGTTTTTCCCAACGCCCCGCCAGATGAGGACCATAGAAGAAAATTCCGATAAAAACGGCGTTTCATACCGCGAACTTATGGAAAATGCAGGCGGTGAGCTTGCCATTCTTATTGACAAGATGACCGCCGAAAAAAAGCTTCGGCGGGATATCGTTTTTCTCTGCGGAAGCGGAAACAACGGCGGAGACGGCTTTGTCGCCGCTGCCGCTCTTGCGGAAAACGGATTTCATGTTACCGTTATCCTTACCTGCGGAGAACCTTCTTCGGAACTTGCCGCTCTGGAATTCCGCCGTCTCTGTGAGACAGAAGAAGCGGACGTCCTGAGTCTGGACAGCGACAAAGACGCGGCGCTTTACCGTATCTCGGAAGCTTCAGTGATCGCAGACGCCGTTTTCGGGACCGGTTTTCACGGCTTTCTGCCGCCGGATATAAGGGAATGTTTTTCTTACGCGGCAAAATGCAGCGGCATAAAAATAGCGGTGGACGTCCCGTCGGGCGGAGATTGCCTGAAAGGGACCGTTTCCGAAGGAACTATGGAATGTTCCTGCACCCTGACGTTCGGCTATAAAAAGATAGGAATGACCATGTACCCTCTTGCGGATCTTTGCGGAGAGATCATTACCGCCGATATAGGATTTACCGATGAATGTCTTTCGGACATAGATCTTCTGCCTGAACTTTTCGGCGAAAAGGAAGCTTTTGAGGTCATACCGCCAAGACATAAGAATTCCCACAAGGGAGATTTCGGCAAGCTGCTGAACGCGGCAGGCTGTTCGCGTATGAGCGGAGCGGCGCTGCTTTCTACAAAAGCGGCTCTTAAATGCGGAACGGGACTTGTTACCCTCGCCTCCTCCGCAGCGGTCATTGACCGCATAGCCTCCGCCGTTCCGGAGGCGACCTATCTTCCTCTTCCGGAAGAAAAAGACGGTTCAATAGCCGGCATCGCCGCCGACGCCGTTATAAAAGGAACGGAAAACAGATCCGCCGTTTCAATAGGCTGCGGACTTTCCGTTACCGCCGGAACAAAGAATATCGTAAAAAATGTGATAAAAGCAGCGGCGTGTCCCATAATTCTGGACGCCGATGGCATAAACTGCATATCGGACAACATAGATATTATCAAGGATGCGAAAAACAAGCTCATTATCACGCCCCATGCGGGAGAACTGGCGCGGATAGCCGGAGTTTCTCCTTCGGAAGCTGCCGCTGACCGTCTTACTATCGCGGTGAACATTTCACGCGAATACGGCGTTATCGTTGCGGCAAAGGGAGTCCCTACTTTCGTTGTCGGAGAAGGAAAGGTATATGTTATACCTGCGGGAAATCCGGGACTGAGCAAAGGCGGCAGCGGAGACGTGCTCACAGGGATAATCGCCGGTCTTTGCGCTCAGGGAATAGCTCCCCTGAAAGCCGCCGCAGCAGGAGTTTTCCTTCACGGCGCAGCTGCGGATATTGCTGCGGAAAGGTTTTCAATGGCAGCTATGCAGCCTTCGGATGTGATAGAATGTCTGTCTTTCGTGTTCAAAAAACAGAACAGATAGGACATATCACAGCATATTCAAAGCAGGAAATGTCCTCTGTTCGGAAAACGGAGGACATTTTTATGCGTTCAGGAAAAATAATCCCGGCTGCTCTTATCTCGGCAATGCTCTTGTCCGGCTGCGGAGGCAGCGGCGGAGGCATACTTGAAAAAGCGCCGGATATCAGCGTTCCGTTCGGATCGGCGGTAAAAATACAGGCGGGCGAACTTGAATTTGAAGGTTCGGTCAAGCGTTACGCCGCAGGGATATGGCAGATGGACATCACCGCGCCGGATACCATTTCAGGGCTTTGCATAAGGTATGACGACGGCAGCGGCATATCCGCAAAGCTTGATGATATCGCCTTTGAAGTACCTTCCGAAAGCGTAAGGGACAACGCGGTATTTGCGCTTATCTTCAAAGCAATAGACTGTGCCGCCGCTTCGGGAGAACTGCCCTGCACCGACACCGAGGACGGGAAAGTATATTCCGGTGAATTTTCCGGAGGAACATATACGCTGACTTTTGATCCGCGTACCGCCGCACTGACCCATATAGAGATACCTTACGGCGAAATATCCGGCGAATTTACGGATTTCTCGGTCATAAAGGACGAGGAACTGCCGCAGGAAGAAACTTCGGCTGCTTCCGGATAATAATAATTTATCCCGTATTTTAATTATCAGCACCAAATGATAAAATATCCGTCTCCTTCAAATGAAGAAGACGGATATACATTTTTATGATATTATTTGTCCGTATCGGTTTTTTCTTCCGCCGGAGGGATATCGTCCTCTGCGGCGGGCGAACTGTCATCAAGTTCTTTTCCCAGCAGTGCGGGGAGTTCCATTCCCGCCTGTTTGAAAACTTCATTGAGCGGAGGAACGGACTTCATCATTCCGGCGATAAAATCCGCCGTTGCGGTGTTCCCGTCGGGATTTTTTCCGCCGTCCCATACGGTTATCTTGTCTATCTTGATATTCTTGATAGCGTCTACCTGTATCCTCATCAAGTCTTCCAGTTTGTCGGCGATAACCATCTTTACTGCGGAATCCGCATCTCCGGCAGCGTCAACGAGCGCCCGCATACCTTCTGCCTGCTTCTGGAGGATCTCCATTGCGCCCTTTGCTTCGGCAGCCATTTTTGCGTAAATTGCGTCTGCTTCGCCTCGTGCTTTTCTGCGGAGAACTTCCGCTTCGGCTTCTGCGGCGATCTCGGCTTTTTCCTTTTCGATCTGAGCTTTTACGATGATATCAGCTTTCTGGGTAGCCATTTCCAGTTCGGCACGCTTGTTTTCGGCTTCCTGCTGAGCAATATAGGCTTCTTCCTTTGCCTTGGCAGCCTGAACGGCTTCGGCGGTGATAGCCGTTTTGAGGGCTTCCGCTTCTTTTTCGCGGCGTTTTGCTTCCGACTGTGCAACTGCAATCTTGGCGTTGTTTTCACCCTCGATAGCAGCGGCGTTTGCGGCAGCGACCTGTATACGCTGGTCTTTCATAGCGTTTGCCTGACCGATCTCACCGTCTCTGCTCGTCTCGGCAACGGCTACTTTTGCATCGTTTGTAGCTTTGGCGTCGGCTTCGGCTTCTTTCTGGCGGCGGATAGCTTCGGACTGAGCAACTGCTATCTTTGCGTCGTTTTCACCTTCGATAGCGGAAGCGTTTGCGGCAGCGACCTGTATACGCTGATCTTTCTTGGCGTTCGCTTCACCGATAGCACCGTCTCTGTCCTTTTCGGCAACGCTCTTTTTGGCGTCGTTGATAGCCTTTGCGGCGGCTTCTTTACCGAGAGCGTCAATATAGCCGGATTCGTCGTTTATATCTGTAACGTTTACGTTGATAAGGCGCAGACCTATCTTTTTAAGTTCGATCTCAACGTTGTTTGAAACTGCAACGAGGAATTTGTCACGGTCGGTGTTTATCTCCTCGATCTCCATTGTTGCGATGACAAGACGTAACTGTCCGAAAATGATATCCTTTGCAAGTTCCTGAATTTCCATCATTTTCAGACCGAGGAGACGTTCAGCGGCGTTCTGCATAATTCCCGGCTCGGTGGAAATTCCCACCGTAAATCTTGACGGAACGTCAACACGGATATTCTGCTTTGAAAGAGCGTTTTTCAGATCGACGTTAATTGAAATAGGCGTCAGGTCAAGATATTGGTAAGACTGGATAATAGGCACAATGAACGCCGCGCCGCCGTGGATACATTTTGCGCTGCGAGCCTGACCGTTCTTGTCGGTGCCTACCTTACCGTAAATTACCATTATTTTGTCCGACGGACATTTTCTGTACCGCGACAGTATCGCCGCAACTGCCGCAAAAAGCACTACGACAATTACGCATACGGCAATAAGGGTTTCAACATTTTGCATATAAAAGACCTCCCGTTTATTTTAAATTTTTCAACATTGTT
>CANRJZ010000135.1 GCA_947631055.1 uncultured Clostridia bacterium | reverse complement strand
ATAATATTTCTATAGGCAATAACGCATAAAGGCGCTTTACATCAGAGCTTTGCATATATTGCCCATATTATTGATCCGGAGAATTTTTATGGATAAATTCAAAAAAACATATTTCTGCATTTTAGGGGCGATAACAGGGATATGCAACGGACTATTCGGTTCCGGAGGAGGTATAGCCGCCGTCCCGCTGCTGAAAAAGGGCGGTCTGCCGGCAAAAAGCGCTCATGCCACTTCCCTTGCGCTGACTCTTCCACTATCGGCAGTATCGGCATTTTTTTACTCATATGAAAGAAACTTCCAATGGGGCGACGCGCTTCCTCTTATCCCTTTTGGTCTTGCCGGAGCAGTGCTTGGCGGATCGCTTATGAAGAAAATACCTACAGATCTGTTAAGAAGGATCTTCGGAATAATTTTGATAATTTCCGGCGGAAGGATACTTTTATTATGAATTTCCTGTCGTTTTTTGCCGCATTTTTAACGGGCATATTTGCTTCCCTCGGCGTCGGCGGAGGAATGATACTGATAATTTACCTTACGGTTTTTGCCGGCTTCGATCAGCTTGCGGCGCAGGGCATAAATCTTGTTTATTTTATTCCGATAGCCGCGCTTTCAGTGATAATACACACCAAAAACAAGCTTATCGAATGGAAAAAAATAATTCCCGCTGTAATTACGGGAATTATTTTTGCCGCGTTCGGAACTTTTATATCAAAAAGTATAGGTTCGGAAGGACTGCGTAAAATTTTCGCATTGTTTATCCTTGTTATAGGTTTTAAGGAATTGTTTTTCAAGCGCCGGAACGATTCTTCCGATATGCAAGATAGGACTCAAGAATTATCGTAGCGGCTACCGCATCAACTACGGCTTTGCGCTTTTTTCCGCGGACATTCGTCTCGTTAAGGTAATTATGCGCTGTCACGGTCGTTCTGCGTTCGTCCCATAATTCTGTCGGAATTCCGGAAATTTCCCCGACGAGCTGCGCAAATCCCGTACATTTTTCTGCTCTTTCTCCGGAAGTTCCGTTCATATTTTTAGGAAGTCCTACAACGATCAGTTCAGCTTTTTCCTCTTTTGCAAGTCCTGCAACTTTTTCAGCACATTTTTCAAAATTATATTCGGTAATTACCGTAAGCGGCGAAGCAAGTATCTCGTCCTTGTCACAGACCGCGATGCCTGTCCTGCTGTCGCCAAGATCAACTGCCATTATACGCATTGAGATCCTCCTTAATCATTCCGTTATCGAAAGATATTTTTTGTAATTTTCATCATCAAAACAGCAGAAAATTATTTCGATCGGATAACCTTTATTTCCGGATAGCCAATCGGAAACCGTCCTGTACGCGATCTCTGCGGCTTCATTCACGGGATAACCGTAAACTCCCGTTGAGATCGCCGGAAAGGCAATACTGTGAATATCATATTTTTTTGCAAGATCAAGAGAATTTTTATAGCAATCCGCCAGAAGCGCAGGCTCGTTTCCCCCGCCGTGATAAACGGGACCGACCGTGTGGATAACATATTTTGCCGGAAGTTTATGACCATTTGTGATCTTTGCCCCGCCTGTTTCACAGCCGCCCAAAGTAAGGCATTCCTTGTAAAGCCCGATCCCTGCCGCGCGGTGTATCGCACCGTCAACCCCTCCTCCGCCGAGGAGACTTTTATTTGCGGCATTTACGATGCAATCGCAGTTTAATTTAGTGATATCGCCTTTGATAATTTTAATATTTTCCATAATAATTTCTCCCTCATAACATTTCAGACAGTGATATTTTCGCTTGTCTTAAAAGGCATTGGCGTTGACGCTTCTTCGGGAAGATGGCTTATATCGTTTTTAAAAATTATTTTCGGAGAATTATTTTCATCATATTCGACCAGCGATACCGCAGTATTTGTTGACCAGCCAACGTCCGCGATCTTTTCGATATCGTCTCCGTTTGCACAGCAAAGATAATTCTTCAAAGCGCAGCCATGGGAAACTACGGCAATTGTTTTTCCTTGATTTTCGGAAATAATTTTTGACATAGTATTTTTCATACGTTCAAAAACTTCGCGCATCGTCTCGCCGTCTTTTATGTAGAAATCCTGCATTTTATTCTGCCAGAGATCGAATTCAACGGGATATTTTTCGGTAAATTCCGACCATGGACGATTTTCAAGAACGCCGCCGTTTATCTCGATAAGTCCGTTATCCGGGATTATCGGGACTCCGTGATATTTATTTACCGCTTCCGCCGTTTCCATAGTTCTTTTTAGCGGGCTGGAATAAATTTTTTCAATGGGGATCTCCTTAAATCTTTCCGCAAGATATTTTAACTGTTCCCTGCCGAGATCGCTCAATTCGCAGTCTGTTCTCCCCTGAAAAAATTTCAGAACATTTCCCATAGCCTGCGCATGACGGACAAAATAAATTTTAAGCATAACACTTCTCCTTCAAGAATTATAAAAATTCAGCATTTTAAAATGATCTCCACGGCTTCATTGATAATGTCTTCAAGTTCCTTTGCACCGTCGATCACATAGTCGGAAACCGACAAATGTTCCTTCTGCATCCGGACATAAACCTCTCTTGCACATTTCAAATACGTATACATCTCATTACGGATATCATCTGCCGAAGTATCTTTCATATCTCTTATAACTCTCCGAGCCAGCGCTATATCCAACGGCGTATCGATAAATATGCAGCGATCAAGATGATCTTTGATCGTTTTATGCTGATATGCAAACGGATAATCCAACAGAAGATAGTCGTATTCACCGCTTTGAATGATATTTTCAATATCCGATCTCAGCGGAACCAGATCCCATACATTGACATCTGCGCCCTCCGATAACCATTTTGGGAAGTCATCAACTTCTCCCTCAAACGAGTAATCATCGAAATGAAGTGACGCTGTCCTTGGCAGGCGTTCTTTGATCGCATTTACGACCGTTGTTTTTCCGCCTGCTGTCACGGCTCCTATCGCTATTATTTTCATAATATTCTCCTATAAATTTCAGTTTTGCTCATCAAACATTATCCTTACCCTTTTTTCGTTCCTTATTTGAAAGAAAAATTACCCCCAATAGCATTATAAGCGGAAATACCGCCGCAAAAAGCAGTCCCATTTTCAGACCTGCCATTGACGGATCGGCGTTCGGAAAAATTTTCATTACCCATTCCGAACCCCTTTCAGCCGCACCGGTAAATATTCCCACAAGTCCCGGTCCGGACGAACAGCCTATATCCCCGCACAGCGCCAGAACGGAAAACATTGCCGTTCCGCCGGATGGAAATTTTTCCGTGGCAAGGCTGAAAGTTCCGGGCCACATTATTCCCACCGAAAGGCCGCACAGTCCGCAGCCTGCCAGTGAAAGCCATGCAAACGGTGAAAATACCACCAGTCCGTAACTTATCACGCAAAGCATCGAACTTGCTGCAATTACCGGAGCAAGTTTTATTTTTTTGCCGAATATCCCGTACCAGAGCCTTGCCGAACCCATTAAAAGAGCAAACATACAAGGTCCGAGAAGATCTCCAGTTGTTTTGGAAACTCCCAGTCCTTTTTCGGCAAACAGAGACGCCCACTGCGATACCGCCAGTTCTGATGCTCCCGCCGATATCATAAGCAGACAGAACAGCAGGAATTTACTGTTCAGCATTATTTCCCGAAAAGACGTTTTCTCTCCCGTTTCTTCCGCAAAAGGCAAAAGCGGGACTTTCACGAAAAGCAGCGATGTAAATATCGGCACTATTGCCCATATTGCCGGAAGTACCCGCCAGTTTTCAATGCCGGCAAGAGCGAAAAACAGCGTAGAGAATATTATTACCCCTGCCTGTCCCCAACAGTAAAAAGAATGGAGCAGACTCATTGAAGAAGCTTTTGCGCTGCCGGGGAGCGAGTCTACTATCGGACTTACAAGAACTTCGTCCAGACCGCCGCCCACCGCGCATAATATGCCGGAAAGCACCAATCCGGCAAACGGATCAGGAAAAACATAGGGAAATATCCCCATTCCGACAAGTCCCGCCGCAGATATAAGATGCGCAATTACCATTGAACGGCGCACTCCGAGAGATCCCGCTATTTTTGAAGAACATATATCCGTTACGATCTGTGTGACAAAATTCACCGTTATAAGCAGCGCTATCTTTTCAAGCGATATCCCCAGCGTTCTGTTGAACGTCACAAAAAGCAGCGGAGAAAGATTATTCACTATTGCCTGAGTGATATATCCCGAATAACACGCGGCAAGAGTATGTTTGTATGTAAGTTTCATTATTTCCTCCAATATTTTCCGTATCATACCTTTCGGATATACATATTATAATCCATATTTTTCTCATACAAAACAATATAAAATTAACATTTTACAATTATATTTAAAATAAATAATATAAAATGCAACAATCACTATATTATGCACAAAAACATCTCTGAAAATATGTAAATTATTTTTTAAAATCATAGTGACATCAGAAAAAAAATATGTTAAAATATTATCAACTACAGTATACATTTGCTTGATTGTAAAAAAATGTAAGTCAAATTCAAATATGTCAGAAGCGACAGATATTTTCTGACAAATTATGGGAGCTGCATACAATGAAGAAATTCCGAAAACTTATCGGCGTTATACTTTCACAGCCGGATTCGCCTTATCAGCACAAACTTCTTTCCGGTATCACCGAACGTGCATTTGCTCTTAATTATGATGTGGCAGTGTTTTCTACGTTCATAAAAGATGAGCTTTCCAAAGAATGGCATTCCGGCGAGTCAAACATATTCAATATGATAAATTACTCCGTTCTGGACGGAATAATATTCGTTCCGGATACATTGAGAATAAATAATGTTGATAAAGACATAGAACAGAATATCATTAAAAAATTCAAAAAGCCGGTAGTATCTGTAGATATCAAAAGCGAACATTTCCAAAACATTTTTACGGACGATATCCAGAGCATTAAAAAAATAATTTCTCACCTTATCGAACAACACCGCCTGACTGATATCGCCTTTATGACTGGAATAAAAGGACATCCT
>CANRJZ010000134.1 GCA_947631055.1 uncultured Clostridia bacterium | reverse complement strand
CCAAGTGGTAAGGCGTGGGTCTGCAACACCCTGATTCCCCGGTTCAAATCCGGGTGGCGCCTCCAGAAAAAACGGTACGATCAATGATCGTACCGTTTTTTGTATATTATCGTGACAATATCAGGTGCAGAAAGTTTTATTAATAAATTTGATTTGATATATAAGTACGAGATGACCAACATATAAACTTTCAAGCGATGTTTGTCATTTGTGTATAATTATTTCGCATTTGGAATTTTCATCTGTGCGGATAATTTCATTTACCGAAGGAACTTTTATAATTCCGCTTGCGGGATTTTTTATGCTTATTACAGGAGTGATAATATCCGCATTGACAGAGCTTTTTTCAAAGGCAAGATCGGTGTCTATCATTTCGCAGTTTATAAGTTTCAGGTCCTTGCAGTAGCAAAACGGCTGCGTTCCGATAATTTTGCAGTCGATAAGCGTAAGTCCGTCGGAATACCAAGCAAGATATTCGCTTTTGACGGTACTGTTCCGAACGGTAATATTTTCTCCGTGCCAGAAAGCGTCTTTTGTAATGAAATTACAATTTTCAAATTCCGCATTTTTTATATACTGAAAAGAATATTTTCCGTCAAGCTCAACATTTGTGAATTTCATATTTTCCGACCGCATCATAAAATATTCGCTTACGGCATTGGCATTTTCCATGGTGATATTTTTTACCGACCAGCCGAATTCGGGAGAAATTATATCGCAGTCACGCATAGTAATATCGGAACATTCCCGCAAAGCCTTTATTCCATGAAGTTTTGTACCGTAAATTTCCGCGTGGTCCGTATACCATAGAGCTGCACGGCAGTTTTCAGTCATTTCGGAATTTGAAATAGTAAGTCCGCTGTTATGCCAGAAGGGATATCTTAAATTGAAATAGCAATCTTCCGCGGTAATATTGCGGCTTTCTTTGAACGCGCTCTCACCGTCGGCAGGACCGTCAAATGAACATTTTCTTGCGGTAACGTCACGGCTTTCATATAAAGCGCGTTCTTCGTCAAATGTCATATTTTCAATTATCTGCATAGTAGACCTTCTTTATCATGCTAAATTTTCTTTAAAGAATTTTTCTATTTTGTCAAATGGGATAACATTCAAATTATCATAAAGGTCAGTATGAACGGCGTCAGGGATAATAAGAAGTTCCTTGTTGTCGGTATATTTGCTGTCTTTTGTCATGGCGGTATAAGCATCTTTGCTGAAGTAGCATGAGTGTGCCTTTTCACCGTGGATAATGAGAACGGCACTGCGAATTTCGTTTGTGTAACAATTTATAGGCTGATTCATAAACGACATACAGCCGATAACGTTCCAACCGCCGTTTGAATTTAACGAACGTTTGTGATAGCCTCTTTCGGTTTTGTAATATGCGTGATAATCTTTTACAAAGAACGGTGCGTCTTCGGGAAGCGGGTCAACGACTCCGCCGCCAAGCTGATATGATCCGTTTTTAAAATCTGTGATACGCTGTGCGTTCAAGGCTTTTTTCTTTTCGTAACGCTGTTCCTCGCTGTCCTCCGAATCAAAATAACCGTTTGCGTTCACACGCGCCATATCGTACATTGTTGAAGCCACGGTTGCTTTGATCCTTGTATCGAGAGCTGCTGTATTCAAAGCCAGTCCGCCCCAGCCGCAGATCCCGATGATACCTATTTTTTCCGGATCAACATTTTCCTGAACGGAAAGAAAGTCTACCGCTGCCATAAAATCTTCAGTATTTATATCAGGGGAAGCCATGTAACGGGGAGTTCCTCCGCTTTCACCCGTAAAAGACGGATTAAATGCGATCGTCAGGAAACCGCGTTCCGCCATTATTTGTGCGTAAAGTCCGGAAGCTTGCTCCTTTACTGCGCCGAATGGCCCGCAGACAGCTATCGCGGGAAGTTTTGCGTCTGCATTTTTCGGCATATACATATCCGCTGCAATTGTTATTCCATAACGGTTTGTAAATGTTACCTTGCTGTGATCTGCATTTTCGCTCTTGGGAAATGTTTTGTCCCATTCGGTGACAAGTTGTAATTTCTCTGACATAATGATTACCGCCTTTCAGTAGTTGACTTTTCTTCCTTTTCAAATTGATAGATGAGATAATCAAGACGATCTATCTGCTTTTCAAGCTTGTGTGATTTGTCAAGAATAGCTTTTTTGTATTTTTTCAGCAAGCCTATCACTTCGGGCAAAGAATTGCGTGAATAAGCTTCAAGTAATTCTGCTCCTTCTTTTTTACATATCCCGATATCTGATAAACATTCGGAAAAATTATTTTTTTCTATAAAAGCCATACTCCTCACACCCTTTTGCAATATTATTATATATCTTTTTTATATAAATGTCTAATACTTATTTTTTATTTCAAGAAATGCTTGAAAAGCATTTCTGTATATGATATAATATCATCGGAGGTGTACAAATGGAAATAAGAGTCCTTAGATATTTCCTTACCGTGGCACGGGAGGAGAATATAACAAAAGCAGCCGAAAAGCTTCACATAACACAGCCCACACTTTCCAGACAGTTAAAACAGTTAGAAGATGAACTTGGCAAAAAGCTTTTCAGCCGCGGGAATTACAGCGTCCATTTAACAGATGAAGGAATGTTGCTGCGCAAGCGTGCAGAAGATATCCTTTCAATGGTAGATAAAACAGAGGAAGAATTCCGCAGCCTCGATGAACTTACAGGAGGAGATGTTTATATCGGCTGTGCAGAAAGCTGTCAGATACGTTTCCTTGCGAAAAAAATAGACTTGCTCCGCAAAAAATATACCGGTCTTCGTTATCATATCACAAGCGGAAATACCGAACAGGTCGCGGAACGTCTGGACAGGGGACTTATTGATTTTGCGGTAATTTGCGAACCTCCGAATTTGTCAAGGTACAACTATGTTGAGTTACCGGAAGCAGATATCTGGGGAGTAATAATGAGGAATGATGATGCGCTTGCATCAAAAACAGAAATTTGCTTTGACGATATTATCGGCAGATCTCTTATTTGTTCTGAACAGAGTATGGAAAATGATATTGCCCGCTGGTGCGGAGAAAAAACCGATATGCTTGATGTGTCCGGAACATTTAACTTAGCATATAACGGCTCGGTTTTTGTACGTGAAGGACTTGGACTTATGCTTAGCTTTGACCGGCTTATAGATACAAGCAAAGAAAGCGGACTGGTATTTCGTCCGCTTTCTCCAAAGCTTGAAACAAAATTATATGTTATATGGAAAAAGTACCAAGTTTTTTCGCCAATTGCCGAAAAACTTATAAATGAGATACGGAATGGTTTCTGACGCTTTAACAGATCATTATTTTGTGCCGCGTCTTGTTTTGCCGTTTAGTATGTTGCAGACCTTGTAAGCTGTTCTCATATCGGGGAACCAGACGCTTGAAGCGTAACAGAAATCATATACAAATCCTACAGCATACTTATTGGTGATGTTATTCAGGTATATGTAATATTTTGAAGTGCTGTTGTTTTCCCAATCAGGCTCAAAATCGGGGCAGAATTCATCATGAAGAGCTTTAAGCTTCATTCCCATTTCTATCTTGTTTTTTATATCTGTCATAATATTTGTCCTTTCTTTCTTTTATCGGTTTTTTATTTATTTTATTGTAAAATATTTTATTTGTCAATGGATTTTTTCAATATTTGTAAAATGTGTTCGGAAAATATATTATTTATTGTTTATAATTTTGTCGAACGATGTCGAAAGTGTATTTTTATCATTTTGGAGGGAATATGAAAATAGACAGACTTGTAGGGATCTTATCAGTCCTTCTTCAGAGAGAAAAAGTTACCGTTCGTGAACTGGCGGAACTTTATGAAGTCTCCGAACGTACCGTATACCGCGATATAGATACGCTGGGAATGGCGGGTGTACCTATAGTTTCCGAAAGGGGAAACGGCGGCGGTGTCTCGATAATGGAAGGCTACAAAATAGACAAAACGCTGCTTTCATCAAAGGAAATACGGGCTGTACTTGAAGGACTGCGCAGTCTTGACAGCGTAAGCAATACAAATAATTACAGCAGGCTTATGGAAAAATTATCGGCAGGTTCGTCGGCATGTATTCCGAGCAGCAATATGATAATTGACCTTTCAAGCTGGGATAAAAGCGCAGTCGCAGATAAAATTGAGATCATAAAAAACGCGATAGAAAACAAGGTAAAAATTTCTTTTGGATATCATTCGCCTAATGGCGACAGTTATAGAATTATTGAACCGTATCATTTAATTTATCAATGGTCAAGCTGGTATGTGTGGGGATTTTGCACAGACAAACAAGACTACAGAATGTTCAAACTTACCCGAATGACCGATCTGAAAAACATCGGAGAAAAATGCGAAGAAAGGGAAATTCCCACATATGTTCCCGATAAATTATTGCACACAAAGGGCGGAATAACAGCTGTTGTGCGTTTTGACGATCCAGTAAAATGGCGTATAATTGATGAATTCGGCATTGATTTTATTAAATATAACAAAAACGGAGAAATTGAGGTAACTTTTACATGGTCAGACGTCCCGTCATTTTTCAGATATATTCTTACTTTCGGAGATAATGCAGAAATCATTTCTCCTGAAGAATACCGCGAACAGTTTGCCGAACTCCTGAAAAATATTTCAAAAAAATATGAAATATGACATACTGTTGTCAGGTTTGGTATGGTATACTTTTATCAAAACTTTATGAAATGAGGTATACTGTATGGAAAAAACTATTGATCTCAGTAAAATTACTCCATGCGGAGGAAACTGTTCCGACTGTGAACATTTTCAGAGCGGCAAATGTGCAGGTTGTCTTGAAAACCACGGTGAATGTGTACATATGTGGGAAAACGGCTGTGAAACATTCAGATGCTGCGAAAAACACGGCGTAAAATTCTGCGGACTGTGTGAAGAATTTCCCTGCGAATGGCTTTGTAAAACCGCAATATGGGAAGAAAACTTTGTCCAAAAACTCAGAGATCTTGCCGAAAAGATGTCTTAAACAAGCCGGGATTTGAGGTGGAATAATGGCGTCAAGTAAAGAATATTTAGATTTTATTTTAGGGCAATTATCCGAATTGGATGAAATTACATATCGGGCTATGATGGGAGAATTTATCA
>CANRJZ010000133.1 GCA_947631055.1 uncultured Clostridia bacterium | reverse complement strand
GTAGAAAAGTTTCTGCCACTGACGCACCATTCCGAGTACGCTGTTGTTGAATACAAGTTCAATTACCGGCAGCTGATATTTTGCAAGTGTAGTAAGTTCGTTCATATTCATATAGAAGCTGCCGTCTCCGGCACAGTTTACAACTACCTTGTCGGGATTTCCCACCTTGCAGCCGATAGCCGCGCCGAGACCATAGCCCATAGTTCCCAGACCGCCGGAAGAAGCAAAGCTCCTCGGCTTGCGGAAATTATAAAATTCAGCAGTCCACATCTGATGCTGTCCCACTTCGGTGGATATTATCGCTTCGCCGTTCGTAAGCTCATCAAGAGTTTCTATAACGTCTTTCGGAAGAACGTCATCGGGATCTTCCGGGATCTGATCCAGAGGAAATTCCTTTTTCCAAGCCGCGATCTTTTTCATCCATTCCGAATGATCTTTCTTTTTTAAGGCTTTGTTGAGTTTCTGGAGAACGAGCTCAACATTTCCGCATACTCTGTAATTTGCCGGAATGTTTTTATTTACTTCCGCCGGATCGATATCAATATGAAGAATTTTTGCATTTCTCATAGCGTTTTGGAAACTCTGTGCGGAACAGGTCACGCGGTCGGAAAATCTCGAACCCATAACTATCAGAAGATCGCAGTTGGTAAGGGCAAGAGAGGAAGTTTTTGTGCCGTGCATACCCATCATTCCCGTATAACGTTCGCTGGAATTATCAAAAGCACATTGTCCCATAAGCGAAAGCGAGACCGGAGCGTCTATAAGTTCGGCAAATTCCGCAAGTTCATCGGCAGCGTCACAGGAAACTACACCTCCGCCGGCATAAATAAACGGCCTCTCGGAGCTTTCAATAATTTTTACGGCTTCGGAAATTTCTTCTTCGTCCGCTTCATAGCTGTGTTTGCGCGGGATCTGCGGTTCGTATTCGCATTTAGCGGCGGTAATGTCCTTTGGAATGTCGATAAGCACAGGACCCTTTCTTCCGTCGTTTGCGATAAAGAATGCGTTTCGTATCGCGTCCGCAAGTTTTGTGACATCTTTTACGATATAATTGTGTTTTGTGATCGGCATGGTTATACCGGTTATGTCCACTTCCTGAAAGCTGTCAAGACCAAGCAGATCCGTTGTGACATTTCCTGTAATTGCGACTATTGGGATACTGTCCATATATGCCGTTGCAAGACCGGTAACAAGATTTGTCGCTCCCGGACCGGAAGTTGCTATAACAACTCCTGTTTTACCTGTTGAACGGGCGTATCCGTCTGCTGCATGTGCCGCCCCTTGTTCATGGGAAGTAAGTATGTGATCTATTTTATCCGAATATCCGTAAAGAGCATCGTAAATGTTCAGTACTGCACCTCCCGGATATCCGAAAACAACGTCCACTCCCTGTTCCAGCAGACATTCAAGAATAATTTGCGAACCATTCAAAATCATTTTAATATCTCCCTTAACAAGATTTTGTAAATAAAAAAGCCTTCACCTCATGAATAATTCAAGAGGTGAAAGCTCAAAGCTTCCACGGTACCACTCTTATTCGGCAGAAAAGCCGCACTCATACGCGTCAGACAACGCGCGTCTCTGTAACGGGAGAACCCCGTTCCGTCCTACTTGGGAGATCCTGTTCGGCGAAAAGCTCCGAGGTGATATATTATCGGCGGGAAATACCGTCTCGCACCATATGACGGCTCTCTGAAAATTTTCGTACACCGTTTTGCTCCTCATCAAAGCATTTTACACATATTGTTATAAATAATATCACCTGCGTCCGGATTTGTCAATGAATTTTCTGTTAATATTTTATCAATGATAGTTTATTTCCAAGGAATTATATTCCCGCTTATCCACAACATACCTTGAATACCTGTTATCGGAACAGGCATATAATATTGACAATGAATATTTTTCCGGAATATTACCTTAATGATAAAAGGGCGGTGCTACCATGGACAAAAAAACCGTAAAAGCAGTGATAATAACGGCATTCATTGCAGCTGCGGCAATAGCGGTGGCTGTAAAGCCTGAATTCTTTACAAACATAATATCCCGTACCGCCAATTTATTTATGCCTGTTTTTATCGGGACAGCAATTGCGTTTGTTATGAATATGCCGGTTTGTTCCGTAAAGAATTTTTTTATAAAAAAGTTCCGCAAAATCAGTGAGCGTACCGCACTTATCATTTCTGTGGTAATATCGTATATACTTCTTTTAGCTATAATTACGGGGATAGTATGGATAATAATCCCACAGCTTGCGGAAAGCGTAAAACTTTTTATAAGTAATGCGGACAGGTATTATAACAATTTTCTTAAATATTGTTCCGTTCTTGAAAGACGTGACAGTTTCGGATTTTTTGCTGCACTGAAAAATGCTGTTGAAGGTCTTGGAGAAAGGATCCCCGCTATGCTTGAGGCAACATATTCCAAAACAGCCGGCATTATCGGAGGAGCAGCGGATCTTCTTATAGGATTTGTGCTTTCAATATATATCCTTCTCAGCAAAAAGAGTATAAGACGGGCTGTTTCATCAATAGTGAAGTATTTTATCCCAAAGCATTACAACGTATTAAAAAAGGGATATTGTCTTGTATATTCAACATTCAGCCGTTTTGTTGTCGGACAGATAACGGAAGCGTTCATACTTGGCGTGCTTTGCTATGGAGGAATGAAACTACTGGGATTTGAGTATGCGCTGCTTATAAGTACGATCATAGGAGTGACGGCGCTGATACCCGTTGTGGGCGCTATAATAGGTACGGTGCCGTCAGCGTTTTTATTATTCCTTATAAAGCCGATAGATGCCGTATGGTTCGTTCTGTTCATTATAGTTCTCCAGCAGCTTGAAAATAATCTTATTTATCCGAGGATAGTAGGAAAAAGCCTTGGCATACCACCGCTTTTGGTATTTCTTGCAATACTTTTGGGGGCAGGTCTTGGAGGAGCGGCAGGTATAGTTCTCGGCGTGCCGCTGATGTCGGTAATATATGTTCTGCTGCGTGAAAAGATATGCGGTGATACGGTATAAAATATGAAAAATACAGTTTTGCCGGTATTGATCAACACAAAGGAAGATCTTCTTTTTTAATACTTGACGAACATTAGTTTTTGTGATATAATATAATCCTTACACGAAATTGATCTTAGCGATTTTTAATGTAATGACAAATCGGAATATTTATAAGTGTTGAGAGTTGAGAGTTAAGAGTTGAGATATAAAGGTTTATCTTCAAACGATATTTGCCACACTATAATAAAATGGTTCAGAAACAAAAATAACCAACTCTATCTTATAAGAGGATAAATGCCTGCAAGCTCAGCTTGCCTCAGCCTGCAAATTATAGTTTATCGTTAAATATAAAAAATGTTAAAATCAACGGGTTGTTATATAGCCTTAAAAGAAAGGAATATCAGAAAATGAATAAAAAAGAAATTGCCGAAATTAAAAAGAATTTTTCCGATTCCAGCGGATTTTTCACACTGGATCATATTCTCTCCGTATATGTGGATCCTCAGAAAAATATCCGCTGTAATGAAAACAAACTTTATTCGCTCATTCCGGAGGACGAAGGCTCTGTAATGCTGGGCTCACTGAAAAAAGTCCTTAGCGGAAGCGCCGGAAAAAACCTCGTTGAGTATAGTTTCCCAAATGAAGAATATCAGGATGACGGCGCTCAGAATATCCTATACAATGCGCTTAAAGGCAAACTCAAGGACGAGACCGCCAATGCTATGCTGCTTGAAAGAATTATAAACAATATGGAATATGAACTTGCATATGCAATTATTATCGGTTATTGTTCATACAGCATCGCATCAAAGGACAAAAACGATGATACATACGACGCTGCCGATTATGAGTATAATTTTATAGTAACGGCAATATGTCCCGTAAGCACCGGCGATGACGGACTTATGTTCGACAGCGAAAATAATGCGATCGTCAAAAAGGCAAATACGGATCTTATCATCAGCAAAAAGCCTACCGACGGTTTCCTGTACCCTGTTTTCAGCGACAGAAGTCCTGATGTGAACAATGTGATGTACTACACGTCAACGCCTAAGAAACCCAATATTTCCGTTGTGACCGATGTCCTCGGCTGTGAGTTCACAATGTCCTGCCAGAGCGAAAAGGAAACGTTCCGGCAGGTGCTTACCGATGTTGTTGCCGATGAACTGAACTACACGGTAATAACTCAGGTAAACGACGCTTTGAGGGATATCGTTGCAAAGTCAAAAGACGAGACTGAACTTCCGCTCATTGACGATAACAAGCTGCATAATATTCTTTTTGATGCCGGCGTAAGCAGCGAAAAGTTAGACGCTCTTCCTGCCGTTTTCAAAGAAAAGATCGGCAGCGCCGAAGGACTTACGGCGGAAAATCTCATCGAGAACAAGACTGTCCTTGCTACTCCCGAAATTACGATAAACATCAGCCGCGAAGCCACCGATAAAGTCCGTACAAGCGTTATAAACGGCAGACGGTGTCTTATAATCGATCTTGACGATCCGAGCATTTCAATAAACGGACTTGCTACGAGCCTTCAATGATCTTTCAATAGTGCAGATCGCCTCCGGATATTTTTATTGTCCGGAGGCAGAACTTTTTTGCGTAAATATTTTTCTCCGGCGAACCTTTCTTCCTGAAAAACGACATATATAATGAAGATCTTTCAAAAGCAAAACGAGGTGCCTTGCAAATGAATATCAATTTAAGCGAATATGCCGACTTCCTTCTGAAAAAGGCAGTGTATAAATGCGATGATCTCCATGATGCCGAGGATCTTGTTCAGGAAACCCTGCTTGCCGGACTCGTTTACCTGAAAAAGGGAAGGACCATGGACGACCCTGCCGCATGGCTGAATTCCGTGCTTGAACGGAAATATTACGATACTCTGCGCCGCAAGTATCGCAAGCCTGTTGTTTCTATCGATTTTGCAGACGATATCCCGGAGCAGGATCATCTTAATGAAGATATTGAGCGTTCGGAAGATTTGGAAATGATACGGAAAAATCTTGGACAGCTTACAAGCGTTTACCGTGAAACAATGGTACGGTTCTACATGAAAGGTCAAAGCATAAAAGAGATCGCAAAGGCGCTTTCCGTTCCGGAAAACACCGTAAGAAGCCGTCTTAATGC
>CANRJZ010000132.1 GCA_947631055.1 uncultured Clostridia bacterium | reverse complement strand
GAGAAAGGCCAGAGCGCGGAGCTGAACCATGTATCCAGCGTGTCCGGATCCTGTCTCATAGGCTTTCCGCACTTGGGGCAGACCGCGCTGTTTTCCTTGGTAACGACCATTTCGCCGCAGTCGTCGCAGTAAAATGCGGGTATCTGATGTCCCCACCAGATCTGACGGGAAATGCACCAGTCGCGGATATTTTCCAGCCAGTGGAAATATACCTTTTCAAAACGTTCGGGAACGAACTTTGTCTCACCATTTTTGACAGCATCTATTGCAGGCTGCGCAAGAGGCTTCATCTTCACGAACCATTGTGTTGATACCTTAGGTTCAACGGTAGTTCCGCAGCGGTAACAGGTACCCACATTGTGAACGTGTTCTTCTATCTTTACAAGATAGCCGCCCTTTTCCAGATCTTCAACGATCTTTTTCCTTGCCTCGTAGCGATCCATACCCGCATATTCGGGGTAATCGTCAACTATGTGCGCGTCGTCGGTCATAACGTTGAGAACAGGCAGATCATGACGGAGACCAACTTCAAAGTCGTTGGGATCGTGGGCGGGAGTGATCTTTACAACGCCCGTTCCGAAATCCATTTCAACGTAATCGTCGGCAATTACGGGGATCTCCCTGCCAACAAGGGGAAGTATCAGAGTCTTGCCGACAATATCTTTGTAACGCTCATCGTTTGGATTTACCGCAACGGCAGTATCGCCGAGCATTGTTTCGGGACGCGTCGTGGCAAGCTCAACATAGCCGCTGCCGTCCTTGAAAGGATAGCGCAGATGCCAGAAATGGCCTGCCTGCTCCTCGAAAGTAACTTCCGCGTCGGAAAGAGATGTCTTGCAGTGAGGACACCAGTTTATGATCCTTTCGCCGCGGTAGATAAGACCTTTTTCGTAATATTTTACGAAAACTTCTTTAACGGCTTTCGAGCAGCCTTCGTCCATAGTGAAGCGCTCTCTTGACCAGTCGCAGGAACTTCCCAGCTTTTTCAGCTGTTCAACGATACGTCCGCCGTACTGTTTTTTCCATTCCCAGGCGCGTTCCATAAATTTTTCCCGCCCGATGGCTTCTTTGGTAAGACCCTCTTTAGCCATAGCGGCAACTATCTTTGCTTCGGTGGCGATAGCGGCGTGATCCGTGCCGGGCAGCCAGAGCGCTGCATAGCCTTTCATACGCTTCCAACGGATAAGGATATCCTGCAAAGTTTCATCAAGAGCATGTCCCATATGGAGCTGCCCCGTGATGTTCGGCGGCGGTATGACTATCGTATACGGAGTTTTCTGAGGGTCGCGCTCCGCTTTGAAGCAGTCGTTGTCCACCCAGAATTTATATATTTTATCCTCAACTTCTTTGGGTTCATATAGCTTTGAAAGTTCCTTCTTCATTCTGGACCGTTCCTTTCCGATAAAAATAGATACACAATTAATGATATCATATTTCCCTCAAAAATGCAATATTTATTTTCAATATCCGTTGAAAAACAGCGTAAATTTTATGTGTATTTTCGCAGAATTACAAAATATCTGCCAAATGTGGATTACAAAATATTCACCAAATCCATATTGACATTGTATGCTTTGTGTGATATAATTTTTCAGTATCATTGATAATGGATAAGTGTTTTCACAGTTACAGCGGCGAATGAATATCTATATATTATATCGTTTAATTTGCTTGCTGATATCAGGAAAGGAACGCAGACGTGCTATGGATTGGTCGTTTATAACAGAATATTATCCGCTGTACATAAGATCCGCGGTCCTTACGGTAACGATAGGCGCGGTGGGCATAGTCCTTTCGGCAATAGTCGGAATGATCTGCGCCCTTTGCAGATATTATAAGATCCCTTTGCTGAACGGTATTGCCGCGGTATATACCGAACTTTCAAGGAACACTCCGCTGATCGTTCAGCTTTTTTTCCTGTTTTTCGGACTCCCCAAGATAGGCATAGTGCTTTCCCCCGAAGTATGCGGAACGGTCGGCCTTGCCTTCCTCGGAGGAGGATATATGTCCGAATCCTTTCTAAGCGGTCTGGGATCGGTGAGAAAGATCCATCTTGAAGCTGCCGAAAGCCTTGGATTGAGCAGAGCGCAGACCATGAAAAGCGTTATTCTTCCGCAGGCTGCCTCGGTCGCAGCGCCGGCAGTATGCGCTAACGTTATCTTTCTGCTGAAAGAGACCAGCGTATTCAGCGCAGTTTCTCTTGCCGATCTGATGTATACGGCAAAAGACCTGATCGGTATGTATTACAATACAACGGAAGCGCTCACCATGCTGGTAATAGCCTATCTTATAATAATACTGCCTGTCTCGATAGTTTTTACGCTGTTGGAAAGGAGGCTCCACCGTGCGGGGATATGAAGTTCTTTTTGCGGGGAATAATTTCCTGCGCCTTCTCAGCGGGCTCTGGGTAACGCTGCGGATATCTCTGATCTCTATAGGAGCGTCCCTCGTCCTCGGCATATTCCTCGGAGCGGCAATGACCGTAAGGAACAAAGCCGTGCGCGCAATATGCAAGGTATACCTTGAGATCGTCAGGATAATGCCCCAGCTCGTATGGCTGTTCATAGTATTTTTCGGAGTCACACGCTCAACGGGAATAAATTTTTCCGGCGAAACTGCCGCCGTAATAGTGTTCACAATATGGGGAGCGGCGGAAACAGGCGATCTGGTAAGAGGCGCTTTCGTTTCCATACCAGCTCATCAGTATGAATCGGGACTTGCGCTCGGCCTGAGCAAAGCTCAGCTTTATTTCTATGTTATCCTGCCTCAGACAGTGCAAAGACTTACGCCGAATATTATAAATCTTTCCACAAGAATGATAAAGACCACCGCTTTGGTGTCGCTTATCGGCGTTACCGAAGTACTGAAAGTCGGCAAACAGATAATAGACGCGAACCGCTACGATGCCCCCGACGCGGCAATATGGGTATATGCAGCTATATTCTTTATGTATTTTATAATATGTTTCCCGTTGTCGGTATTCTCAAAAAAGCTTGCCGACCGCTGCAAATGACCGGAAAGGAAAGGAGATGCGCCCACAGATGAACGAAGATGTTGTTATAGAGATCAAAGATCTGAAAAAAGTTTTCGGCGATAACGTTATAATAAACGGCATCAGCCTTACCGTAAAAAAAGGCGAGACCATAGTGCTGATAGGTCCGTCCGGCTGCGGAAAATCCACGTTGCTGCGGTGTCTTAACGGCCTTGAACCCATACAGGGCGGCTCTGTGCTGCTGCACGGTGAACCTGTCGAATACGGCAAGAGAAGCCTTTATAAGATCCGTCAGAAGATAGGCATGGTCTTTCAGGATTACGGCCTTTTCCCGCATATGACGGTACTGGACAATATCATGCTCGCTCCTCTCAAAGTGCAGAAACGTTCCAAAGATGAAGTAAAAAACGAGGCTATGGCTCTTCTTGAAAGAGTCGGACTGGGTGATAAAGCAAGATCCTATCCTTCGCAGCTTTCCGGAGGTCAGCAGCAAAGAGCGGCTATAGTCCGCAGCCTTATGATCCGTCCGGATATAATGCTCCTTGACGAAATAACGGCGGCTCTCGATCCGGAAATGGTGCATGAGGTGCTGAACGTTGTTCTTGATCTTGCCAAAAACGGCTCAACAATGATAATAGTTACCCATGAAATGGCGTTCGCCGAAGCTGCCGCCGACCGCGTGATACTTATGGACGGCGGAGTCATAGTGGAAGAAAATCCTCCGGAAAAATTTTTCAAAGACCCCGACACCGAACGGGCAAAGCGTTTCCTCAGCACGTTCTCCTACTCCAGATAGACCGGCGGATCATCATCGGATAAAAACGCTTGCAGAAAAGGTGAAAGAAAATGAAAATGGTCCCCAGTGGTCTTATACCGTCAAAAATAATAACTTTTCCGGTTCGGGAACACGCATTTTTGAATATTCCTACGAAAATAAAAATTTCCGGAATTACTATTGACAACCCATAAATGTGGGAGTATAATGTCTATATATCAGATAGGTTTTGTATGTACAAATCAAAATCCGCTTTTCTGCGGGAGATATATTTTCCCGCATGAAAACGGTCAATACGATACCGGATCTGTCTGTAAACTTATATTTAAGGAGAAATGGTTATGAAAAAGATCAAAAAGATAATTTCCGCAATTGCCGCTGCGGCACTGACGCTCAGCTTTGCAGCCTGCGGCGGGAACGAAACTGCATCGACGGGAAACGAAAGCGCATCGGCCGGCGGATCGGCTATCTACAGGACGCTTGATGAGATCAAGTCCTCCGGAACGCTTAAAATAGGCGTATTTTCCGACAAAAATCCGTTCGGATATGTTGACAACAACGGCGAATACCAAGGATATGACGTTTACTTTGCAAAACGTCTTGCGCAGGATCTCGGAACGGAGCTTGAACTTGTTCCGGTAGAAGCGGCGAGCCGTGTTGAATTCCTCGAAACAGGAAAGGTAGATATAATCCTTGCCAACTTTACCGTTACCGACGAACGTGCCGAAAAGGTAGACTTTGCGCTTCCTTACATGAAAGTAGCGCTCGGAGTAGTTTCTCCCGACAGCGCAGTTATAACTTCCGCAGACGACCTTGCAGGAAAGAAACTCATTGTTGTAAAAGGCACTACGGCGGAAACATATTTCACTGAAAATTATCCCGACGTTGAGCTTGTAAAGTTCGATGAATACAACGAAGCATATTCTTCGCTTCAGGACGGACGCGGAGACGCATTTTCCACAGATAACACCGAAGTGCTCGCATGGGCTATGCAGAACCCCGGATTTACCGTCGGCGTTGAATCACTGGGAAGTATAGACACTATCGCGCCTGCTGTCTCCAAGGGAAACGAGACCCTTCTCAAATGGATAAATGACGAAATAACTTCGCTTGCCGGAGAAAATTTCTTCCACAGCGACTATGATGAAACTCTTGCTCCCGTTTACGGCGACGCTGTAGATAAGGAAAATCTTGTCGTTGAAGGCGGCGTAATAGATTGATCTTCCGCGCCATAGTCCGGCAAAAAGTTTTCCGGACTGTTTCAGACCGCTAAAAAGGACGGCTTATGCCGTCCTTTCAGTCTGTCGAAAAAGTCAGCCAAAAGGCTGGCTTTTTTGAATAGAATATGGTATAATGATAAAGGGTGATAAAATG
>CANRJZ010000131.1 GCA_947631055.1 uncultured Clostridia bacterium | reverse complement strand
TTTTCGGACAAAAAGGCAGCGGAAGAATTCGTTGCCGCCGCAGTCGAAAGAATGGAAGAGATCGGTCAGACTGCTCTTAATGCGGTAAATTCGGTAAGTGGCATTGAAAAGCCGTTACTGGCAGTGTCTTTTAAGGCGATTGCCGATACTCTATATAGCTCACTTAACACGGCAGAGCAGGACGCTTATGGTGAGTTCATAAAAATGGTTATTCCGGTAATGATAACCGTTCCGACCAAAAAGAACGGGCAGGAATGAATACAAAAATAAGGTGGCTATGAAATGGATACTTACTATGATTTTTTGAAAGGCAAGCAAAAAGCCGTTATAAAGAGCGGGTTTGATATTCCGGTGAAAAGCCTGAACGCTTCGGCTTTCGACTGGCAGAAAAGCGTTGTGCAATGGGCGGTGAAACAAGGCAGAGCGGCATTATTCGAGGACTGCGGTCTTGGAAAAACGCTTCAGGAATTGATGTGGGCGGAACAGATACAAAAATATACGTCCTCTCCGGTGCTTATCCTTGCGCCGCTTGCGGTGTCGCTTCAGACAAACCGTGAAGGCAAAAAATTCGGTATAGAGTGCAATATAGCTGAAACTGCCGCTGATATCGTGAACGGCATAAACATTACGAATTACGAAAAACTTGACAAATTCGACTGTACGGTATTTTCTGGGATCATATTGGACGAATCAAGCATATTGAAAAATTACACCGGAAAGACAAAGCAGGAACTTATTAACAGCTTTGCAGATACGCCGTATAAGTTGGCCGCGACGGCAACGCCGGCGCCGAATGACCTTATGGAGCTTCTGAATCACGCTGAATTCCTCGGAATAATGCGTTCAAGTGAAGCGCTTGCGATATGGTTCCTTGCCGATCAGGAAGAGAGCGGCAAATACCGTCTGAAAAAGCACGCTGAAGCGGATTTCTGGAAGTGGGTAGCTTCATGGGCTGTATGTATCGAAACCCCTGCGGATATCGGTTATGACGACAGCAGATATATTCTTCCGGAGCTTAACGAGTACGATATTATTGTTGATACAAACGAGCTTTCAGATAATTTCGATGAGGGATTTTTCCGAAATGTTGATATGTCAGCAACGGGATATATCGCTGAAAAACGCCGTTCCCTGAAAGCAAGGTGCGAAGCTGCTGCAAGGGAAGCGAAAAAATTCACGGATAATGGAGAACAGGTCGCCGTATGGTGTGACCTTAACTCTGAAGCCGATGAACTTAAAAGAATAATTCCCGGAGCGGTGGAGATCCGCGGAAGCGACAAAACAAGTGCAAAAGAGCAGGCAAGCGTTGATTTTATAACAGGGAAAATTCCCGTGCTTATAAGTAAGCCGTCTATTTTCGGGTACGGACTTAATTTTCAGAATTGTCGCAACACCATATTTTGCGGAATGGATTATTCTTTTGAAAATTATTATCAGGCGATCCGCAGGTTTTACCGTTTCGGGCAGGAAAAGTCCGTAAATGTCGCCCGCGTGATAGGTTCAACGGAAAAGAATATACTTGAACGCATTAACGCCAAGGCAAGGCAGAAAAACGAAATGGCGGTCAGCATGGCAAAGGCAATGAAAGAAATACAGATGGAAAACCTTAAAGGACATGAGTTTATTCTTGACCTGAACAATAAAACAGCGGAGATCCCACAGTGGCTGAGGAGTGTAGTTTAATGGAAAATATAAGGACCGTACAGTCGGACAGGTACTGCTTTTATAACGGCGACTGTGTTGAAGTAGCGCGGCAGATGCCGGATAACAGCATACATTTTCAGATATTTTCGCCGCCTTTCGCAAATCTGTACATATACAGCGATGATCTTCGGGACATGGGAAATTGCAGGAACACGGAGGAATTTTTTGAACAATTTTCATTCCTTACGCCTGAGCTTTACCGAATACTTGCACCGGGAAGGCTTTGCGCGGTACACTGCAAGAATCTTCCCATGTACAAGAACAGAGACGGCGCAAGCGGTTGGCATGATTTCCAAGGTGATATAATACGGCATTTTGAAAAATTCGGTTTTCAGTATCATTCGGAAGTGGTCATATGGACTGATCCGGTACTTGAAATGCAGAAAACGAAAACTCAGCGGCTTTTATACTGTCAGCTCCAGCGGGACGCTTCACATACGGGAATAGGTATGCCGGAATATCTTGTATTGTTCCGCAAGTGGGAAAGAGAGGGCGACGAACATATTCCCATTAAGCACTACAAGACCGCAGCGGACGCGGACAAGGACAATGCCGCCGAAAGTCAGGTACTTCCGCTTGAAATGTGGCAGAAATACGCAAGCCCGGTATGGTTTGACATTCAGCGCACGGACGTTTTAAGCAGCCGCGGCGCGCGTGACAGCAAGGACGAAAAACATATCTGTCCCTTGCAGCTTGAAGTGATCCGCCGTGCGGTAAAACTCTGGACAAATCCTGACGAAATAGTTTTTTCACCTTTCGGTGGTATCGGTTCTGAACCTTATGTGGCATTGGAACAAGGACGGCGGGCGGTCGCCTGTGAACTGAAACCGGCTTATTTTGATCAGCTCGTTGCGAATTGTGAAACGCTCGTAAATAAAGATCAGCTTACATTCTGGAATTGAGGTGTAAAATATGCGTTCACGTTATGCGCCGCCGAAATTGTCCAGAAAAGAAACGCAAAAGATATATGAGACCGCTGCGGACGATGTTGCACGTTCGGTGATAGGTTCGGTACTGCTTGTACTGCATTTTCGGAAATGGCATAAAGACCGCATAGAAAAGTTTTTCCGTGACGTTGTTTCGGTCATTGATATGCCGCCTGCATTCGGCAGATATGCCACGGACAAAGATGTGCGGAATTTCATTCAAAAGCAATATGGCATTGATTTTGAAAAAGTTCACTTAAAAATAGAAGTGGAAAAATAAATAAATCAGGAAAGGAATTTTAAAATGTGTGAAATGATTCTTAAAAAAAAGCAAAGTACAAAATGCAGAAAAGGAGGGTGAACAAGAATGAAATACGCTGTTTCAATGGTTGAATTAACACCGCAGTTGATATTCGTTTTTTCACAGCTTGTAAATTCAACTGCCGGAGAGCGCGAGGAGATCCTCGAAAAATATATTGAATCATGCAAGCTGCTTACGGAGTTCACGAAGTTTTTAAAAGACAAACACGGATACATACATGGCGATCCTATTCCGAAAAACAATTTTACGCCGTCTCCGAAATATTGTGATTATCGGCCTGAAAGTATAACGATAAGTTTCGACTATGAGATCAACAATAAAAAAGATACTACTCTTGTTATGACATGGAGCCAAGCGGCACGCTTTATTTGCGACCACAAGAAAATTTTTGCGGAACAGGAAGAAATTTCTGCTGAACAGAATAAAGAAGTTTCCATAGAACAACACCACGACCTGCTGGTAGGTATTCTTCGTAAAATAATTACCGACGAGGAAAAAAAGCAGGAACTTATAAACCTCTGCGAGGAAAATCGTGCGGAAGATATTCTGATGTGGGTAAGTAACAGCGATAACATTTACGATGAGGGAAATATTGCGGTCGGCGAAAGAAATTACACCATTGTATTCTATGACAATATAGACATAGACATTTTTTATGCAGAGGACGAAGAGCAGGAAACGCCTGTAACCGAATTTTCATATGAAGAACTTGCCGACTTCATTCTTGAAAATTACAAGGAAATTTTCGAGATAACCGAACAGAATGAACCGTCTGCCGACGCCGAAAAGCCAAGCGGAAATATTACATACATTCCCATAGGTCACCTTGAACCGCACCCGAAAAACCCGCGCAAGGACGTTGGAGATATTTCCGAGCTTGCAGACTCTATCCGCAAAAACGGCATTATGCAGAATCTGACCGTTGTCCCTTGGTTCCCTGCTAATCCCCGCGAGCCGGAACATCTTGAAGGATATTACCGTATTCTGATAGGTCATAGACGTTACGCGGCGGCAAGATCAGCAGGACTTGAAGCCCTCCCCTGCATTATTGCAGAAGGCTTGTCAATGAAAGAGCAGGTCGGCATTATGCTTGCGGAAAATATGCAGCGTGCCGATCTGACCGAGCCGGAACAGGTGGAAGGCTTCCAGCTTATGCTTGATCTGGGCGACACGGTGAGCAGCATTTCCGAAACAACGGGATTTTCCGAAAGCACTATCCGCCGCCGTCTGAAAATGTCACAATACGATATGGAGCAGGTGAAAAAGTCTTACAACGAGGGTATGCGGCTCGAAGATTTTGAAGCGCTTGAAAAAATCAACGATCCTGCCGTTCGGGAAAAACTCGTTGAAAATTACAAACCGAATAACTTTAGAATGGAGCTTGAGAACGCGCTCCACAAGCAGGAAAAAGAGATCTGGTTTGAAAGTGCGGAAAAGGCGTTTTCGGAATTTGCCGAAAAGCTTCCGAAAGCTGATTATACTGCGTATCATTTCATAAGGACTGTTCCGATCCATTCAAAGGTTGAAAAGATAAAAGAAATTATTGATTTTGACGAAAACAAAAAATACTATTACTTTAATACCGGTTACTGCATTGATGTTTTAACTGACAGGGACAAGCAGCAAGAAAGCCGTGTGACGTTCATTCAGAAACCACATGAAAATGTTGCCGGATTGCAGGAGTTATGCGCGACAATGGAGAAAATGCGAAAGGATTTTATAAAGAATTTCAAGGCGTTCCCGTGCAAAAAAACTACAGAAATTCTTGAAAAGATCTATGCGATATTCAATTTGCTTATGAAAAACTATGATGATCTGTATATCTGCAATATATATTCTATTGCAAATATAACAGACTGCGACATTTCGGAAGATGAAGATATGCCGTACAAAGAATTCATTGAAAGATCAGGTACAAAAGACCTGAGAGGGCTTGTTATTCTGGCATACAGTATGCTGCCGGTAGACAGTCAGCTGTATTTTGACAATTTTACAGCGGAATATCGTGAAAACAAGGTCGGAAGCCTGCGGCTGTATTATGAATTTCTTGAAATATGCGGATATGTTATTTCCGATGAGGAAAGGGATATTCTTGACGGTACACATAAGCTATATGTTAAAGAGGAAAATGAAGTATGAAGCGTGAAAAAATATATTCAATTTTAAAAAAGAAAAAAAGGATATGCCTATATGACCGTACTTACATAGATCAAGAAGGAACAGAAACGATAAGTGAACAGTA
>CANRJZ010000130.1 GCA_947631055.1 uncultured Clostridia bacterium | reverse complement strand
CAAGAGAAATGATGTATACCGGAATAACAAGAGCGAAGAAAAAGTGCTATCTTATAGCAGAAAATTCCGCACTTCACGACGCCGTAAAAACCGAGGGTGTAAGTAAAAAACAAACATATTTAAAAGAGCTGTTAAAAGATAAAAATTTCCTTAATACACATCAAAACACGCAATAATCCGTTTGAATTGAATTTTATTAAAAGGTATAATTATATTGTGAGAAGAAAATTTTTAATTATTGGCAAAAAGGAGATGAATTTTCATAAATGACATAGAAATTCCAAGATCGGCGCAGTTGGCAATGCGGTATTACAGCGGTGGGAAACTGCTTTATGTTGTCACACGGAATGTCGCAGGGGATACATATACATTATTCAAGGCAGAAAAGGACAATAAACTAATAAAGATCCGCACCGCCGATACGCCGATAAAATTCAAAGAAGTATACCCTGATTGATTTTTATATCTGAAAGGAGAATGCATATGCCCGTAGAATATGATTATTGTACAAACACATGGGGACCAACTTCGTCCAATGATTCAACTGTTTTGATCAAGCCAAAGCCAATAACTGATTCTGATGTTTATAAAGCGTTGAGTTCTTGTAAAACATTATCGAGTGTATTGGCAGACATATCTAAGCCAATAAAAAGTTCACCTATCATCAATTACACATACGACAGTATAAAAGGCGTGACAATAATTGAATGGATCGACGGCACAAAAACCGTAGTCAGAGCAGAAAACCCGGACGCTGCCGATAAATTCACAGGCTTTATGACTGCCGTTGCAAAGAAATCAATGGGCAACGATAACACAGCCAACAACCTTTTCGATGAATGGGCAATAAAGAAACCACTGAAAGAACTGGAGTATCAGAAAAAAGAACAGAAAGAGAAAGCGGAGAACGAAAGAATATCCAAGAAGCGTGCAGAAAAGAAACGTAAATGGCTTGTAAGAAAACGTGCTGCCGAGATAGCAAGAGAGTATGAAGCACAGAAGATCGCCGAAGAGAAATATGGTGTTCCAATGGGCTTACGTTTTCCTTGTGTGCTTGATAATACCAGTGAATTTGATGAAGTATTGACGAGGGAAGATAAATGAGAATAGGTATTGATATTGATAATGTCATATTCAATACCGCCGAGACAGTGCTTGACGTTCACTATGAAGATACCGGTGAACGTCTGCACCTGTCGGATATAACGGATTATAATATGACGCAATTTGTAAGTAAAAAATACAGATACAAATTTCACGAACTGTTTTCTGATAGCAGAGTTGTTGAGCGTCTTAAACCGATTGAAAATTGCGTTGAGACTATCAATAATGTGTTTGGTAAACAAAGATATGACATTTTATTTGTAACTGCTTCTCCAATATACATACAGCCCAACGGCAGGAAAAAATTACAGGAACTTTTTGATTTTGATATTTCAAGACGGATAGTGGTCACTAAAAACAAATCTGTTGTGGATATTGATATTCTGATAGATGATTGTCCCAATTATATTTCAGATCATGTATTAAACAGAAACGACCCTGCTATTCTTTTCAAATATCCGTGGAATCAAAAACCTTTTATAGGAGAAACTCTCGGACTTTCTTATCGCACCGACAACTGGAAAGATATCGACAAACTGATTTTTATTATGGCAAATTTCCATAATAAAAATAGAGGTGAAAATCAATGCAGTTAAAATACATGGATATAGACCTGTTTACATTTCCACGCACCTATTGCTTATGCCACTGCATTTCAGCAGACTTCGCTTTAGGTGCAGGTATTGCAAAACGGTTTGATGAAATTTATAAAATGCGTTTTAAATTATTTAATCGCTATGGCAAAACTTCTGAAACAATGCGTGTCGGTCAGGCACTGCGAGTGGATAATGTATTCAATCTTGTAACAAAAGAGAGGTATTTCCATAAGCCGACTTATGAAGACCTTAAAAAATGCCTTACCGATATGAAAAAGCAAATACAGGACTTGGAAATTACAGAACTTGCAATGCCAAAGATAGGCTGCGGACTTGATAAACTTGACTGGAACAAAGTTGAAAGTATCATCAAAAATGTTTTTGCAGATACGGAAATTGAGATCACGGTCAGCACTTATACACCACCAAGAAAGGAGAAACAATGGACGAACACGAATACAGCCCGGACGGAAAAGTCCACGATGCAGAACGGTTAAGAGAATTACAAGCCTTGCCATTAGAACGTAAAATTGCAATTACACAAGCACGAATAATCGAATGGTATCAATACTTCAACGGCAATGTTTATGTTTCGTTCAGTGGAGGTAAAGACAGTACAGTCCTGCTTGATATTGTAAGAAAAATTTATCCGGAAGTCCCTGCCGTGTTCAGCAATACCGGACTTGAATATCCGGAAATACAAAGTTTCGTAAAGTCTTTTGATAATGTAGTCGTTATCCGTCCGAAAATGTCTTTTGTTGATGTGATCTTAAATTATGGTTATCCACTATTTTCTAAAGAAATTTCACAAACAATTTATTATGCAAGAAAATCTGAAAAAGCGTTAATAAGAAGAAAACAAATACTCGGAATTTTTTATAAGTCAAACGGTGAGAAATCACAGTATAATTTTTCACAGTATTTAAAAGTTGCTGAAAAATTACCTGTTTTAATAGGTGCGAAATGTTGTGATGTTGTTAAAAAAGCAGTTTTTAAATCCTATGCAAAAGATAATAATGTATATCCATTTATAGCAACTCTGGTAGACGAAAGCAGATTGAGACGTAAAAACTGGATAAGAACCGGCTGCAATGCCTTTGACGGCAAAAACAAAGGCTCACAGCCTATGAGCTTCTGGACAGAACAAGACGTTCTTGAATACATAAAGCGTTATGATCTAAGGATATGTTCGGTTTATGGAGAAATACAAACAGACAAAAACGGCTGTCTTTCCTGTACCGGCTGTAAACGCACAGGCTGTATGTTCTGTGCTTTCGGCACACATCTTGAAAAAGGCGAAACCAGATTTCAGCAGCTTGCCAGAACTCACCCAAGGCAATACGACTACTGTATCAATGGCGGTCAGTGGATAGATAATCCCGATTACGACCCTACATTATCAAATGAACCTGATGAGTTAGGCTGGGTTGAATGGAATCCAAAACAGATATGGGTACCGTCAAAACAAGGTCTCGGTATGGGAAAGGTCTTCGATATGGTAAACGAGATATACGGCAAAGAAATGATGAGATATAAATAAGAAAGGATCGTTTATTTGATAAAATACGATGAATTTATAAAAAACAAGGCTCTGGTAATTCAGAGCGTGGGAATAAATGTTGATACCGCCGAATTAAATCCGGAACTTTTTGATTTTCAGAAGGATATAGTCCGGTGGGCATTGGCAAAGGGAAAAGCGGCGATATTCGCCGACTGCGGTCTCGGAAAAACGCTTATGCAGCTTGAATGGGCGGAACAGATACGCAAAAGGGGGAACAGAAAGATCCTTATAGTTGCTCCTCTTGCGGTGTCCGTGCAGACTAAGGAAGAGGGCAGAAAGTTCGGCTATACCGTCAATATCTGCGCTTCTCAGGACGATGTAAGACCGGAAATGATAAACATTACCAACTATGAAAAACTCGATAAATTTGTTGGAAATGAATTTGAAGCGATCGTCCTTGACGAAAGCAGTATCCTTAAATCATATTCCGGAAAGATCAGAACGCAGATAATAAACTGTTTCAACAAAGTGCCGTTCAGACTTGCCTGCACTGCCACACCTGCGCCTAACGATTATATGGAACTTGGAAATCATTCCGAATTCCTCGGAGTAATGACCCGTCCGGAAATGCTTTCAATGTTCTTTGTTCACGACGGCGGACAAACATCAAAATGGCGTCTTAAAGGTCACGCGCAAAGCCTGTTCTGGAAATGGATAGCAAGTTGGGCAGTAGTTGTTGATAATCCTGCAAAACTCGGCTACACAAGTGTAAATTACGAATTACCTGAACTTGAAATCAAAGAAATAATAGTTGACGGAGAAAACACCGTAAATGAATCGCTTTCGCTGACGGAACGCAGAGCAGCAAGAAAGGAAAGTCTTGAACTTCGATGCAAAGCAGCCGCGGAACTTGTAAATAATTCCGATGAACAATGGCTCGTTTGGTGTGATCTTAACGATGAAGCAAATCTTCTTAATAAACTTATAGACGGAAGCAAGAATGTTCAGGGTTCGGATAAGCCGGAATACAAAGTATCATCAATGAATGATTTTTCGGAAAATAACCTTAAATGTCTTGTGACGAAACCAAAGATCGCAGGATACGGAATGAACTGGCAGAATTGTCACAATATGATATTCGTGGGACTTTCCGACAGCTTTGAATCTTATTATCAGGCAGTCCGCAGATGCTGGCGTTTCGGTCAGAACAGCAAAGTTACCGGATATATAATCATTTCCGCAAAAGAGGGTGCGGTTAAAAGCAATATTGAAAGAAAACAGGCGGACAACGAAAGATTTAAGGAAGAATTGATCGAACTCACAAAAGATATAACAACAAGGGAACTGAAATCTACTTGCAGGATCTCATCACCATATGAACCGACAACGGAAATGCAGTTACCGGAATGGGAGGAATTTAAAAATGGCAGATGTGCTTGACCAGTGTGTGACGGAAAAATATGCTTTGTACAACGGCGACAGCTGCGAAATAATGAAAAGCATACCGGACAACAGTATACATTATACGGTTTTTTCGCCGCCGTTCAGCAGCTTGTATACATATTCAAACAGCGACAGGGATATGGGAAACTGCAAGAACGACAGCGAATTTATGGAGCATTTCATTTATCTTGCGCAGGAACTTTACAGAATAACAATGCCCGGCAGACTTCTTTCTTTCCATTGTATGGATCTGCCGATGATGAAAGAGCGTGACGGCGTGATCGGACTTAAAGATTTTCCCGCAATGGTAAGGCAGGTATTTGAGGACTGCGGCTTTATTTATCACAGCAAGGTCACTATCTGGAAAAATCCCGTTACCGAAATGCAAAGGACAAAAGCCCTCGGACTTCTGCACAAGCAGATAAAAAAGGACAGCGCAATGAACCGTCAGGGAATACCGGATTATATAGTGACAATGCGGAAACCCGGAGACGACCCGGAACGCGTCACTCATACAAATGAAACATTTCCCTGTAATGTATGGCAGCAGTACGCTTCTCCGGTCTGGATGGATATACGGCAGTCGGATACGCTTCAGAAAAAATCCGCAAGAGACGAAAAAGACGAACGTCATATATGCCCATTGCAATTGGAAGTCATTAAAAGATGTATCGAATTATGGACAAATCCGGACGATATTGTGCTTGATCCTTTCGGCGGAATAGGTTCTGTTCCGTATGTGGCGAGAAAACTTGGCAGACGAGCGGTATCCTGCGAACTCAAAGAAAGCTATTACTCCCAGATGGTAAAGAATGTTGAAAATGCAGCACCGGAAGCACAAAATATTGTCGGCGAACAGATTTCTTTTGGATCATTTGACGATCAAACAGGAGGACAAATTGAGTAACGGAATAAAAGTATTAAGT
>CANRJZ010000129.1 GCA_947631055.1 uncultured Clostridia bacterium | reverse complement strand
GCGAGTACAGTCTTCTTGACGGCGCATGCAGGATAAAACAGCTTGTTTCAAGAGCAAAGGAACTCGGTCAGACTGCCGTTGCCGTAACGGATCACGGGAATATGTACGCCGCTGTGGAATTCTATAACGAAGCCGTTGCACAGGGAATAAGACCGATAATAGGCTGTGAAGTCTATATTGCTCCGAGAACACGATTTGATAAGATACATGGTCAGGACAACAAGCCGTATCATCTTGTGCTGCTGTGCAAAAACAATACAGGATATCATAATCTTATAAAAATAGTTTCCTGCGGGTATACCGAAGGATTTTACAACAAGCCCAGAGCCGATACAGAACTTCTTGAAAGATATCATGAAGGAATGATCGCGCTTTCCGGCTGTATTGCCGGCGAGATCTCCAGAAAGCTTATCAACGGCGAATACGAAAATGCAAAGGCCGCAGCTCTTAAATACCTTGACATTTTCGGCGAGGGAAATTATTACATTGAGGTACAGGATCACGGGATACCCGAAGAAAAAAGGATACTTCCCCTGCTGTACAAGCTTTCCGCCGAAACGGGCATTCCGCTTGCGGCTACAAATGACGCTCATTATATCATGAAAGAGGACTCGGAGCTGCAAAAGGTCCTTATAGCGATACAGACAAACACTCCGCTCAGTCAGCCGAACCCTCTTTCGTTCCCTACCAAGGAATTCTATATGAAATCAGAGCAGGAAATGAGAGAGATCTTTTCAAACGTCCCTCAGGCTGTGGAAAATACGGCAAAGATAGCCGAAATGTGCAGTGTTTCCTTTGAATTCGGGAAAATAAAGCTCCCGCGGTTCACTGCCGACGGGATAACGGATAATATCGGATATTTCCGCAGTCTCTGTTACAAGGGAATGAAAAAACATTACGGTGAAGAGCCTGCAAAAGAAATTTCCGAACGTATGGAATATGAACTTGACACTATCATAAAAATGGGTTATACGGATTATTACCTGATCGTATGGGATTATATAAGATTTGCCAGAGAAAACAATATCCCCGTAGGTCCGGGAAGAGGTTCCGGTGCGGGAAGCCTTGCGGCTTACTGCATAGGCATAACAAGCATAGATCCGATAAAACACAACCTGCTCTTTGAAAGATTTCTTAATCCGGAAAGAGTTTCAATGCCGGATTTTGACGTTGATTTCTGTTATGAAGGACGTCAGAAAGTAATTGATTATGTTGTAAAAAAATACGGCACTGACAGGGTCGCTCAGATAATAACCTTCGGAACTATGGCGGCAAAAGGCGCAATACGGGACGTAGGCAGAGTAATGGAGATCCCATACCAGACGGTGGACAAGGTATCAAAAATGATACCTTTCGGCCTGCATGTCACTATTTCCTCGGCAATAAAGGAAAACAGCGAGCTTTCGGGACTCTACAAAAGCGATCTGACAGTAAAAACGCTTATCGACACGGCTATGAAGCTGGAAGGTATGCCAAGGCACGCTTCCACTCATGCGGCAGGAGTTGTGATATCCGACGCTCCGGTAAGCGATTATGTCCCCGTGCAGCTTAACGGGAATTCGGTCGTGACGCAGTACGTATTCCCGATACTTGAAAGTCTCGGACTGCTCAAAATGGATTTTCTCGGTCTGCGCAACCTGACGGTCATACGCGATGCGTCTGATTTTATAAAAAGATCCGTACCGGACTTTGATATTGAAAAAATACCGATGGACGACAAAGAGACCTTTGATATGATCTCCCGCGGACAGACGTCGGGAATATTCCAGCTTGAAAGCGGCGGCATCAGACAGGTGCTTACAAGGCTTCGGCCGGAAAACATCGAGGATATAATAGCCGTTATATCGCTGTACCGTCCCGGACCTATGGACAGTATACCCAAATATATAGAATGCCGTCACGACCGCTCGAAAGTAACGTACAAGCACCCCATACTGAAAGATATACTTGAAGTGACCTACGGCTGCATAGTATATCAGGAACAGGTAATGGAAATATGCCGCAAAATGGGAGGATATTCCTACGGGCGTGCCGATCTTGTACGACGCGCTATGGCTAAGAAAAAACACTCGGTAATGATGGAGGAACGCAGCATATTTGTAGAAGGAGCAAAGAAAAACGGCGTTCCGGAAGATACCGCCAACGAAATATTTGATGAAATGGCAAGCTTTGCTTCATATGCTTTCAACAAATCACATGCTGCGGCATATGCTTATATCTGCTATCAGACGGCATACCTTAAATGTCACTATTTCAAAGAATATATGGCTGCGCTTATGACAAGCTGTCTGGACAGTATAGGAAAGCTTCTGGAATATACCGGCGAATGTTCCAAAAAGGGAGTGCGTATACTCAGTCCGGACATCAACGAGAGCGGAGCGGGATTTTCTCCCGTTCCGGAAGGAATACGCTTTGCCCTTGCTGCGATAAAGAACCTCGGCTACAATTCGATAAACGAAATAATTGCCGAAAAAGACCGGAACGGGAAATTCACCTCGCTGGAAGATTTCTGCAAGCGTATGAGCGGAAAGGATATGAACCGCAGGAGCGTTGAAAATCTTATCCTATGCGGAGCTTTTGACGGTTTTGAACTAAACAGGCACGAAAAAATATTGAATTACGACAGGATATTGAGCAGCATACAGACTTTCTCGCTGAACAATATGGAAGGTCAGATAAACTTCTTCGATATGACCGACAGCAGCGTATCTTCGGTAACTATAGAACACTGTGAAGAATATCCAATCACGGAACTGCTGGAAACCGAAAAAGAACTTGCCGGTATGTATCTTTCCGGACACCCGCTGCAGCGCTACGGCACATTTTCCGCACTTTGCAGGATGAATACCCTTTCACAGCTTTATGAAGATCCGCCCATACTGAAAGACGGTGCGGAAATATCAATGTTCTGCATATTCAGCAGCGTAAAGTTCCATATACAGAAGAACGGCTCAAAAATGGCATTTGCGGAACTGGAGGATATGACCGGTGAAGCCGAAGGGATAATTTTTGCCGAACCGCTTTCGGCCTGCGGCAACACCGTCCGCAAAGGACAGGCTGCATATATCTCGGCAAAGCTTTCCTATAAGGACGAATCACCCAAGCTTATAATAGAACGTGCCGTACCTGCCGAAAAATATCTTTCAGAATGTGAAAAAAAGAAGCTTTATATAAGATGCGCCGGCTCAGAAAAGCAGAAAATAAACGATATCCTCAATATCTGCGGACAATACCCCGGCAAAACAAAAGTGATACTGTATATGCACGATCTGAAAAAGCAGCTTTCTCCGAAAAATATTTCCGGCGTGAACATATGCGGCGAATTTATCCAAAAAATTTATGATACCGCAGGCGAGGAAAACGCCGCAATGAAATAATGTTTCTTTTATGGCTGCGCCGCGGCATAACTTACCGTATCATAAAAATTCAAGTCCGGAATTTATCGGATACAACAAAATCTGCAAATTATACTTCCAACTACTTGACAAATCGGAGAGAAAAGCGTATAATGAAAAGTGTATGAAGTGTCTATTATTTGTCGGCTCCCGATAAGGAAAATACCGCAAGCCGGCTTTACCTCAGGCAATAAAATTTTTGGAGGAAAAAAATATGAAAAGAATAGGCGTATTGACCAGCGGAGGCGACGCTCCCGGCATGAATGCTGCCGTCAGAGCCGTTACACGCGCCGCTATTGCTAAGGGTTATGAAGTTATCGGTATCAAAAGAGGCTATAATGGTCTGCTCCACGGCGAGACCGTTAATCTTGGAGTACGCGATGTTTCTAATATTATCCAGCGCGGAGGCACCGTTCTCTACACAGCCCGCTGCCTTGAATTCAAAGAATGGGACTATGTTCTCAAAGCCAAGGCAAAATGCGATGAGCTTGATCTCGTGGGTATCGTTGTTATAGGCGGAGACGGTTCTTTCAGAGGAGCTGCCGACCTTTCAAAAGCCGGAGTTCCCTGCATAGGTCTGCCCGGAACTATTGACAATGATATATCCTGCACGGAATATACTATCGGTTACGATACCGCTATGAACACGGCTATGGAAATGATCGACAAGATACGCGATACCGCTATGTCCCACGACCGCTGCTCGGTAGTTGAAGTAATGGGAAGAAATGCCGGCTGGATCGCTCTCAATGTTGGTCTTGCAGTAGGTGCGGTAGGTGTGCTCGTTCCCGAAATGGATACAAATATAGATGACATAATCGCTAAAATGGAAGAATCCAAAAAGACAAGAAAACAGCACTTCATAATCGTTGTTTCCGAAGGTATCGGTCATTCGGAAGAAATTGCGAAAAAGATAGAGGAAAAAACCGGGATCGAATCGAGAGCTACTATACTGGGTCATGTACAGAGAGGCGGAAATCCTACTCTCCGTGACAGAGTCGTTGCCAGCGAAATGGGTTATTATGCCGTTGAACTTCTCGACAAGGGTATCGGCAACCGCGTTGTAGGTATGCAAAACCATAAGATCGTTGACTTTGACATCAAGGAAGCTCTTGCTATGAAGAAGCCTTTTGACGAAAATCTTTATCATATTGCCGATATGATCTCATTCTGAGTATCTGTCTGCACATAAAATGTGTACAGATCAATAAATAAAAAATGGCATTTGCAGAGTAGGCAAACGCGCGTACAGTGCTTGGCGGACGGGGAGTTGCCGCCTTGACGAAAAACACATTCAATGTGTTTGCGGTGCGTTTGCCGCATCCCGCTGAAATGCATAACAGGAGCTTTTCATCAACTCCGATTATGCAGTTTAGCATAATTTTAAGGAGGTATTGTAATGAAAAGCTTTTTTTCTTTGTTCAAACGTTCAGCCTGTGAACTGAAAAGCATCCGCTGCATAACGGTAACTGGAATACTTGTGGCGATGTTCGTGGTGCTGGATATGTATTCCATAAGGATAGGAGAATTTATAAAGATAAACCTTGCATTTTTCCCGCTTGCATCGGTGGGAATTTTATTCGGTCCTGTGCCGGCAATGCTTGCCGCTCTGGCAGGAGATTTTGTCGGCTGCTTTGTAAGCGGTCAGAGTCCCCTGCCCCTGCTTTCGCTTACCGCAATGACAGAAGGACTTATTTACGGTGCGCTGCTTTACGGAAAGAGCGGAAAAAAACTTGCGCTTTTTTCCGTGATCGCAAGGCTTGCGGATTCGCTTATCGTTTCCATAGCGCTGAACACGCCGATACTTATGTATTACGGCTTTATGACGAAAACCGCTCAGCAATTCTACGTCCGTCTGGGAAAAACGGCAGCAGAGCTTGTTTTCTTTATTCCGGTGATATTAGCCGGTCTGCCTGCTGTGCTGACGATCTATAACATAGCTATCGGAAAGCATTACCCTGCTCCGCCAAAGAATGAATAACACAAAGATATAAATTGCTCCCTTAATAAAATTACCTGTATCCCAAGGCTCGATGCCTGCCTGCGGATACAGGTTTTATTTTATCAGAATACTATAAAGTTTTTATAAATTACCAATAAATGATAATTCACCGCACTAAACATAAGAAACAATAGCTGGTCGAGCTGAGCCCAGCTCGCGGTTTCCAAAGGCAGAGCCT
>CANRJZ010000128.1 GCA_947631055.1 uncultured Clostridia bacterium | reverse complement strand
GTTTCCCGATAAACTCTGACCGCCGTAAAAAATTTTACGGCGGTCATAATTTTATTTTTCATTATCCGGCACAAAAGGAACAACATGTTTTACCGCTTCCTCAGCGGTGATCTCCTTATCTCCGTTGTCAATGTCAATAAGATGATATCTGTTATTGCCCATTCCAAGTTCTTTCATATAACTCAGCTGCCTGTGTCCGTGACGGGATTCTATACGTTCCGCAAGGTCATGACGGTAATTTTCCGGAAGAGCATATACCATATCCACCGACGCCTGATCTACGGCAAGTATATCGAGCGAGGCGGCTATACCGATATTTGGCGTAACTACCGGAGCAGCTCCCACGCCCTCACAGTCGCAGGAAACAGACATATTCCGCAGGACATTAACAAAACTTATATGCCTGCCGAAATGGTCAACTACAGCTTTGGCGGATTCGGTCATTCTTTCCATAAATTCCTCATGGCCTATGCTCCAGAGATCGGACGAACCCTTTACGGTATGGATCATTCCTTTTCCTATGCGTCCGTCCGCACAGCCGATACCGATATTCTTGACAGAACCGCCGAATCCCCCGTTGGTATGCCCTTTAAAATGCGTAAGCACAAACAAAGAATCGTAATTGAGTATATTTTTGCCCATGCTCATTTCGGTGAACCATTTTCCGCCCTTTACAGGAAGCATTGCCGTTCCGTCGGCGTCGAGTATGTCCACAGGGCAGAATGTCCAGCCGTTTATCTCAAGGGCCTTTCTGTGCTGCTCTGTAGTATATCTGTCACCGTCGTAATACGTGTTGGTCTCAACGATCACTGCTCCTTCGAGATCGTTCTTTATAAGCTTTTCTACCCACGAACGAGGAATTATATTCGGTCCGTGCGGCTCTCCGGTATGGAGTTTTACAGCGATCTTTCCTGTAAGATCCTTATTGACAAGCGCAGATATCTTCCGGAGCCCGTCTGCGGAAAGGTCTCTTGTGAAATAAACTGCGGATCTGTCACCGCTCCTTTCCGAATAAGGAACGTAATGATCTCCGCCTGTTCCCGGCTTTGGTGATGACATATGGTATTCCTCCCTGCTTATCAGTGTTTTTTCTTTTTTCTGCCCGATCTGCCGCTGCGTTTTGCCGGTCTTTGACCGTCAGATACGGCGTCGGGAGCTTTTTCTTCATTTATGACCGGCTTTTCCTCTTTTTCCGGAATTTTTTCTTCCGCCACAGCGGGTTTTTCCTCTTTTTCGGGAATTTTTTCTTCCGTCACGGCGGGTTTTTCTTCTTCGGGAATTTTTTCTTCTGTTACGGCGGTTTTTTCTTCTTCCGGAACTTTTTCTTCTGTCACGGCGGGTTTTTCTTCTTCGGAAGTCTGTTCATCTTCGTCGGAACGTTTTTCCATTACATCTCCGGCGGAAAATTCCACAAAATCGGGATATCCTTTCAGCTTTGATATAACTTCATAGTGCGGCAGCATTCCCATAAGATTTGCATGCAGATATATACTGTATACCGCAAACGGGAAAATTATCATCGACTGAAATTCCATAACCGATACCACAGTAATAATGATATTGAACAGCAATTGCAGAAATATCGCCCATTTTTTCATAGTACCCGACACAAATTCAAAGAAAAATATAATTATCGCCAGTATCGGTATAAAGCTGTTTATATTCGGGAGCGGTTTCTGCATACGCAAAAAATACGTGAACCCAAAAAGGGTATACAACGCATAATACCCAGCCGAAGCGGCGGCAAATAACAGAGTATATTTGAAGGTCCTGTTGACAGCTCTGTTTATCGCATCGGCACAGTCTCTTTTGTGGTAATTGTCAAGGTAGGGTATCTCCTTAGGTTCAACATCTATTTTAAGCTGAAATTTCGCCATATATACCTGCCTCCCATATCATTTATTCCGACGTGTCCGGATCGATCTCGTTTCCTTTAAGGTAATTGTCCCATAATTCAAGGGCATTTTCATAATTGCGGGTAAATTCCTTTTCATTTATGCCAAATCCGCTTTTAGGGACCCTGAACGATATGAAAAGATCATCCGACAGTCCTTCATAACCAATGTCCTTGGCAAGATCGGTACCTTTCAGCATATATCCGAGTTCGGCAGCATTCTCATCATCGGGATAGATCTCCCGCATATCCGCAAGAACGCCCTCCGTTATGCCCATAGCCTCACAGGTCTTGACGTCTCCTATGACGATTATGGATTCTCCGGCTTGGAATTCAGCCACCAGTTTTGTCCTTCCCGCCTGATCGTAATAGGAAAGATCGTCCGTATCCGCGGGAAGATAGCTTACACGGACGTATATTTTCCCGTCGCCGTTGTAATCCTTGCAGTACCGTTCAAAAACTTCCTCCATATTTTCGGTGATATATTCAAACTCATCGTCGGCGGCAATTATCATTACCGCGGCGTCCGGATATACCGTTGAAAAATAATCATATGCAAGGAAGATCGCAAGCGCGGCAAAAAGCGTACCGAAAATTATATACATCTTATTATGATAGAAAAAGTTACTTATCCTGTCCCATACGGTGTAATGCTTTTCTTCCGGAGCTTCCTCCTGCGGCAGTTCTTCTTCCGAGATAACGCCTTGTTTCAGCTTGAGAAGTTCGAGCCGTTCCTGACGAAGCTTTTCGGCGTATGCCTCCCTTGCCTTGCGTTCATTTTCGGCTCGTTTTGCCTGACGTGCGGCTTCTTCGGCTTCTTCCTTAGCGTTGATCTCACGGTAAACATCCAAAAAGGACTTGCCTTTTTCTTTTTTTGGCATAAGGTGATTTTCCTTTCAAAAAACACAGGGGACAGCCTTTGCCGCCCCCCTGTGATCTTATTACTCCAATGACTTCATTGTGGGGAACAGCAGAACGTCCCTTATAGCCGGCGAATCGGTGAGCAGCATAACAAGTCTGTCGATACCGTATCCGATGCCTCCCGTAGGCGGCATTCCTATCTCAAGCGCATAAAGGAAATCTTCATCTATCCTGTTTGCCTCTTCGTCGCCCTGTGAAAGCAGCTTTTCCTGCTCGATAAATCTTTCGCGCTGATCTACCGGATCATTCAGCTCCGAATAAGCGTTGCACATTTCCCAGCCGTTGATATAAAGTTCAAATCTTTCTACATAATCGGGAGCGTCCGGTTTTTTCTTTGTAAGAGGCGATATCTCTATAGGATGATCCATTATGAATGTAGGCTGCAAAAGGTGTTCTTCCACAAACTGCTCGAAAAACAGATTAAGTATGTCTCCCTTTTTGTGGCGTTCTTCATACTCGACATTATGCTCATCAGCCGCTGCCCGTGCCTGTTCCAGCGTTTCGATCTGCGAAAAGTCCACACCGGAATATTTCTTTACCGCGTCTGTCATAGTGAGCTTTTCAAAGGGCTTTCCGAAATCTATCTCAAGATCGCCGTATCTGACCTTATCGCTGCCGCAGACTTCGTTTGCCAGATATCTGAACATAGTCTCGGTAAGTTCCATCATTCCGTGATAATCCGTATATGCCTGATATAATTCCATAAGCGTGAATTCCGGATTGTGGCGTGCGTCAACGCCCTCGTTCCTGAACACCCTGCCTATCTCGTAAACTCTTTCCAGACCGCCTACGATAAGCCTTTTCAGGTACAATTCAAGAGAAATGCGGAGCTTTACGTCCTCGTCCAGCGCATTATAATGGGTATCGAAAGGTCTTGCCGCCGCGCCGCCTGCATTTGATACGAGCATCGGCGTTTCAACTTCCATAAATCCTCTGCCGTCAAGAAATCTGCGTATAGACGCAATTATTTTTGAACGTTTTACAAAGGTATCTCTTACCGAAGGATTGCATATGAGATCGGTGTATCTCTGACGATACCGAAGGTCCTGATTTTTCAGACCATGCCATTTTTCCGGAAGAGGAGCCAGCGATTTTGAAAGCAGGATCACGTTCTGTGCGTGAACGGAGATCTCTCCCTTTCTCGTTCTGAAAACATAGCCTTCCACGCCGATTATATCGCCGATATCCCATTTTTTGAATTCGGAAAAAGTTTCCTCTCCCACGTCGTTCATACGGACATATACCTGTATGCGGTCGCTTGCGTCATGGACGTCAATAAAATTCGCCTTGCCCATATCACGCCATGACATTATCCGTCCTGCAATACGGACGTTTATCCTTGCTGCTTCAAGAGCGGCTTTCTTCTTTTCTTCATCATCGCCGCATTCAGCGATTATACCGGCTTCGGATTCCTCGTAAGCCTTTCTGAGTCCGGCGTTGGAGATGGTAACGTCATACTTTGTGATCTCATAGGGATCTTTGTTCCGCGCCTTGAGATCCTCAAGCTTTTCGAGCCTTATCTTTTTGAGGATATTTATATCCTGTTCGGTCTGCTCCTCATCGGGAGCGGCATTTATACTGTTTTCTTCAGCCATATCCATGTTCCTTCCATTACTTTCCTATAGCAAGTATCTCCATCTTTATTATTCCTATAGGAGCCTCGACTTCAATTATATCGCCGACTTTCTTTTTGAGAGCGGCAATTCCTATAGGAGCGTCCTCGGAGATCTTATTGTTATCCGGATCGGCTTCCGTAGAACCCACTATCTGGACGGTCATCTCCTCATCGAGTTCCAGATCTTTAAGCGTAACTATAGAACCTACGCCTATTTCATCGTTGGAAAGTTCCGACTCATCGACAACTATGGCGTTGGCTATGGTAAGTTCCATTTCCTGTATTTTTGCTTCGAGTATACCCTGTTCGTTCTTTGCCTCGTCGTACTCGGCATTTTCGGAAAGGTCACCGAAAGCTCTTGCTTCCTTCAGTTTCTGTGCCACCTCGGCACGTCTTACGGTAATGAGATATTCAAGCTCCTGCTCAAGGTTCTTGTAGCCCTCGGCAGACATTCTGACTTTTTTTACAGCCATTTTATCAAATCCTTTCTTGACCTCGATCAAACGATATTCTAAAATTCTATTATATAGTATATTTCCCATTATGTCAAGAGCGAACGAAAAACTCTCGGTAATTTTTTTGCCCGACACTGATGTGAAACGCATGGACCGTTTTTTTAAGCCGTTATCAGTGTTTTTTACAAATTACTGTTGAAATATTATGAAAAAAATGATATAATATTGATTTGGAATATTATTGATAATGACATATACCACGCGGAACTGTGCATATTGCTGTTGTTTTGCTTAAATATCAAATAGCTTTTTGTGCAAGTATACAAAATGTAAAATGTGATGCAACAAAACAAAGCCTTTTCGACACTACTTTAATGACAGGTCTTTTAAGGGCAGAGGATTTGTGGTATAATGTCATTATCAGCACGAAATAAAAAAATGGCTGCGAGGTGATGTTATACAATGAATACCGATTTTTCCCAATGTGTAAGAAAAGCACGGGACGGCGACGCGGACGCTTTCGCCGAATTGTATTCAGCAGTTTATAAAGAACTGTACCATATCGCTCTCGTAAACCTTAAAAATCAGCACGATGCTTCCGACGCGGTTAGCGACGCTGTTCTGGAAGCGTACTCCTCCATAGGAAAATTAAGAGATGAAAACGCATTCAAGGCGTGGATGATCCGTATCCTTACTGTAAAAATAAAAAGAAAACAGAGGG
>CANRJZ010000127.1 GCA_947631055.1 uncultured Clostridia bacterium | reverse complement strand
ATTGCTAATATTTAGTGTGGCAAATTATCGTTTGAAGTTAAACCTTTATATCTCAACTCTTAACTCTCAACTCTCAACACTAAATTATCATTTACGCACTATAATAAAATGGTCCAAGTATGATATTATTACCCGCGCTATCTGATAAGAGGATATATGCCTGCAAGCTCAGCTTGCTGCGTGCAGGTTCAACCTGCCAAAAAACCGCCCTTTAAAGGCGGTTTTTTTTATTATTTAATTATCTTCCTCTACCCTTAACGGGTGGCAGCCCATAGGCACTGCCGTTCCGAGCGTCTGGCGGACTTCCTCGTCAGACAACGCCGCTGCCGCCATAGACGCCGATATAGGTTTCTCGCTCCATAATGCGTAAACACAGCCGCTGCCGCCTGAATCAGTTCTGAATGCAAAATATCCGCCGAATTTCTTACCGAGATAATCCGTAAGATCACAATCAGGACCTCCGGTTGCCGAATGACCTATGCAATCGTCCGAACCCGTATATATACAATCAGCTTCAACAAAATCTCCCGCGCTCAGCGTGTCGGTTATTGCAAGCTGCGCGCCGGCATAAATGCTCCTTGCGTTGGCATTGAGTTTTGCGACTTTTGACTGCTCAATATAACCTATCATTGCGGGAACAAGTATCGCCGCCAATATGCCTATTATGGCTATTACAACTATAAGTTCAATAAGGGTGAAGCCTTTGACCTTTCTTTTCACTGATATATCCCCCTTTGAAAGTGAAATATTTACACATTTTCATCTCTGATAATTATAATACACTACATAATAGCATTTGTCAATACATTTGGGAGAAATTTTTTAAATTTTTTGTTAATGCTTTGGTGAGATATGTTCAAAAGGTCACATGGGCAAAAAAAATGGGCGGTAACCGCCCATTTTTTTATTAGCATTTTAATCAGATTAGGATGCTCTGAGAGGATAGCAGCCAACGATGTGACCCTGAGAAGCAAGGCTCTTCTGGCTAGTTTCACCAAGCTGACCAGCGCCAGCAGCAGTAAGCTGAGCATTGTCGCCAGCCCAAAGAGCATAATCTACAGCATATGCAGCACAATCAACATGAACTCTTGCTTCACCTGTAAAGTTCTTTCCAAGATAATCTGTCATATTACCATATCCTGATACACTCAGCTTGTTATCCAAATCAGAGTTACCGCCTGTGTGAATTAATACATCTTTAGCTTGGGTTCCAATGCTCTTGTTAGCTGTAGCAATGGACGTCAGAGTTGTAGCAACTGCTGTGTGGCAGAGCTTAGCGTTAGCGTTAGCTGCGGAAATTCTTGCGTTTCTAACGTAACCAAGCATAGAAGGTACGAGGATAGCAGCAAGAACACCAATGATTGCGATAACAACGATCAGTTCGATAAGGGTAAAGCCCTTAACCTTTGAATTTCTCATAACGAAATTCCTCCTTCTTAAAATTTTAAAATATTTTTTATTAAAAAGCGTCGCCTGTATCAGGTTTGCACTTTTCCGAAATTAAGAATATGACTCGTAAACGTCATCTGCATAAGGATAGCACCCTATTTCAACACCGCCGCCGACCTTAGCGCCGTTTACATTGAGACCTTTTGCGATATTCAACTGATGCTGCTGGTTCTGTACCATATACATACGGCACGGAAGAGCTGTTGAAATGCCGTCCTTAGGCGTTACATTATCTACATAAGGGATATAGGAATCAAGTGCTTCTGCGCCGGAAGGAGCAGTTTCGCTTGCGTTATAGAAGCCCATTTTAGGGTCTCTTCCGTTTACTATAGGACGGTATATAACTTCGATGACCTGATAATTTTCAAGGTCAAGGAATACTGCATAAGAACCTGTCATCGTCTCGTCTATACGACCACCGAGCATACTGTCGAACAGTTTCCAGCTTTCATAACCGTGCTGTCCGTCGGGGTTAGCGCCCGGACCGTCAATATTGAGACTGTCTTTATGCCATACGCTTTGCGAACATACCTTACCGGTGCCGCTCATATCCATATTTGTATTGTTTTTATGAGCGCACATGATGTGTATCTCATCGCCGAGACCTACGCCGTTATTCTGATAAGGTCTGCCATATACGTCCGTTTCGGATATTCTGAAAAAGACAACAGCACCGATAATATCTTTGAACATTCTGTCGCTTTCGTCCGCAGCATGCTGATTTTCATAATGAGGTTCAAACATTGACTTATCCTGTTTGATCTCGCACTGCATCAGTATATCCTGAAAAGCGGTATATACGACCTGAGCCTTGACGTTGTTGGTCTCTATCTGGGCGTTGCGTCTGAAGCCTTGGATAGCCACCGACATTATCGTAGCAAGAATGGCTATGATAGCCATAACGATTATAAGTTCGATCAAGGTAAAGCCCTTGATCTTCTTTTTAGAAATGCCCATCGGACTTACCTCCTATCAACAGTTATCCGCACAGGATCTTTCTTTGTTGTAATTATTATATACTTTTAAAAAAGATTTGTCAATAGAAAAATGATATTTTTATCTCTGATTTTGTGAATTTGTAGAGTTAAACATTTCACGGCATTGTTTTTCAGTAAAATTTAACAATTTACTAATAATGCGAAAACGTTTTAGTGCTATTTTCACAAAAGTTTTCAATATTTATTAGGAACAATTGTAAATTATATAGTTGACATATTGGCAAATAATAGAAATTTGCCTGTGGAATATATAATTTCTTCAAAAAAGTGTACATTTTTTATAGCTTGAAAAAAGCTTTTTCCGCAGCTTGACATCGCCGGCAAAATGTGCTACACTATATATTAGTAAAGCAAGCGCACCCGATGGACGGTTGCTCCCCTTATTTGTTGATTATAAAATAACCGTCAAACTTTGGTGGAGCTGGACGGTTATTTTATTTGCCTTACTTTTTCTTTCTTCAAAACCAATATGTCGGGGCAGGCAAAAAAATTTTTTTCTGCCCCTTGACAATATCGGAGAAATGTGCTACACTATATATTAGTAAAGCAAGCGCACCCGATGGACGGCTTGCTCCCCTTAATTCAAACTGTTAAAAATAACCGTCAGCCGGGAAGCATGGACGGTTATTTTGTTGCCTTATTTTTTATTTCTTTTGTCAAAAAACTGTATAATGTCAAAAATAAGGGCAATAACTCCGGTGAGCATAATTATGAACGTAAATAGTTCCGCATATGTAACCATCATTATCACCTCCCTTTCGGGAGCATAGCCGTCCGCCGTTTTGGTGCGCCTGCAAAGCTATTTTAACATATACCGGCGCAAAAGTCAACAATATTATTAAAAATTAAAAGGGAACGGGTGCGTTCCCTTTATTTTTGTTTAATGCGCAAAAAACAAGGGGAACGGTTGTCCGTTTTTTATCTGTTGGTCGCTGCCTTGAGATAACGTTCAAATTCGTTGATATCAAGGCTCTTTTCACGGGCGCTCATCTCGGTGATAACGCCTTCCTTTACAAGACGGGCAAGCTCTTGGTCAAGACATACCATGCCTTCCTTTTTACCTGTCTGAATTGCAGTCTGGATAAGGTGTACCTTGTTATCACGGATCATAGCCTTTATAGCGTCCGTTGCGTTGAGTATCTCCAGTGCGGCGATACGTCCCGTTCCGTCAGCCTTAGGGATAAGCGTCTGCGCTATGATACCTACAAGAACGGTAGCAAGCTGTGTTCTTATCTGTGATTGCTGGTGCGCCGGGAATACGTCTATGATACGGTTTATAGTATCGGCTGCACAGGTGGTGTGAAGTGTGGACATTACAAGGTGTCCGGTCTCAGCAGCTGTTACGGCAGCATTGATAGTTTCAAAGTCACGCATCTCTCCTACGAGGATAACGTCCGGGTCTTCACGGAGCGCAGCTCTCAGGGACATGGCGAAGGATTCAACGTCATCGCCTACTTCTCTCTGATTTAACATACAGCGTTTATGCTCATGAACATATTCGATAGGATCCTCGATCGTGATTATATGCGCCGAACGGTTTACATTTACGTAATCTATCATTGCGGCAAGCGTTGTGGATTTACCGGAACCTGTAGGACCGGTTACAAGTATAAGTCCTCTCGGACGGAGTGAAAACTCTCCCAGAATAGGCGGAAGATCAAGATCTTCAAGCGTAGGGATATCGTTTCTCAGCAGACGGATAGCTATAGCCGTATTTCCTCTCTGGTGATAAACGTTTACTCTGTGACGGTAACCGCGCCTTGTAACATATGAGAAGTCGGCGTCTACCTTATTTTTGATATTCTCCATATTACGTCCGCCGGTCATCTGCTCGCATATCTTCATTATGGCGGCTTCGGTCATTTCCGGATAAGAACTGAGTTTGCGGAGCGAACCGTGCAGTCTTACTACCGGTGAGATCTTTGTTGTGAAGTGAACGTCGGAGCAGCCGAGAACACGCGCCTCGTCCAGAATTTTGTCAATACTGATGACAATTTTTTCCTGTGGTTTCTTTTCAATATCCATAGCTCGCAATTCCTTTCAGGTTTATTTTTTTAACGTACTGAACTGTACGAAATATACATTATTAAAATTATACAGCGTATGTAACTCTGACAAGTTCGTCCATAGTTGTTGCTCCCTGCTGAACAAGCTCCGAAACGTTGTCACGAAGCATTTTTGTTCCCTGCTGACGGCAGAGAGCGGAGATCTGATCCACCTTTCCGCCTGCCGCGATAAGCGCGCTCATTTCCGGCGTACAGAGAAGTATCTCATGGATAGCGGTACGTCCGGAATATCCGGTATTGTTGCACTTAGGACAGCCGCAGGCGTCATAAACGGTGATATGTCCTTCAATACCCATCAGTTTATCTTCTTCATCGGTGGACATTCTCGGTGTGCGGCACTCCATGCAGATCTTCTTGACAAGACGCTGGGCAACGATACCGATAAGTGATGTTGCTACCATGTACGGAGCAACGCCCATATCAACAAGACGAGTTATCGTTGACGGCGCATCGTTTGTATGCAGTGTTGAAAGCACCATATGTCCCGTGATAGCGGCACGGATAGCGATCTCGGCTGTTTCCTGGTCACGCATCTCACCGATCATTACGATGTCGGGGTCCTGACGGAGGATAGAACGCAGAGCCGCCGCAAATGTCATGCCGGCTTTGGCGTTTACCTGACACTGGTTGATACCTTCGATATTCTTTTCGACAGGGTCCTCAACGGTGATAACGTTAACGTTAGGCTTTGCGATCTCACCGAGGGCAGCGTAAAGGGTAGTTGTTTTACCGGAACCGGTAGGTCCTGTTACCAGAACAACGCCCTGCGGAACTTTAAGCAGTGAAGCGAATCTTTCATAGTTGTAAGCGGTCATACCGAGGTCGGTGATCTTTCTTACGCCAACATCGCCGGTGGCAAGGATACGGATAACGACTTTCTCGCCGTTTACCGTAGGAAGGTTAGATACACGGACATCTATTGTCGTTCCGTCAACTACCTGTGTGAAACGGCCGTCCTGCGGGACACGCTTTTCGGCAATGTTCATGCCGCTGATGATCTTCAGACGGGTAACAAGCGAGTTGTGTACAACGTTTGAGATGTTCATAAGTTCGATAAGGTCGCCGTTTACACGGATACGTATACGCGTATGCGTCTTGAACGGCTCGATAT
>CANRJZ010000126.1 GCA_947631055.1 uncultured Clostridia bacterium | reverse complement strand
CTGCCGTTTGACCGTTTTTTCCTACCTTTCCTCGCCGCTGTATGGAAATTTCTTCCGCTGCGGCGGCTTTGCCGTATCGGAATATAAGTGTATCCGCAAGCTGTGATATATCTTCACAGCTTTTTTGTTTTTAAAATATTCATTTCGGAGGTATTTTATGTTAAAAAAAGTTGCTGTTATTATGGGAAGCGACAGCGATCTTCCCGTTGTAAAGGCTGCGGTCGCCGAACTTAAAAACTATGGCGTTCCTTATGAAGTTCACGTTATGTCCGCCCACAGGACGCCGGAAATGGCTTCGGAATTTGCTGCAAACGCCGCAAAGAACGGCTTCGGCGTAATTATCTGCGCCGCGGGAATGGCTGCTCATCTTGCCGGAGTAATAGCCGGACATACTATACTTCCCGTTATCGGAATTCCCATAAGATCAACCTTTGAAGGTCTTGACGCCCTGCTTGCAACGGTACAGATGCCGTCGGGCATACCGGTCGCCACCGTTGCGGTGAACGGAGCAAAAAATGCGGCTATCCTTGCAATACAGATGCTCGCGCTGAACGATGAGGGACTTACAGAAAAGCTGCTGAAAGCAAAACAGGATATGATAGACGGCGTTATTGAAAAAGACAGAAAACTTCAGGCTTCTATCGATGAGATCCTTAATTCAAAGTAAGGTATTTTGTAATGAAAAAGAACTATTCTGCAATACTTTTTGACCTTGACGGAACGCTTACCGATTCTTCACCGGGAATACTGGGCTGCGTAAGATACGCTCTTGAAAAAATGGGCAGGGAAGTTCCCGAAGAAACGCTGCTGAACGGTTTTCTCGGACCTCCGCTGGTGTATTCCTTTACCGAATACTGCGGAATGACTTTTGATGAAGCACGTCAGGCAGCTGCCATTTACAGGGAAGTTTACGAGGATCAATGCGTTATAGGAAATTCCTTGTATGACGGCATTTATGAGCTTTTGGAACGGCTTGAAAATGCGGGAAAACTCCTTGCGGTGGCGACGACCAAGCCTCAGGTCACGGCGGATAAGATAGTTGAATATTTTGACATAAAGAAATTTTTCAAAGCGGTATGCGGCGCCGCTCCGGACGGTTCAAGCGGCGAAAAGGCGGGAATTATCCGCGAAGCTGTTGAAAAACTCGGAGTTTCCGACCTCGGACAAGTCCTGATGATAGGAGACAGGTTCTATGATATCGACGGCGCAAAAGAAGTGGGCGTTGCTTCCGCAGGGGTGCTTTACGGCTACGGAAGACCGGGAGAACTTGAACAGGCAGGCGCGGACTACGTTTTTGGAGACCCGCGGGAAATTGCGGAATTTATTTTAAGTTAAAATTAAATTGATATAAAATCATAGGAGGAAAAATATTATGGAAAATATTGTTAAAGGCGAACAGCTTTATGAGGGCAAAGCTAAGAAAGTTTTTGCTACAAATGACCCGGATCTTGTTATCGTTGACTACAAGGACGATGCCACCGCTTTCAACGGCGAAAAGAAAGGCACTATCCGCGGAAAGGGCGTTGTAAACAACAAGATGACAAACTATATGCTCGGTCTGCTCGAAAAGGAAGGTATCCCCACACACCTTGTAAAGGAGATCAGCGACAGGGAAACTATCGTAAAGAAGGTCGAGATCGTTCCTCTGGAAGTCATCGTGAGAAATGTTGCAGCAGGCTCTTTCTCAAAGAAACTTGGTATTGCCGAGGGAACTCCCCTGAAACAGCCTACTCTTGAATTCAGCTACAAGAACGACGAGCTGGGCGATCCGTTCATAAACAGCTATTACGCTCTCGGTCTCGGTCTTGCCACTCAGGAAGAGATCGATACCATTTCAAAATATGCCTTTGCGGTAAACAGCTTTATGCTTAAATTCTTCAAGGAGCACAATATTGATCTTATAGATTTCAAGATAGAATTCGGAAGATTTCACGGACAGATACTTCTTGCAGATGAAATTTCTCCCGATACCTGCCGCTTCTGGGACAGCACCACTCACGAAAAACTCGATAAGGACAGATTCCGCAGAGATATGGGCGGCGTTGAAGAAGCTTATCAGGAAATGATGAAGAGGATCTTCGGAGAATAAGTCTTTATTTAAAAACCGTACAAAATACCGAAAGGAGCATATATGGGCGGATTTTTTGGAGCAGCGTCATTGAACGACTGCATAAGCGACGTATTTTTCGGGACAGACTATCATTCACACCTTGGAACGCGCCGCGGCGGAATGACTTCATATTGTCCGTCGCTGGGTTTTCAGAGAAATATCCACAGCATTGAGAATTCGCCGTTTCGTACCAAATTTGAGACCGACATTGAGTCCATGCGGGGAAATCTTTGCATCGGCTGTATAAGCGATACCGATCCCCAGCCTATTCTTCTGCGCTCAAAGCTGGGACTTTATGCGGTCTGTACCGTTGGGATAGTCAATAACGCCGAAGAGATCAGGCAGGAATTCCTTGACAAAAGCTATGCAAGCTTTGAAGCCATGAGCAGCGGCAAGGTAAATGACAGTTCCATTGTGGGCGCGCTGATATCCCAGAAAAATTCGTTTGTGGAAGGCATAAAATACGCTCAGGAAAAAATTGAAGGAACAATGTCCCTGATGATACTTACCGAAAACGGCATAATCGCCGCCCGCGATAAACGGGGACGACTTCCTATAATCGTCGGAAAGCGTGACGACGGCTACTGCTTTTCCTTTGAATCGTTCGCGTTCCAGAAACTGGGCTATGAAACTTATAAGGAACTTGCTCCCGGTGAGATAGTTCTTATAACTCCCACAAAATGCGAAGTCCTTGACAAGGGTAACGAGGATATGAAGATATGTACGTTCCTGTGGACGTATTACGGGTATCCCAATTCTATCTATGAAGGCGTTACCGTGGAGACAATGAGAACGCGCAACGGCGAGATAATGGCGGAAGCGGATATTAAAAACGGTACTCTTCCCGATGTGGATTATGTATGCGGCGTTCCCGATTCCGGCATACCTCATGCGATAGGATATTCAAACCGCAGCGGCATACCCTTTGCAAGACCGTTCATAAAATACACTCCCACATGGCCGAGGAGCTTTATGCCGCAGAACCAGACCATACGCAATCAGGTGGCAAAAATGAAACTTATTCCCGTTCATGAACTTATAGAGGGAAAGCGGCTGCTTTTTGTTGACGACAGCATTGTCCGCGGCACGCAAATGAGAGAGACGGTAGAATTTCTTTATTCCAACGGCGCAAAGGAAGTACATATGCGTTCTGCCTGTCCGCCTATAATGTACGGCTGTAAATACCTTAACTTTTCAAGAAGCACATCAGAGCTTGACCTCATAGCAAGACGTATCATTGACGAACTGGAGGGCGAGGAAGGCGTAAAATATATCGAAGAATACAGCAGTTCTTCCACCGAAAGAGGAAAGAAGCTCCGTGACGAGATATGCAGGCGGCTGAAACTGACTTCATTGGAATTTCAGTCTCTTGAGGGAACCGTCAAGGCGGTAGGATTGCCCGAATGTAAGCTTTGCAGCTATTGCTGGAACGGAAAGGGATGATCGGTCATGTTTGACAGCTTACATGAAGAATGCGGCGTTTTTGCGGTATATTCGGACAAGACCACGGACGTTGCAATGACTACATACATAGGCTTGTACGCTTTACAGCACCGCGGACAGGAATCCTGCGGCATCGTGGTAAACGACAGGGGCGTATTTACCCACCATAAGGACTTGGGTCTTGTCCATGAAGTTTTCGATAAGGACACCCTTGCGAGTCTCGGTCAGGGAAATATCGCTATAGGTCACGTCAGATACTCTACTACGGGAAATTCAAACCGCATAAATGCGCAGCCTTTGGTAGTCCGCCACATGAAAGGACCTCTTGCGATCGCCCATAACGGAAACCTTGTAAACGCAAGAGAGCTCCGCGAAGAATATGAACTTAAAGGGGCAATATTCCACAGCACCAATGATACCGAAGTTATTTCATATGCGATAACCGAGCAGCGGCTCAAAGAACCTTCAATAGAAAAAGCAGTTGAAAAAGCTGTAGGACGGCTTAAAGGTGCGTTTTCAATAGTCGTTATGTCGCCTAAAAAGCTTATAGCTGCAAGAGATCCCCACGGATTTCGTCCGCTTTCATTGGGAAAGCTTGGCGACGGCACGTATGTCGTATCTTCCGAGACCTGCGCTTTTGACAGCGTGGGAGCGGAATTTATCCGCGACCTGCTTCCCGGTGAGATAATCGTTATAGACAGCGACGGCGTGCGCTCGGTAAAAACCTACTGCGGAACGGAAAAAAGCACATTCTGCGTGTTTGAATATGTATATTTTGCCCGTCCCGATTCCGTAATTGAGGGCGCAAGCGTTCATAGAGCAAGATTAAGAGCGGGTGAGTTCCTATGGAAAGAATATCCTGTAGAAGCGGATGTCGTTATCGGCGTTCCGGACAGCGGACTTGACGCGGCTCTCGGACTTTCCCGCGCGTCGGGAATACCCTACGGCGTTGGGTTCATAAAGAACCGTTATGTCGGCAGAACGTTCATTCAGCCGACACAGGCGGAACGGACAAATTCCGTAAAAATAAAACTTAACGTTGTGGACGACACCGTAAAGGGCAAACGCGTTATCCTTGTAGATGACAGTATCGTGCGGGGAACTACCTCGAAGCGGATAGTGAACCTTATCCGTGAAGCAGGAGCAAAAGAGATCCATGTGAGGATCTCCTGTCCGCCGTTTAAAAATCCATGCTTTTTCGGAACGGATATAGACAGCAGGGAAAACCTTATCGCCTGCAAGATGAGCATTGAGGAAATTACCCGGGAAATAGGCGCGGATTCCCTTGGATATCTCAGCGTTGAAAGTGTGAACAGAATTGCCGGAGAAGAGGCAAAGTGCGGATTTTGCGACGCTTGCTTCACCGGAAATTATCCATGTGAAGTTCCTAAGGAAATGCCAAAGGATAAGTTTGAGTTCAAGATAGAAAATTAGAATGATGGGAGAAATACGATGAAAAGTTTTTCTGATAGCTACAAAGAAGCCGGCGTTGACGTTACAGCAGGCTATAAGGCAGTTGAACTTATGAGATCTCATGTTGCCCGCACGATGACAAAGGGAGTCATTTCGGGAATAGGCGGTTTCGGCGGTCTTTTTCAGCTTGATATGACGGGCATAAAAGAACCTGTTCTTGTTTCCGGAACGGACGGCGTTGGAACGAAGATCAAAATTGCTTTCATTATGGACAAGCATAATACCGTGGGAATAGACTGTGTTGCCATGTGTGTGAACGATATAATCTGCTGCGGAGCTAAGCCCCAGTTTTTCCTTGACTACATAGCCTGCGGAAAGAATATCCCCGAAAAGATAGCCGAGATAGTTTCCGGCGTGGCGGAAGGCTGCGTTCAGGCAGGCTGTGCCCTTATCGGCGGCGAGACTGCGGAACATCCGGGACTTATGCCGGACGAGGAATACGATCTTGCGGGATTTTCGGTAGGTGTTGTTGACAAGAGCAAGATAATTGACACTTCCTCTCAAAAAGCGGGAGACATAATGATAGCTATAAAATCAAGCGGCGTTCATTCCAACGGATTTTCTCTTGTAAGAAAGGTTTTCACCGTCAATGAGCAAAATCTTGCACGCCA
>CANRJZ010000125.1 GCA_947631055.1 uncultured Clostridia bacterium | reverse complement strand
GTTTCTACCCAGTATAACTACCGCGACCACAGAAAAATACTTGTTATCGACGGGAAAGTAGGTTTCAACGGAGGAGTCAATCTTGCCGATGAATATATAAATCATAAAAAAGTTTTCGGACACTGGAAGGATACAGCCATAAAGATAGAAGGTGAAGCGGTAAGAAATCTTACCCTTATGTTCTTGAATATGTGGTGCCTTGGAGAAAAAGAACCGGATTATAAGAGCTATCTTGAAGTTCCGGCGGAAAGCTTTCCAGACGAGAAAGGTTATGCTGTTCCTTACGGCTTCAATCCTTTTGATAAGGACAAGGTCGGCGAAAAAGTCTATATGGATATACTCAACCGGGCAAATGATTATGTTCATATAATGACGCCGTATCTTATACTTGACGACGCTTTGCTTAATTCACTAAGATATTCTGCTGAAAGAGGAATAGACACAAAGCTGATACTTCCGGGTATCCCTGATAAAAAACCGGTCTATGCTCTGGCAAAGACATATTTCAAGACTCTGCTTGATTCGGGCGTGGAGATCTATCTTTATACACCGGGATTTGTTCACGCAAAAATGTTTATCTCCGATGATAAAAAAGCAGTGGTAGGAACTATAAATCTTGATTACAGGAGCCTTTATCATCATTTTGAATGCGGTACATATATTTACGGTTCGGATACGGTCCTTGATATAGAAAAGGATTTTGAAGAAACGCTTAAAAAGTGCGAAAAAGTAACATATGAAAGCATAAAAAAAGAAAAGGCCATGACCAAATTGATAGGCGGAACTATGAGGCTTATCGCTCCGCTGCTGTGATCCTCGGTATGGTTATTTTGAATATACTTAAAAGTGAGATGTTATTATGACTCTTGATGAACTGAAGACCGGTCAGTCCGCAGTTATATCCGAAGTCGGAGGAGAAGGAGCTCTTCGCTGCCGGCTGCTTGATATGGGACTTATTCCAAAAACAAAAGTAATGATACGCAAAGTGGCTCCTATGGGCGACCCGATAGAATTGTTCCTGCGCGGATATGAGCTTACGATACGTCTTGAAGATGCGGAAAAAATTACTGTTATACCCGAAAGAGACGGTGAAGAAAAATGATATTTGCTCTTGCGGGAAATCAGAACTGCGGTAAAACAACGCTTTTCAATCAGCTTACAGGTTCAAATCAGCATGTGGGAAACTTTCCCGGCGTTACGGTGGAAAGAAAATCCGGCGACGTCAGGGGCTTGAAAAATTGTGAAGTTGTCGATCTTCCCGGAATTTATTCCATAAGGCCATATACCGGAGAAGAACGCGTTACAAGAGATTTTCTTATTGACGGAAGACCCGATGCCATTATAAATATTGCAGACGCAACAAATATCGAGCGTAATCTTTATCTTACGCTTCAGCTTATTGAAATGAATATCCCGATGGTATTGGCTCTGAATATGATGGACGAAGTACGGAATAACGGCGGAACGGTAGATGTGAAGGCTCTTTCCGAACGTCTCGGTATACCGGTCCTTCCGATAAGCGCGGCTAAGAATGAAGGAATTGACGAACTTATATCAAAAGTTGAAGATATTGCGTCAAAACAGAAAAAGCCAAAGCGTACCGACTTCTGTTCCGGAGCAGTACACAGATGTATACATGCTGTTTCGCATATGGTGGAAGATCATGCGCTTTTAGCAGGAGTTTCTTCAAAATTTGCGGCGACAAAGCTTGTTGAAGGAGATCCCGATATAAACGGCAAGTTGGGCCTTAATGAAAATGAACTTGAAATGATAGAACACAGCGTTACCGAAATGGAAAAAGAGCTCGGTATGGATCGCAATGCCGCTCTTGCGGATATGCGCTACAGTTTTATCGAGGACGTATGCCGGGATACTGTCGTTAAATGCCATGAAAGCAAGGAACACGCCAGAAGTGTAAAGATAGACAGTATCCTTACACATAAATATCTTGCGATACCTCTTTTCCTTTGTATAATGCTTTTTGTTTTCTGGATAACCTTCGGTTCTGTAGGCGCATGGCTCGGAGACGGATTTTCCTATGTTATTGACAAGGCTTCGGAATATGCGGACAAGGTGCTTACGGCTTACGGCCTCAATCCGGTAGTTAAAAGCCTTATAATAGACGGAGTTTTTGCCGGAGTAGGAAGTGTTCTCAGCTTTCTGCCGACTATCATTACATTGTTTTTCTGTCTTTCCATACTGGAGGACAGCGGATATATGGCGCGAGTGGCGTTCGTTATGGATAAACTTCTGAGAAAGATAGGACTTTCTGGACGTTCATTTGTACCAATGCTTATAGGATTTGGCTGCAGTGTTCCGGCAATAATGGCTACGAGGACGCTTTCGTCCGAGCGTGACAGACGTATGACTATATTCCTTACGCCGTTTATGAGCTGCAGCGCAAAGCTTCCCATTTATGCGGTCTTTACGGCGGCGTTTTTCCCGAAATACAAAGCTCTTGTAATGCTGATATTGTATGTTTCGGGAATGATAGTGGGCATTATCTGCGGTGTTATAATGAATCATACAAAATTCAGGGGCAAACCTGTGCCGTTTGTAATGGAATTGCCGAATTATCGTATGCCGTCGGCGAAAAGCGTTATCCTGCTGATGTGGGATAAGGCAAAGGATTTTATAGAAAGAGCATTTACGGTAATATTCTTTGCGTCTATAGTAATATGGTTCCTGCAAAGCTTTGACGCTAAGCTTAATCTTGCATCGGACAGTTCCGAAAGTCTGCTTGCTACGCTCGGAATGATGATCGCACCTGTATTTGCGCCTTTGGGTTTTGGGGATTGGAGACCGGCTACGGCTCTTATCACGGGCTTTACTGCCAAAGAGGCCGTTGTGTCTACGCTTGCGGTACTGACCGGCTCGGATACAACATCGCTGAATACTGTGCTCGGAGGGATATTTACTCCTCTTTCCGCAGCAAGTTTCCTTATATTCACACTTCTCTACACTCCCTGCGTAGCGGCAATAGCGGCAGTGAAACGTGAAATGAACAGTAAACTTTCCGCTTTGTATATGGTAATGATCCAATGCATAACGGCATGGATAGCCGCATTTATAGTTTATCAGATAGGCGGGCTTATTTTCGGAGCGTGATAAGGATCGGCGATAGGTATACATATACGGCAAATATTATTGGAATTTTTTAATATTCCTCCGAATAATTATTATTGATAGGAAAATATCACAGCCGATGTCGGCAGAAAATTATTTGGAGGAATTTCTTATGCAGGAAAAAAATGATCTCGGTGCTGTTGCGGAAAAATACAAGGCGGAAATGATGAGAATATATAATATGAAACATCCTGTATCTGCCGTTCCGGAGCCGGACAAAATGAAAATGCACATTGACGATGCCGTAATTAGCGCCGGAGAAAAAAATAATGCGGAAGTTACGGAAGATCTCCGATGTGAAAACTGCGGCACAGCAAAAGAAAACGAAAAATTTATGTTTCCGCCTATGCCGGATATACCGTGTAAAGAAAATAATAATGCTCCGGAAAAATCAAATTATGGAACATTTGATAATGACGCTGCCGGCAGCAAGGAAAAATGCAGATTTCCTTCCGCTGATGAACTGATAAAAATGGACTGCGGTGACGAAGAAAGCGTTCCGGCAATGTCTGACGGTTATACGGAGGATCTTACGCCGGAAATGCGTTTTGAGTCAAGTTCAAGCGACGGACATATGCAGGGAAATTACGGATCATATAAAGATGATGAAGGACTGTCTGCGGACTGCAATAACAGCATTGATAACGTTAATGATACCTGCGGAGCGTTTTGCAGCGGAACGGGGCATGGATATCTTCAGGCTGAAGTCACTCAAAGCGGGAACGGTTCTCCTGTAGCGGGCGCGTTCGTGGCAGTGCTGAAAAAAGTATGGGATTCCGATATGCTTGTGACTATGCTCGTTACCGACTCAAACGGAATGACAGAAGCCGTGGAACTTGATGTTTCCGGAACGGAAAATAAAGCCCGTCCCTACGACGAATATATGGTCACGGTCTATAAAGAGGGATTTTACACCGTTGATATGCTTCCCGTTCCGATATTTGATACGATAAAATCCATACAGCCTGTCGAAATGAACAAAGCAGAAGAAAAATGTTAGATGTATAACTATTTTGTCCGCTATAAAAATGCCGGCTGCCTGAAATTGGTATCCGGTATTTTTTATTCCTGTCAAAAAAGCTATTGCAATTTGCAAAAAAATATGGTAAAATAATTTTAATATATTTACGGAAAGGATTGATACCAATGAAACTTTTTATTGATACCGCTAATGTAAACGACATAAGAGAAGCCAATGACTGGGGAGTTATCTGCGGCGTTACGACTAACCCTTCCCTTATTGCAAAAGAAGGACGTGTTTTTGAAGAAGTCGTAAAAGAGATAACCGACATTGTTGACGGTCCTATCTCGGCGGAGGTCATTTCTCTTGAAGCCGATAAAATGGTCGAGGAAGCTATCCCGCTGTCCAAGATACATAAGAATATCGTTATCAAGCTCCCTATGTGCGCAGAAGGTCTCAAAGCCTGCAAAAAACTTACCGCTATGGGAATAAAGACTAACGTAACTCTTGTTTTCTCAGCTGCACAGGCTCTGCTTGCGGCAAATGCAGGCGCTACCTATGTTTCACCGTTTCTTGGCAGACTTGACGATATAGGAATGGAAGGAATGGCGCTTATTTCCGAAATAGTTGACATTTTCAACGCTCAGGGCATAGAAACTGAGATAATTGCCGCTTCTATCAGAAATCCTATTCATGTTACCGCTGCCGCTCGTCTTGGCTGCGATATTGCTACCGTTCCTATGAACGTTCTTCGTCAGATGATAAATCACCCTCTTACCGACGCAGGAATAGCCCGTTTCCTCAAGGACTGGGAAGGCGCAAAGAAAGCGTGATTTTCGTTACAGAACGATATAAAAAATATCAGCGGACGGGAATATATCCCGTCCGCTGTTTTGTGTTCATTATTTTATTCGGTAAACCATTTTCTTACGAAAGGAATGAACATTCCGCCTATTGCGTTGCCGAGAGACATAACTATTAAGTAACCGAACGCTTTTGCAGACCACATTTTTGCGGCGGTGAAGTAGAACATATTCGCCACACAGTGTTCAAACCCGCTGAGGATAAACACCATTACCGGCAGGAATACCGCAAACATTTTTCCCATAGGGTTTTCGATCTTTTTGAAACCGTCCGCGGCTATGAACATCAGCATTCCGCAGAAAAACGACAATATAAGTATGCTTAGTAAGTCGTCCGCAAGCTTTGTTTCGCAAAGTCCGGCGGCTTTTTCGCTTATTCCGGAAACTCTCGTGCAGAGGATAAGTCCGCCGGTCGCCATTGTTCCGGCAAGATTTCCCAGCCAGATGATAAGCAGATCAATTATGTATGACGACTTGTTTTCCACGGCGTAGCCGACCTTTCCGGTGAAAAGATTGAACCCGAAGGAAAGTATCACGAACAACCCCGTTCCGAACAGGAACGCGCCTATGTATTTGTTATCGCAGGAAAGATAAACTATTCCGCCAATGCCTATAGCAAAGCCTGTCAGCAGCGCCCGAAGGAAAATATCAACGACTCTTTTCAAAGTATCACAGCCTTTTAAAATATTATAGCTCAATTATAACATTTTTCGGCATATAAAGCAAGAGCTGATATTCTTTTTCTGCTCATTATTAACAATTTATCAAAAAAAAAAAA
>CANRJZ010000124.1 GCA_947631055.1 uncultured Clostridia bacterium | reverse complement strand
CCGTATGACAGAACATACGGCGGGATAATTTCGGCAATACTTTTTACGCCGGAGACACGCAAAGATGACGTTCTGTTCGGTCAATACAAAGTGCGTTTCGGAAATACCGAAAAAAAGGTAAAATTGATTGACGGGATCGTCCACGAAGTTGGTGAACGCGTCAATGTTACAGTCTGCGGAAATGACCCAAACAGGATAATTTACGAACCTGTTGTCCGGAAAACATATCCTACCAAAATAAATTGGGACAAGGACAACGGCGGTGACGCGGACAAAAGCAAAATGACTTTCACGCGCAAGGTAACGACAAACGGAAGCACTTACGATTCTGCCCGTGAATATACGATCGAATTCAAAAACAAAGGCGAAGACAATGAAGAACCGGTAAAGATAACACTTCCGGACGGACAGGAGATCGAACTTGAAGGATTTATGCAAGAATAGGCGGTGATATAATGGCAGAAAAATTCTATGGTGTAAAACTTACCGATATGACCGGCAAGGTATATTACACCGAAATTGAAGTCAAGCATGGGCTTAACCATAAAATAAGCGTTCAGAGTCATTTGCCGATCGACAGCAAATTCCCTATACATACCCGTATCGGCAGATCGTCCTACTGGTCTGGAACAATTACGGGGGCTTTTGAAAATAATCAGGACGGCGAATGTGAACACGATTATAAATTCGGCGATGTGAATTTCCGTATTAATTTCATCGAGTGGCTTCACAATGGACTTACAAAAACAATGACTCTCAGCGATGAACTTATTTTGCCTGTTGCGATACTCGGCGATATTGGTGTGGATATAGAAAATGCGATCTCCGATCCGAAAGCAAATGTTTCCTTTGAATGGGAACAGTGCGGAGAACGCATAAACAGTGAGGTGCAGCTGAATTGTCCTGACTGCGGACAGGTCGTAGTTCCCACAACAAAGTTCTGTCCCAACTGCGGCAAGGCGGTGAATAGCAATGGCTGAAATTATTCCGAAAGGCAGTGTGTATGACATTGTTGACAGCAAATATCTTACCGCTGAACCCTTTGCACATGAAATGGGGATTGACCTTGAAATAGAAGTTTATGATATATATTACGACTGGGGGCGTACAAACGGTTATTATGACCCGGACACGACACACGAATTAAAAGAACCGCTATACATAGGGAAACTTGAAGGGATTGTGACTGCTGCTAATTTTACGCTTGATTCAACAAGTGATATGCGCTCGACCTGTTCGCTGTCAATAATTCTTGAAGCAAACAGCCCTTTTATTGTACAGGCAGAGGATTACACGGATTGGGAAAAGAAATGGTTCAGGATAATCAAAAAATATAATTATCTGAATGATGTTGATATGTATCCAAGGTATAAATGGGACGATAAAAGCGGACTATGGAACAATAATGGGTTGGTCGATTCTGATCCATCTGAAAGCGTGCTGGGTTGGTTTATACCGAATGAGGGGTCATTCAGCTATAATTCCGAAACACGGGAATTTTCAATGTCATGCACTGATATTATGTCTTGTTTTACCGAAAGCCGGGGCGGTCATCTTTCTACACGTTTTGAGGGCTGGATCGGATATAACTTCTATGAAACCGCCAAAGCTTATGACAATAGTGTAATTGGCAATATCAATGATGACATCAGGGTTTCCGCTGAAAGATCTTCCGGTTTTCTTATGGAGGGCGAAAAAAACCATCAGATCGCAGACAAACAATATAACAACTATTTTGCACAGGCAAGTACACAAACCGGTAATGTATCTCCTGTCTGGAGCGACAGTTACTCAAAATATTCTCAGGAAACTTCCGGAAGTTCTGCGCCTAATTATAACAATCCTCCGCATATTGCAAAACAAGGCGTTGCAGGGCTTGTTCAGAAGATAGCGGGCGAATACACGAATCTTGCCCCGGTAAGTGAGATAAATGTAAGACTTCAGAACGACTGGAAGTCACTGCCTTTTGATATTGATATAAACGGCGATACTTCCCTGCTTGACGTTCTGAAAAAAATAACTGAATTGTATCCGAGACAATTCATTTATTTTGACACAAACAGGGCGTTGAATGTTATGCAGTGGTCACTTGCATGGCATGAGCCTTGGGACAAGACCGTTTTCAGGAGCCGCGAATGTGCCGGATTTGTTTTAGAGGAACACTGGAACGTAAGCTATGAAAATATAAAAAATTACGTTGCCGTTTTCGGACGGGATCAGACTTATTACGGATATTACTACATTACTTCATACAAAGGTATGTGCGAAAAATGCGGCAGGATCTTTGATTATCCTGCAATGCCCAGCAATGAAAACTGGCGGCACTGCCCCGTATGCGGCAAGGATCAGCCTTTGAGAAGATTGTTTGTTACAGATGAATCATTCTGCGTACAGCAGATAGGGACACACAAGGAAGTAATATTCAATGACAATCTTACCACGGAACAGGAATGCTTTGACGCGGCAAAAGCTATCTGCCTTGAAAGCTGCCGGGCAAAGAAAACGCTGTCAGTCACTCTTGCGGACAGGTATCTTTCAATATACCAGAGAGCCGACAAAGGTATAGGACATAGAATTGAATACACAAGCAAACTGACCGGAGAGACCGATATATACACACTGGTAAAATGGTCAAATGATTTCACTGCCGGAACTGTTACCATGGAGCTTGAACCGTATTACACCTGCCGTGATGAATATGCGTCTTTTTCAGACGCCGCCAACAAAGACAGCTGCGTTATTCTGCCGCTCCCCTCTTTCACTTATGAGGTAGATGTAAACGGGCTTATGACAATGATAATAAATAACGGTTGGTTTACAAAGCACTGTCTGTTTAAGGTATATGTTTTTGAAATATTCTATGAACCTGATGAAACGACAGGAAAATATGATTTCTGGTTCGATAGCATCGCGATGAGGTTTCTCGGTGAAACTTGTGAGGTGTATTCGGAAGAAACAGAGACGCAGTGTCAGACGAAAGTTCTTCGTTACCAATTCAATAAAAACGGAAAATATATTATTACCTGTCAGGCGTGGAGTCCTAATATTCACCCCTCTTCATGCCCTGAACCGCAGGTCGTTGAGGTGAATTGTTTCAAGGATAGGCTTATAACTCATGATGGTCTGTATATTACAACACACAATGGTGACAGAATACTTTGCAGTTAAGGAGGTTTTTATGGCTGATATAGCTATATGGCAATTTCCAGCTGTTACGTCAATGGAGGATCAGGATAAATTCTTCATTGTACAAGGCGTGGAAGAACATTTGATTACAAAGGGAGACCTTGTAAAGCTTCTGAACGGACTTTCGGATAATGACAGAAATAAATTGTCCGCAATTAAAATTGACGGCACAGGTTCAAGGATATTATCCGATAACGGCGAATATATTACCCTTTTGTCTTTTCTTTCAGAGCAGCAATTCAATGTAAACAACAACGGGATCGCAGAGATAAAGGGGTATCATACACACTCAAACAAGGATACTGTTGATAAATTTTCCGAAAGTGAAGGTATGATCCTTTTCGACGGTCATGGTATCAAAAAAGATCTGACCTGCACTTTATCGGCGAATGGTTGGAGCAGTGAAAAACCGTACACTCAGACCGTTCCGGTAGAGGGTATAACTTCCGGAAGTTCTCCGATAGTTGATATTGTTATTTCCGAAAACACTGAAACGGGGATAAAAGAATCAGACGCCTTTGCGTGTATTACAAGAATATCTGCCGGAGACGGCAATATTACTGCTTACTGCTATACGGACAAACCGGAAGTTGATATTAATTTGAAGATCGGAGTGATATGATGGTAGATTGCTATATATTCAGAAAAGGCGGTAATCAGAAAGGTATCTACCCCATAGGCGATGATGGCAGACCTGTGGGAGATGTAACTATTTCAAGTTCTATAAGATCTGTTGGTTATCATGTTTTTTACAAATCGGAGAATGTAACGAGCGTTACTATACCGGATACAGTGACTTTATTGACTGAATCGGCGTTTGCTGACTGTACATCTTTGAATTCTATCACTTTTCCGGGCAGTATAGAAGTACTGCCACGATATGCTTGCGCCGGTGATACACAATTACGTTCCGTTACATTGTCAAACGGCTTGAAACAAATAGAGTACGGAGCGTTTCATGGCTGTTCAGAATTGCAAAGCATTGTAATACCGGATACTGTTACTAAAATAGGAGAATATGCGTTTTATAATAACACTTCTCTGACGTCAGTCACACTTCCTGCAAGTCTTACCGAGATCGGCGATTACGCTTTTTACGGCTGTACAAATTTACAGACGATAATTATTCCAAGCGGGATACAGAAACTGACGATACATAATTATGCTTTTGCAAAATGTGAAAAATTGAACAACGCAACAGTTACGAAATTAGCGACGCTGGCGCAAGGCACTATATATCAACACGTTTTTGAAGGGATAACAGGTATAACAGAAGTAACGGTAACTGTTCCTTATAACAGTTATTTTAAAGATTGTATTAATTTGAAAAAGGCAACGATCAACAGTTATTTTGGTGACGAAACGGTAGGGTCTAATGTATTTGATGGCTGCACCGCTTTGAATTCTTGTACGTTTTTAAATGCAAGCCGATATACTAAAGTCGGAGATTATTATTTCAGAAACACTGCTCTTACTGCTTTAGCAGAACTTCCGAATATTACAATTATCGGAGCGGAGGCATACGCAGGAACTAAAATTACGGCTATTGATAATTTACCTTCTACACTTACCGAAATAGAAAATAGTGCTTTTAAAGATTGCAAATCGCTTAAAAGTGCCGTTATCCCTGATACTGTAACTAAAATAGGAACTGGTGCTTTTTCCGGGTGTACTCAGCTGGATTCAGTAACCTTGCCGACAAATGCACAATTCAGGACGATAAGTGACGGAATGTTCAGCGGTACGGGACTTACAGAAATCAATTTACCGGATAACGTGACTTCTATTGGGGCAAATGCTTACACCAGTACAAAAATCACTTCTATATCAAATTTGCCTGAGAGTCTACAATCTATGGGTTCGGCTGCCTTTTTTAATTGCTACTTATTAGAAACAGTTGATTTAAGTTCGACACAAATTACATCTGTGCCATCAGGCTGTTTTGCTAACTGTTCATTATTATCTGAAGTTTTATTGCCTGATACCGTTACAGGTATCAGCAGCGGTGCATTTAATGGGGTAGGAAAATTAACGAAACTTGTAATGCCGCCGAATGTACATACACTTGTAGGCGGTCAGTTCAGCGGAATGACAGGGCTTACAGATGTAACACTTCCGGAACATTTATATACAATTCAAGGCGGTGCGTTCGGCGGTGTTGCAGTAGAAGAACTGACTGTTCCTGCGGAGGTTTACGACATACAAGCAGGTGCATTTGCAGGAATGTCAAAACTGCGGAAAGTTAATATTCCGAAATATGTAGGAAGAATTTACAGTGGTGCTTTCAACAGCGGTACTCCCCTGCTTGCGGATATTACTGTTGATGATGAAGCGCATTTTATAATTGACAGCGGTGCGTTTTCGGGACTTACAAATCTTACAGATGAAAGTGCGGAAAATATTATAAATCACAGTGATATTATCGGAAGAGGTGCTTTCAGCGGCTGTACTTCGCTCAGAGATATTACTATTGATAATCTAAGCGGAGATTATATGTTCAGTAACTGCAAGCTTACTTCTGTTGTATGTACTTGTAAAAGAAGCGATATTATCGGAAGCAGTTGCTTTATAGGAATTGCGGAACTGAAAACAGTTGAAATACAGGAAGGTG
>CANRJZ010000123.1 GCA_947631055.1 uncultured Clostridia bacterium | reverse complement strand
CAGGGCGAGCAAGGACCGGCAGGAGCAACAGGTCCGCAAGGTCCGCAGGGAGAACAAGGACCGGCAGGTCCAACAGGTCCGCAAGGTCCTCAGGGTGAGACAGGACAGATCCTTGATTTTGCCGACTTTTATGCTCTTATGCCCGGAGATAATGTAGATCCCGTAAATGACGGCGAAGATGTGGAGTTCCCAAAAGACGGCCCAGCCGCGGGAACTGCGGTGACAAGAGCGGGAAGCAGTTCCTTTACGCTTTCCGAGCCGGGCGTTTATATGGTAATGTTCCAGGTAAGCGTTACGGGATCGGGTCAGCTCGTTCTTACGCTCAACGGCGAAGAGCTCGGTTATACCGTTGTAGGACGTACCGGAGGCAATTCCCAGATAGTAGGTATGGCGCTTGTAAATGTTACAGAAAGCTCTGTTATTACGGTAAGAAATCCTGCGGGAAATTCTTCTTCTCTTGACATTAATGATAATGCCGGCGGAAGTCAGCCTGTTTCGGCACATCTTGTAATTACTCAGATAAGCCGCACAGGCGCCTGATGATAAAAAGCCTCCGCTTTTTAAACGGAGGCTTTTTCTATTGGATATTTTCTTTGAGATACTCCAGAAGTCCGGTGCAGCCTTTAAGGATATCGTCATACGCCTTTTCAAAATCCCGTGTATACCATGGGTCGTCAACATCGTCCGGTCTGCCTGCAAATTCAAGAAGTTTGTGTATCTTTCCCTGCGGATCGTCCGGAAATATCCGTCTTATATTGCGAAGGTTATTTCCGTCCATAACGACAAAAAGATCATATCTGCCGTAATCATCTTTTTTAAGCTGAACGGCATATTTGCCGCCGCAGGATATGCCGTGCCTGTTCAGTTCGGCTCTTGCAGGAGGATATACCGGATTGCCGATCTCTTCGGTGCTTGTGGCTGAAGAAGCTATGGATATCCCTTCATCGGGAATATTTTCACGCACCAGTTTTTTCATTATGAATTCCGCCATAGGAGAACGGCATATATTTCCGTGGCAGACAAACATTATTTTATCTATCCTGCTCATGGCGTCACGTCAGACTGGGAATGTCTACCGCGGTGTTTGTGTCAGCGTCGTAATCCACGCCGTCGGCTTCAAATCCGAAAAGTCTGCTGAAATCTTTGCGGTAGCCGTCAAGATCTGCACATGAGGAAATGTTTTCGGAAGAAATGCCGTTCCATATTTCGCTGACCTTTTCCTGAACATCGTCCCTCATTTCAAGGTCGTCAAGGCGGATAAGACCGTTTTCGTCCGTTTTTATCCCGCCGCCGTAAATTTTTTCCGCAAACAGGCGGTACATCTGCTCAATGCAGCCTTCGTGCAGTTCCATTTCCTTCATAACTTTATAAAGGATCGAGATATAAAGCGGAACTACCGGTATTGCGGCGCTCGACTGGGTAACAAGGGCTTTGTTTACCGAAACATAAGCGTTCACGCCGTCGATGGATCTTGTTATTTCCTTGGCGGTGGCGGCAAGATGATCCTTTGCCCTGCCTATAGAGCCGTCTTTATAGATCGGGTGGGTCATTTCCGGACCGATATAGGAATATGCGACAGTAACGGCATTGTCCTCAACTGCTCCGGCTGATTTGAGCGCGCCTATCCATTCCTTCCAGTCCTCGCCGCCCATTACTTTGACGGTAGCGAATATCTCGGCTTCGGAAGCGGGATAAATAGTTGCTTCGGATATTTCTCCTGTTTTCAGGTCTATGGTCTTGTTGGTGAATTCCTTATCGGTGGTCTTCAATACGGAACTGTATACCGTTCCGTCAGACGTGGTCCTTCTCGGCGCGGCAAGACTGTAGACTATCATATCCACCTTGCCAAGTTCCTTTTTTATGAGTTCGATGACCTGTTCATTTATGTCGGAAGAAAAAGCGTCGCCGTTTATGGTCTTTGCATACAGACCGTCGTTATGGGCGAATTCCTCAAAAGCGGCGGTGTTGTACCAGCCTGCGGAAGCCGTTTTTGCATCGCTGCCCGGCTTATCGAAGATCACTCCTATAGTTGACGCGCCGCAGCCGTAGGCGGCTGCTATCCTCGAAGCAAGTCCGTATCCCATGGAAGCGCCTATAACAAGGACTTTTTTCGGACCGTTTATTTTTCCCGCATTTTTCACATAGTCGATCTGCGATCTTACTATCGCTCTGCATCCGTCGGGATGTGCGGTCGTGCAGATAAATCCGCGTATTTTAGGTTTTACTGTCATTTTTGATACCGTCCTTTCGGATAGATTCTTTAAAAATATACACTATTGATTATAACACTTTTTTTCCATTAAATCAAGAGGCGGACGGCAAACAATTGCACATACGTCTGCCATATTACGGAAAAGCGGCTGAAATGAGGCTTTTGCTTGACAAAACTTGTTCTATATTATATAATGTATAATGAGGAAGAGTAATTTTATATTGATCTTAAACAGTATGCTGTATGATCTTACGGATCAGAGGGGGCTTGATATAATGGAAAATACAAATCTGAAAAAAAGCAAGCTGAGAGAAAAGAATATAGTTGCGACCATAATCGTAATGGCTGTGATAATCACTATTTCTATAGTTACATATGTAATAATAAACAGGATAACCGTCAACCGAAGCCTCGGACGTATGCAGGAGGCTATCAATATCGTTACGGAAGATGTAAGCGGAAAACTTGCCCGTGACAGTACTTCCCTCAACGCTCTGGCGGAAATAATCGCTTCTCAGGAAAATATCGCGGACGAAAAAGTTCTGCGCAATATCATGAAAAATATCGCTCCGCTCACCACTGCAAAAAATATCTATCTGCTTCTGCCGAACAATACTATCATATCTTCAAGCGGTGAATCCGTTGACGTTGATACCGCAGGAAAAATAGATTTCGACGAAGAGGTAAAACTGGGCGAACACGTTACCGACAGAATGGTCAGCCTTTCAGAACCGGATAAATTTGTTTTAAGGCATTTTGTTCCTGTGTATAAAGACGACGAGGTCATCGCTTTGCTTTATGCAAAAACGGATCTTGACGAGTTCCCGCAGTCGCTGAACCTTAGCGACCTTTATAACAAACAAGCGCGGTTTTTATTGATAGACAGGAATAACGGCGATTTTATAATGGATACCCTGCATAACAGGCTCGGAAATATAAACGCTTATTATGAGGAAAGATACAAGGAGGAGGGCGGACAGAGTTCGGTAATACAGGATATCCTCAGCGGAAAGTCGGGTTATACCAAAGTATATTCCAGCACCCTCAAGCAAAATCTTTATTTCTATTATTCGCCTATAGACGAGAGCCAGTGGCATCAGCTCGGAGAATCAAAAGACCTTAACCGCTGGACGGTAGGCGTTACCGTTCCCGAACATGAAGCTCTTGCCAGTGCGTTCAAGATAAGAAAACTCTGCATTCTTGTGGCTGTTGCCGAAGCAATAGTTTTCCTTGCTTATTTCATATGGGTACTTAGGAATACTACAGTGACCATGGAAAAAGCCATACTTGAGGAACGCCTTGTAAAGGCCGAAAACGCCGAACGGGCAAAAAGTATGTTCCTTTCAAATATGTCCCACGATATACGCACGCCTATGAACGCTATCATCGGCTATACCACGCTTGCTGCGGCAAACGTTGAAGATACGCCGAAGGTAAAGGATTATCTTTCAAAAATACTTTCTTCCGGCAATCATCTGCTCAGTCTCATAAACGACATACTTGATATGAGCCGTATCGAAAGCGGACGCGTTGATATCGAAGAAACGGCATGCAGTCTGCCGGATATACTCCACGACCTGAGGAATATACTGCTCAATCAGATGCATTCTAAAAAGCTAAATTTCTATATAGATACCATAGACGTTATCGACGAAGATATATACTGCGACAAGCTGCATCTCAATCAGGTGCTCCTGAACCTTCTTTCAAACGCCGTGAAATTCACGCCGGAAGGTGGTTCCGTATCGCTTATCATAAAGCAGCTGCATGGCGCTCCCGAAGGTTATGCTTCATATGAAATAAGAGTCAGGGATACCGGCATAGGCATGGATCCGGAATTTATAAAACACGTTTTTGAACCTTTCGAGCGGGAAACTACTTCTACTGTCAGCGGCATACAGGGCACCGGCCTCGGAATGGCTATAGCCAAGAATATCATTGATATGATGGGCGGTACTATAGACGTCCGGAGCGAACAGGGCAAGGGAACGGAATATATCCTCAGTCTTGAATTCAGACTTCAGTCCGAAAGCAAACAGGTGGAGGTAATAAAAGAACTTGCCGGAATGAGAGCCCTTGTCGTTGATGATGATTACACCATATGCGACAGCGTAACAAAAATGCTTGTACAGCTCGGATTAAGAGCTGACTGGACTATGTCGGGAAAGGAATCTGTTCTTCATGCCAAGCAGGCAAAGGAACTGGCAGACGAATTCAAGGCGTATATAATCGACCTGTATCTTCCCGATATGGGCGGTCTGGAGGTAGTAAGGCAGATACGCAGCGAGGTAGGCGAGAATATCCCGATAATAATCCTTACCGCCTATGACTGGACGGTAGTAGAGCATGAGGCACGCGAAGCAGGAGTTACTGCTTTCTGCAACAAGCCCATATTCCTTTCAACGCTCAGAGATACTCTTGTATCGGCGATCTGTGAGAATTCCGACAGCGACGAATGTAAAATGATACCGCAGGTATCGGACAGCATCAGGGGCAAAAAGCTTCTTCTCGTGGAAGATAATGAACTTAACCGCGAAATAGCCGTTGAGATACTTTCCGAAAGCGGATTTATCGTTGACTGTGCCTGCGACGGTACCGAAGCGGTAGAAAAAATGAAAAATGCCCGAAAAGGCGATGTTGATCTTATACTTATGGACGTTCAGATGCCTGTTATGAACGGTTATGAAGCCACAAAGGCAATAAGGGCGATGGACGATCCGGATATTGCCAATATACCTATAATAGCTATGACGGCAAATGCCTTTGACGAAGATAAGAGGAACGCTCTTTCAAGCGGTATGAACGATCACATCTCCAAACCTCTTGATATGGAAAAAATGTTTGATATGCTGAAAAAATATCTTTCATGAGATCAAAGAAAAGTCCGGAGCATAACTGCTCCGGACTTTTAGTCTGTACGTTCCGCAAACGGGATCGTTATATTATTCCTCGTTGGTCGTGACCTTTTCGGCGTCGGCATATGCGTCGGGAAGAGTTATGCCGAATTTTTCAAGTACTTCGGTGTTTACCACAGGAGTGCAGTCATATACCTGCTGAACGGGGATATCTCCGGCCTTTTCGCCTTTGAGGATACGGATACCCATTTCACCGGTAGCTTTTCCGAGAGCAACATAGTCAATGCTCATAGAGGCTATGCAGCCGTTTGCGACCTGTTCTATCTCGGAGCCGTAAACGGGGATACCGGCGGCGTCTGCCTGTTCCAGAAGGACTGTAAGATTATCTACGACATTGTTGTCGGTAAAATTATTTATGCAGTCAACTTTAGGGCAAAGATTTGCTGCTGCCTGAGGGATATCAGCTGCGCCCTGAACGCCCTGTTCAACTATCTCAAGACCCTTTGGTCCGGCGATCTCTTTGAGAGTAGCAAGATGTGAAACGGAATTTGCTTCACTGGTGGTGTAAAGAACGCCTATTTTCTTTACGTCAGGCTGAAGAGCCATAATCAGATCGGTCTGAGCGTCAAAATCCAGCATATCGGCAGTTCCTGTGCAGTTTCCTCCGGGAGCGGCAACATCGTCTACAAGTCCGGCTGCCACGGGATCGGATACGGCGCAGAATACAACGGGGATATCGGTGTTTGCAGCCGCTGCATAGGCGGATATGGCCGCGGGGGTGGCTATGGCAAAGATAACGTCATATTCTTTGGCTGCCATATTCTTTGCGATCGAGTCGCCGGTAGCGCTGTCCATAT
>CANRJZ010000122.1 GCA_947631055.1 uncultured Clostridia bacterium | reverse complement strand
TTCCGCTTCAGTCTTTCGCCGATACGCTGCTGATTTTTCCAATTATATTCAATAAACATCGTAATTGTATTACGGTCGTGCACAGCAACTTCCCTGATGTTGCTGACTGCCGCGTCTTCGAGGATATTGCCGGTTACAATGGAATACACGTATATTGCTAAAAAAATGACTATTGCTATTATTATAATAAAAAAAGCATAGAAGCGGTTGCTTTTTGATAGTTTCATAAATTCACGGCTTTCTAAGAATATACCGGACATATATCTTTTCATCAGGTATTTTCCTTTTGGAATTAATTTTTATTATAGCACACAGAACGTTATTTGTCAATAGTTTGAAACTGTATCATAGTCTTTATCAATAAGATATTTACGGTTTGTATTAAAAGGCTTTTGACCGAATTTCCAATGCTGACAATCGTTTACTTGTTGGATCGCTATTGCAGATTACTTTTTGATGTAAGACATATTAAAATTAAAGTGTGGTGTTCAGGGGCGGTTTGCCCCTGAATTTTTAAAAGTCATATGGCTTTTCTACGCTTGTGTTAAAGCGTGACAGATCAAAAATAATTATTTGCATTTAAAAAAATATATGTTATAATAAAATAGGTATATTATAATATAAAGAAGGTATAAAATGAATAATAAAGAACTTTTTGGTTGTGTTTCTCCAAGCGATGAAATAAAATGTAAAGATTGTAAATATAAAATTGGAGAAACTATTTTCTCAAATGAATATCATAAAGCAAGTTGTAAAAAATATGAATATCCAAATGAGAAACCTCCTAAAATATTATTAGAAAATGGCGATTGTAAATATTATGAAAAAGAAGATGATTAATTTTGTAAGTTATTTGTTCTTATAAAAAGGGTGATATAATATGTACGAAGATTTGAAAATAATTACGCTTAACGAAAAAATATCGGAAAATTTCTATTCTCTCGCCGCCGAATATCTTCCCGGCAGCGACAGACAAAAAATGAAAATACAGCAGGAAATTTATCCGCAAACTTTTTTGGCGGCTGTTTTCAGCAATGAAGTCATAGGCATTTGTTTCGGCTGGAAAAGACCGTTAAATGACGGCTCCTTTGTTCTTGACGGAATAGCAGTAAAAGAGCCGTTTCAAAAAAACGGCATTGGGAAACATCTTATGAAGCACTTTGAAAAAGCGGCTGAAAATTACGGCGCATCGTTTGTGTCGATCGGTTCGGCTGGAGGATATGTTGAAAAATTCTATATGGAATGCGGATATATTCCCAAAGAATATAAGGTGTGGGAAAACGGTTCTCCCGTCATTGAAAAAGTTTTTGAAAATACGGAAGAATATCGTTCCTACAAAAGAAAAAATAATGACGGTTTTATTGTTATGGAAAAAATATTGCGAGATAAAGAAAGATAATTTTTATGAATGCAGCAGGAAGTGAATATCGCAAAAGCGGAAATTATCTTATAAAATCGTCATCGGCAGACCCATTTCTCATTTTTACGAGATTTTCCCGAACAAGATCGCCGGGTATGTTAAAGTGCTTGATAAACGAATAAAGGTTAGCAGCTTCACCAACAGATGTTAATTCGCTTTTAGAACTGCTTGTGCTGTTAAGCCGGCTTTCAAACTCATCAACACCTACCATATCAACAAAGCTCATATCAATATACCCAAGCTTAAGGCTGACAGTTGAGTAAAATTCCGCATTGAGATCATGATCTTAATTTACAAATGGAACGGGCATTTCAATTTCAGCATACTCAACAGGCGAAGCGGATGCAGCTTCGGTATTTTCCGCAGATGTTTCGGGAGCGTTTTCTTTCTGTGTTTCGGCGGAAGAAGTAATTTCCTGTTTTGACTCGCTTTCGGTTATAGCAGATGTGTTTTCGGTAATGACCATATCGCTTTCTAAATCTGCCTGAGTATTTTCATTTGTATTGCTGCAGCCCGCCAACATTGTCAAAGCCGCCGATAACACCAAGATCGTAACAAGTTTTCTTTTTATTTTAAATTACCTCCAAAGCTCAAGCAAAAGAAACATTTGGAGAAAGGAGCGCGGGAACAGCTCTTGTTATTAATATTTTTTCGCAAAAGTCAATACTTTGTTGTGATACAGCCTTTTATTCGTTCAGCGAAAAGAACGGTCGGCATTATGACAGTTCATGCTGTTTTGCACGTACCGAACGTATCATATACACAAAAAATATAACAAGCAGAACAGCTGCCGCCGCAATTCCCGCAGGATAGGCTATTTTTGTGGAAAGTCCGAATCCTTCGTCCGCCATTAGGATATATGTGACGGAGACCGCGCTCATAAACGCCGCCGGAGCTGCCGCGATCAGGGAATACCACTCTTTTTTTGCATTTTGGACCAGATAGACAGACATCGCCCACAGCACGATCATAGCCAGCGTCTGATTTGACCAGGAAAAATACCGCCAGATGACGTTAAAATCGATCTGCGTCAGAACAGCGGCCGCTCCGATAAGTGGGATTGCTAAAACGAGCCTTTTTCCAAGGCTTGACTGATCCAGATCCAGCCAGTCCGCAAGCGTGAGCCGTGCGCTGCGGAACGCCGTGTCTCCCGTAGAGATCGGGCAGACGACCACGCCTATGACAGCCAGCGCTCCGCCGACCTTGCCGAGCACTCCCGTCGAAATATCATAAACCACCCCCGACTGACCGAGCGATGTGAGAGCCTCGGACAAATTTTTCGTATCACCGTAAAATCCGAGACCTGCCGCTGCCCACACAAGGGCGATAACGGCTTCTGCAAGCATTGCGCCGTAGAAGATCATACGTCCCTGCTTTTCGCTTTCGATGCACCTTGCCATCATGGGCGACTGCGTGGAATGAAAGCCCGATACCGCTCCGCATGCCACCGTGACGAACATATATGCCCAGATCGGCTTTCCGTCAGGGTGCAGATTGGCAAGAGTACCGGCAGTAAGTTCGGGAAGCATATAGCCTCCGAATACAAGCCCGCCTATTATCCCGACCGCCATAAACATAAGCACAACGCCGAACACGGGATAGAGCTTTCCTATGACCTTGTCTATGGGAAGCAGCGTTGCCAGAACATAATACGCCATTATGACTATTATCCAGAATGTGGTATTCATAAAATCGGGCGTAAGCCGCGCGAGCAGACCCGCAGGGCTTGTCGTGAATACCGCACCTACGCACACAAGCAGGACGACGGAAAAAATACGCATGACCTGTTTTGCCGCCGTGCCGAGATATTTGCCGACGATCTCCGATATGGAATCGCCGTCATTTCTTACCGACGCCATTCCTGACAGATAATCATGCACAGCACCGCCGAGTATGGATCCCAGCACTATCCACAAAAACACCACAGGTCCGAATACCGCGCCCATAAGCGGTCCGAAGATAGGACCCGTTCCGGCTATATTAAGAAGCTGGATCAAAAATACCCGCCACTTCTTCATAGGCGTAAAGTCCACTCCGTCGGGGTGAGCCATAGCCGGTGTGGGAGCGTCGCTTGGAGCGACGATTTTTTCAACTATGCGTCCATAGATAAGATATCCTGCTATCAAAACAAGCAGTGCAATGATAAATGTGATCATATTTTTCTCCTCCTGCGTATTTATTTGATATCTATTCGTTTCTGCGGCCGGGCGTATTCATTCCCCGCCGTTCCGCGTTCCGTTAAGTTCGTCTTTAAAATATGTCATAAGTATCTCATAATCCGCCAGATCATCTGCAAATCATAATATAAAAGTTTACCTTCAAATATATCCGTCCCCTTGATGGGACTGTATATTTTAACGATCTGTTATTTAACTTGCTTTGGGGTGATATGCGTGCAGGATCAGTCTGTATCTCAGCTCTTAACTCTCAACACTTATAAATATCCCTATATGTCTGTTAAATACCATAGTATGAGCATACCATAAAAATACATATTTGTCAAATAAAAAATTTGCCGATCTTATTATAAGGCCGGCAGATTTTAATTTGTGATATTTTGAAATTTTATTTGCAGGTTTTCACATTATCGGCAGTATATTGCAGAATTATCCGAATTGTCCTTTTGCAGTATTTTTGCCATTTTCATTTTTTCCTATTTTATGCGAAGATCAAATTTTCCGCTTTTTAAAGATCATCGCAAATTTCTCCTTTATTTCTCCAACATTTCAGCACACTGTTTCAAAAATTCCGTAATTTTCAAATGCTGAGGGCAGGCGTTTTCGCACTGTTTGCAGCCGATACAGTCGGAAGCACGGTGTCCCTCCGTTATTGCTGAATAGCGTTCCTTTGCCTGTGCAGTCTGACCGTTTCCAAGCTGTAGATTTGCAGCGGCAAAAATGTCGGGAATTGGAATTTGTTTCGGGCAGCCGTCAGTGCAGTAGTGACAGGCGGTGCAGGGAATTTCCGCAGACCTCCTGAGTATCTTTTGTGCCTCACGGATAATTTTCTGCTCCTCTTCATTAAGCGGCTTGAAGTTTTTCATATAGGAAAGATTATCTTCCATTTGCGCTATGTTTGACATTCCCGAAAGAACGGTGATAATACCGTCCAGGGACGCCACAAAGCGTATTGCCCATGACGCGGGAGACATATCCGGCGCATAAGCAGAAAACAGCTTTTTGACTTCCTTCGGCGGGTCTGCTAATTTACCGCCTTTTACAGGCTCCATAACAACAATGGATTTCCCGTGTTTTCTTGCCATTTCATAATTCAAGCGGGAATTTACTGTAGGGTCGTTCCAGTCGGCATAATTGAGCTGAAGCTGGATAAAGTCCACTTCCGGATGTTCGGTAAGAAGCTTGTCCAGAAGTTCCGGTCCTGCATGGAATGAAAAACCGAAATTTTTGATAAGTCCTTTTTCTTTCTGCTCCTTTACAAAATCCCAGATGTGATATTTGTCGTATTTTTTGTAATTGAGATCCATGAGCGCGTGCAATAAGTAATAGTCAAAATATCCCGCGCCTGTGCGTTCAAGGCTTTTGTAAAATTGCTCCTTTGCGCTTTTTTCGTCGTGACACATCATAAATGCGTTGAGTTTTGTTGCAAGGGTATAGGAATCTCTCGGATAGCGGTCAACAAGCGCTTTTTTGATATCCTGTTCCGATGTTCCGTAAACAAAAGCAGTGTCAAAGTATGTAAATCCTGCTTCCATAAACAGATCGACCATCTTTTTGACCTGCTCGATGTCTGTGCGCAGACCCTTTTTAGGCAGCCGCATAAGACCAAATCCAAGCTTCGGTGTTTCTTTTCCAAAATGATCAGACATAGTTTTTCCTCCTTATTTTTATTGATTTATCAAGCCATTTTCGGACGGCAATTTTGCTGGGCTGTCTTTAGCGATATTGCCGCAAATATAAATACCTATAAATATTATACACCTTTTGTCAGCTGAATTCCACATCATTTTTAAATTAAGTGTAGCTTATGCCGCATTTATTAAAAAATGTGTAAAAATACACACGTATTGACTTTTACACACATATAGTTTATAATGAAGATAATATAAACATCGGGAGGTATCGTTATGAAAGACAACAAAAAAGAAGATCTGCGGGTTATCCGCACAAAAGAAGCGATCCGCAGTACATTTGAAGAAATGATATGCGAAATGGATTACGATAAAATTACAATAAAGGAACTGACGGAACGTGCAAGGATCAACCGAAAAACATTTTATCTGCACTATAATTCTCTGGACGATCTTTTGCTTGAAATGCAGAACGAAATGGCAAAGAATTTCATCGAGCGCACGCAGGGTCTGGAACGTCCCCGCGACATGGACAAGATAACGCGGGAATTCTTTATGGTAAGTGAAAGTTCCGGGCAGCTTCACGAAAAACTGATGTGCAGCGGCAGTTATCACTACATCAGCCGCAAGATCACAAAGGAGATAATGTCCAAAACATGGGGTACGGACAGTACGGAAAAGAAGATCGATCCATAT
>CANRJZ010000121.1 GCA_947631055.1 uncultured Clostridia bacterium | reverse complement strand
GGGCTCGAACATGCAGCGTCAGGCAGTGCCTCTTCTCAAAACGGAAGCTCCTATAGTCGGAACGGGTATGGAATACAAATCCGCCGTTGATTCCGGCGTGTGCGTGATATCCAAGCATGACGGCGTTGTGGACCGCGTTTCCGCCGACGAGATCGTCATTAAGGAAGGCACAGGCGCTCTTCACACCTACAAGCTCATAAAATTCAAACGTTCCAACCAGGGAACTTGTGTCAATCAGCGTCCTATCGTTGATAAGGGCGAAAGAGTAAGCGTCGGTCAGGTCCTTGCGGACGGTCCGGCTACCAGCAACGGCGAAATTTCTATCGGCAAGAACGCTCTCATAGGCTTTATGACATGGGAAGGCTACAACTACGAGGACGCTGTTCTCCTTAACGAGCGTGTTGTACGCGAGGATATATATACTTCGGTGCATATCGAGGAATATGAGATAGAATCCCGTGATACAAAGCTTGGACCGGAAGAGATAACAAGAGATATCCCCAATGTCGGTGAGGACGCTCTCAAAGACCTTGACGAAAGAGGTATAATCCGCATCGGCGCGGAAGTCCGTGCGGGCGATATCCTTGTAGGAAAGGTAACGCCTAAGGGCGAGACAGAACTTACCGCCGAGGAAAGGCTTCTCCGGGCAATATTCGGTGAAAAGGCAAGGGAAGTAAGGGATAACTCCCTTAAAGTGCCTCACGGCGAAGCAGGCGTTATCATTGACGTAAAAGTATTCACAAGAGAAAATTCCGAGGAGCTTGCTCCCGGAGTAAATATGCTCGTCCGCTGCTATATCGCTCAGAAGCGTAAGATATCGGTCGGCGACAAAATGGCGGGACGTCACGGAAACAAGGGCGTTGTTTCACGTATCCTTAAAACCGAGGATATGCCTTTCCTGCCGGATGGAACTCCGCTGGATATAGTTCTTAACCCGCTGGGCGTTCCTTCGCGTATGAACATCGGTCAGGTGCTTGAAGTCCACCTTGGAATGGCTGCAAAGAAACTTGGCTGGAAGATAATGACTCCCGTATTTGACGGCGCTCACGAGGAAGATATACGCGAGTGCTTCAAGGCGGCGGGAATGAGTGAGGACGGAAAAACCGTTCTTTATGACGGACGTACCGGCGACAAGTTCGATAATCCGGTCACCGTCGGATATATGTATTACCTTAAACTGCACCACCTTGTTGACGATAAGATCCACGCGCGTTCGGTAGGTCCTTATTCACTGGTAACGCAGCAGCCTCTGGGCGGTAAGGCTCAGTTCGGCGGTCAGCGTTTCGGCGAAATGGAAGTATGGGCGCTGGAAGCTTACGGCGCGGCTTATACCCTTCAGGAAATACTCACCGTCAAGTCAGACGATACCGTCGGACGTGTAAAGACATATGAGGCTATAGTAAAGGGTCAGAACGTTCCTAAGCCGGGCATACCCGAATCCTTCAAGGTGCTTGTAAAGGAACTCCAGTCCCTTGGTCTGGACGTTAAGGTCCTTGACGGAAACAACGAAGAGATCGACCTCAAGCAAAGCTTTGAAGATGATGAGGATATCATTCCTCAGCCCGTTTCGGACGCGGAGGATATGGATCTTCTTATCGAAGAAGGCGACTTTGACGAAGGTTTCTCTCTTGAGGACGAGGACGAAGATGAAGACGACGATTTCGACGATTTTGACGATGAAAGCGATGACGACGAAGAAGATGAAGAAGGAGAAGATTTTTCCTTCGACGATGATCTGGTCTGAGACAAAACACTCTGTTTCGTCCCGCTTCTGACGCGGGACGGGACTTCATTTCTGAATGAAACGATCAACCTTTAAAAAGGAGTGTTATATTTGGAATTCAATACCTTTGAATCTATTAAAATAGGTCTTGCTTCTCCTGAGCAGATCAGGGAATGGTCCCACGGAGAGGTAACAAGGCCGGAGACCATCAACTACAGAACACAGAAACCGGAGCGGGACGGTCTGTTCTGCGAAAGGATATTCGGACCGCAGAAGGACTGGGAATGTCACTGCGGAAAATATAAGAAGATACGCTTCAAGGGAAAGATATGCGATCGCTGCGGTGTTGAGGTAACACGCTCCAAGGTGCGCCGTGAACGTATGGGCCATATCGAACTGGCTGCTCCCGTTTCTCACATATGGTACTTCAAGGGTACTCCTTCGAGGATCGGTCAGGTCATCGAGGTATCTCAGAAGCGGCTTGAAGAAGTGCTTTATTTCACCAAGTATATAGTTACCGATCCGGGAAATACCGAACTCCTCAAGAAACAGCTCCTTTCCGAAAAGGAATATGCGGATATGAGAGAGAAGTATGAGGACGATTTCGTTGCCGAAATGGGCGCGGAGGCTATCCAGGAACTTCTTGAGGAATACAGCCACGATAGATACGACAACTTTATATGCAAGTATATATCGGAATTTGAAAAGATCACCGGCATAAGCGAGGAAAAGATCAAAGATTTCCTTGCAAAGCGCTGCTATGTTATCACGGATAACGGCGAGAACGAAGAATACAGCGTCGGCGACGTGGTCTCAAGAATAAAATATAAGGAAGAGATACTTCCGTATAACAGACGTCAGATCGAAGCGGGAGCTCCGGTGATATCCGTTGAAACAGGCTCATATTACATTGAGAGAGTTTTCTTTGAGAATATCGGTACAGCCAATGCTTCCGGCGAATTTGACGAGATCGCCGACAAGGAAAAATGGATAAACAACCTTGTATGGGCTTCAAATGAGCTTAAAGAAGAACTCAGCGACCTTCCTCCGGGACAGAAAAAGATCAAGCTCCTCAAAAGACTGGAAATAATCGAAGCATTCCGTCTGTCAGGCAATAAGCCCGAATGGATGGTAATAAACATACTTCCGGTCATTCCGCCGGATATCCGTCCTATGATAATGCTGGACGGCGGAAGATACGGAACTTCCGATCTTAACGATCTTTACAGACGTGTTATCAACAGAAATAACCGTCTCAAGAAAATGCTTGAACTGGAAGCTCCCGATATCATAATCAGGAACGAAAAGAGAATGCTTCAGGAAGCGGTCGACGCCCTTATCGACAACGGCAGACACGGCAGACCGGTCACCGGTCCCAATAACCGCGCCCTTAAATCTCTTTCCGATATGCTTAAAGGTAAGCAGGGACGTTTCCGTCAGAACCTTCTCGGAAAACGTGTTGACTATTCAGGACGTTCGGTAATCGTCGTAGGTCCTGAGCTGAAAATGTTCCAGTGCGGTCTTCCTAAGGAAATGGCTCTTGAACTTTTCAAACCCTTTGTTATGAAGCGCCTTGTTGATACAGGCAAGGCTACAAATATCAAATCCGCCCGCAAAAAGGTGGACAGAGCCGAAAATGACGTATGGGACGCTCTGGAAAACGTTATCAAGGATCACCCTGTTCTCCTGAACCGTGCTCCTACGCTCCACAGACTGGGTATACAGGCATTTGAGCCTATACTTGTTGAAGGACGCGCGCTGAAACTCCACCCGCTGGTTTGTACCGCTTATAACGCCGACTTTGACGGCGACCAGATGGCAGTACACCTTCCTCTTTCGGCGGAAGCACAGGCAGAAGCAAGATTTCTTATGCTTGCTGCGAATAACCTTCTTAAACCGTCGGACGGACGTCCTGTTGCCGTTCCTTCTCAGGATATGGTTCTCGGCTCATACTATCTGACAATGAAGAAGGACGATAAGGACGAAAACGGCAATTACACCGAAAAAGGCGCAGGAAAAGTATTCCGCGATGTCAATGAGGCTCTTATGGCTTACAGCGAGGGCGTTGTATCCATACACGCTCCTATCAAGGTAAGGATCTCCAAGGATATCGGCGGAAGAACGGTATCCAAACTCATAGACTGCACGGTGGGAAGAATAATCTTCAACGAGAATATCCCGCAGAACCTCGGCTATGTTGACAGGACCAATTCCGATAAGCAGTTTGATCTTGAAATAGACTTCCTTGTAAAGAAAGGACAGCTTTCCGATATAATCGAAAGATGTATCCGCATACATGGAACGACTACGACTTCGGAAGTCCTTGACAAGATAAAGGCTCTGGGCTTCAAATTCTCCACAAGAGCGGCAATAACCGTTGCGGTATGCGACGCAAAGATCCCTGAAAAGAAAAAGGAGATACTTGCCGACGCTGACGCTCAGGTAGAAAAGATCAACAAGCTTTACAAGAGAGGTTTCATTTCCGCGGCTGAAAAATCAAAGAGATTTATCAGCATATGGAACCAAGCCACGGACGATGTTACCGACGCTCTCCAGAGCGGTCTTGACAAGTATAATCCTATCTTTATGATGGCGGATTCCGGCGCCCGCGGAAGTATCAGCCAGATACGTCAGCTTGCGGGAATGCGCGGACTGATCGCCAATACTTCCGGTGCGACGATTGAAATGCCTATCCGTGCGAATTACCGTGAAGGTCTTAACATTCTGGAATACTTTATCGCTTCCAGAGGTGCAAGAAAGGGTCTTGCCGATACGGCTCTAAGAACGGCTGACTCCGGTTATCTTACAAGACGTCTCGTTGATGTTTCTCAGGATGTTATAATCCGTGAAGAGGACTGCGGAACGGACGAGGGCATAGAAATTTATACGATCAGAAACGGCAATGAAATGATCGAACCTCTCAAGGAACGTCTTATAGGACGTTATCTGCTTGAAGATCTGAGAGATCCCGATACGGGCGATCTTATTATGAGCCATACAAAGCTCATAACCGACTCTGACGCTCAGAAGATAGTAGACAGCGGCGTTGAAAGAGTAAAAATACGCTCCGTTCTCAATTGCAAAGCCAAACACGGAGTATGTGCAAAATGCTACGGTGCAAACCTTGCAAACAACAATCTTGTAGCTGTCGGCGAGGCAGTCGGCGTAATCGCTGCACAGTCCATCGGCGAACCGGGTACACAGCTTACAATGAGAACCTTCCACACGGGCGGTATCGCTTCTGCGGAAGATATAACGCAGGGTCTTCCCCGTGTTGAAGAACTGTTTGAGAGCAGACGTCCCAAGAATGCAGCTATCATTTCGAGAGTTGCCGGCACGGTCCGCATGGAAGAGATCAAGAAGATACGCAACATTATAATAACCGATCCTGAGACCGGTGCGGAAGAATATTATCCTGTTCCTTACGGATACAAGATAAAGGTCCATGAGGGCGATACCGTTGAAGCGGGCGCACCGCTCACGGAGGGTTCTATCAATCCGGGAGATATTCTGGCTGTAAACGGTCAGCAGGCTGTTCAGAACTACATTATTACGGAAGTTCAGAAAGTATACCGTTTACAGGGCGTTGACATCAACGACAAGCACATTGAAGTTATAGTACGTCAGATGCTGCGCAAGGTGAAGATCGAAGAAAGCGGTTCAAGCTATCTGCTCCCCGGCTCACTTATCGACAAGCGGGAAATAGACGAGATAAACGCTGGTATACAGAGGCGCATAGATGCGGGAGAGCAAGGACTTTCACTTGCTACGACCGTTCCTGTTCTTCAGGGTATCACAAAGGCGTCCTCCAATTCGGACAGCTTCCTGTCCGCCGCTTCTTTCCAGGAGACCACAAGGGCGCTTACAGATGCGGCTATCAAGGGCAAGAGCGATCATCTTCAGGGACTCAAGGAAAATGTTATTATCGGTAAGCTTATTCCTGCCGGAACGGGTATGGACGTTTACAATAACATTCAGCTTATCAAGAATGAAACAGTTTCCGAGCACACGGCTCCTGCGCCTACGGTAGTCTGATAATATCTGATAAAAAAGAGCAAGCCTCTTATCTGCAATTCAATGCAGATAAGGGGCTTTTTGTTTTAAAGAACAGTCTGCAAAGTGTTGAGAGTTGAGATGCAGGCTGAGCCTGCACGCATATCACCCCCAAAGTAAGTTAAATAATAGATCGTTAAAATATATAGCCCCCTCAAGGGGGCGGATATGTTTGGAGGTAAATCTTTATATCTTAAC
>CANRJZ010000120.1 GCA_947631055.1 uncultured Clostridia bacterium | reverse complement strand
CAGTTCGTTTCTTAATTTATTTTTCCATAGGGGCTTTTTTGTGCTGTTCGCACAAATTGGGGCGGTTAAAATATAAAACCGAGCGGCTTTTTTAACTTTTTTACATTAAACGGTTGAAATTCCGATAATAAAGTGGTATAATGGTATTTCAGAATATGTCCGGTATATAAGTTGATAATGATTTGAATTGCTCGTTTTGTGCAAAATTGCCTTTAATGATGGCTGTTGCTTAGTTTTTTTGTGCAATACTCCAAAGCTTAAAGGGCAATGCAACAAAACGAGCTTTTTTTGCCACTACTTTAATGACAGGTCTTTTAAGGGAAGAAAAAATGTGGTATAATGTCATTATCAACACGAAATAAAAAGAGCGGTTGAGAGGTGATGTTATAAAATGGATACAGATTTCTCCCAGTGCGTAAAAAAAGCTCGGGACGGCGACGCGGACGCATTCGCCGAATTGTATTCAACAGTATACAGAGAGCTGTACCACATTGCTCTTGTAAACCTTAAAAATCAGCACGACGCTTCCGATGTGGTTAGCGACACGGTTCTGGAAGCATATACCTCCATAAAAAAATTAAGAGATGAAAACGCATTCAAGGCGTGGATGATCCGTATCCTTACTGTAAAAATAAAAAGAAAACAGAGGGAATATATAAAGAATCGGGATCACCTCACAAGCATTGATGATCTTGAAGATCTCGACAGTGTAGAACAAAAGAAAGCCGGAGAAATAAATTACGGCGGATTAGAGATAATGGAGGAATTCAAAAAGCTGAACGAGGACGAAAGACTTGTTTTATCATTGAGCGTCGTTTCAGGCTATACCAGCGAGGAGATCGCCAGGATCACGGGATCATCTGCAAATACCGTAAGATCAAAGGCGGCAAGAGCAAAAATAAAACTGAAAAAAATGCTCGAAGAACGCTGAAAGAAAGGAGGTCGGAATTTGTGAAATTTGAAGAAAGATTGAACGAGCTTATCAATGAGGCTGAGGTTCCCGATGAACTCTTGCCTCAGAATATAGCAGCCATGCTCAAAGCAAATAATTCGCAGTCTCATGCCGGAGCGGAAAAGAAAAATATAAAACTTTCCTCCAACGCCTATGCACAACGCCGTACTATTATTATGAGAACTGCAGCTGCTACTGCCGCTTGCGCCGTTTTTACGGTCGGAATGATAATGTACAACGGCAGCAGAGAGGAAAGCCAGCAGATCGAGGAACGTATAGAGTACGAAGCGGTATCGCCCAATTCGTATGACGATCTGTATAACATATACACGGATATCTATCTTAACGGAAGCAGTGACCGCCGTCAGTCGGACGGATACGGAGATGACACGACCATTGAAGAAGAATCTCCTTCCGACGGTCAGCCGATAGAACATTCCGGAACATCTGTAACGGAAACTCCTCCCGATATTTCCGCTTATGATTTCACCGATTATGACGGTCTGAACGTCAGCGTGTCGGAAGCGGATATCGTTAAATGCGATGACAGTTATATGTACTGTCTGAAAGACAAGACCCTTTATATCGTTTCCCTTGAAACGATGGAAGTCGTCTCGGAAATAGAATGTTCGCTCGATCCGCCTATCGAAGTATATATCGAAGGCGATAATGTAGTGATAGTCTCCACTGAGACAGGAGAACGCCGCACGGAAAAAGGCGCAGCTCCGGATAATGCCGATATCTCTCCAACGGGATCCGATGTTCCAGCAAGCGATCCCGACACTATCCAGCCGGCATCATACAATTCCGACAGTCCAGGCAAGATGCTCACCAATGAAAAAACAGGTTCTGATATACAGAATTTTACGTCGGAAGGCAACGGAACCTTCCAAAAGAATGTCAGCCGCATAAATACTGCGGTTGACATTTACAATTTAAAGGACCCTGAGCACCCGATGCACAGGTTTTCATACAGACAAAACGGCAGCTACACAGCTTCAAGGCTTGTTGACGGAAAGCTTTATATGGTCACGGCATATTCCGATTACCAGACAAAGCCTCTGGACGAGCAATCAGATCTTGACAGCTTTGTTCCTGCCTATTATATTAATGGGGAAAAATTTTTCCTTGCGGCGGAAGATATCACCGTTCCGGCAGGTGCAAACAATACCGATTATGCGGTAGTTTCCGAGATCGATATCGGCGCAGGAACTTTCGGTTCGGCAAAAGCGGTGTTGGGCTCCGGAAAAAACGTATACTGTTCGGCAGAAACGCTTTATGTAGTCGGAACAGGCAAAAAAGATAAGGAATACAGCGTCATATCCGCCTTTGATCTGTCCGCAGACGGTATAAAATACCGCACCAGCGGTTCCGTTGAGGGGATCGTGCTCGGTCAGAAAAGCATAAGCGAATACGGCGGTAATTTCCGCATAGCAACTATGACTGCGGACGAAAACAATACCCGCTCCGTTTCGGTGTATGTCCTTGACAGATCCCTTACGGTCATCAACAGCGCAGGACAGCTTTTCCCCGGAGCTGACGCTGTTTCCGTCAGATTTGAAGGAAATTATGCAAGGATCTTTGAAAACGGAGAAAAGATCTCTTCAGCAGTATTGGATCTTTCGTCCTGCCCTCCTTCGCTTATAGGATCCCCTATCGTAAGTTCGTCATATCTTTACAGCTATTCCGATAAATTGCTGCTCAGCTTAGGCAGGGCGGGATCGGGCGGCGCTGTCCTGACAATGTATGACGCCCAAAGCGGCGCCGAAACCGGCAGCATCTCTTTTGCGGAAGAAGAAACAGAAATTTTTTCAAAGGCTTTTGACGACAGAAGAGCCGCGCTGGTGGATCCGGAAAACGGTATGATAGGCGTTCCCGTTTACAGTCATACCGAATTCGGTACGAAAAATAATTACTATGTTTTCGGCTATGACGAAAGCACAGGTTTTTCAAGAAAAGGCGTTATAGAATATACGGATATAGACGACAGTTCCGTTTTTGAAAGAGGACAGATAAGCGGAGACCGCCTTTACGTTATCAGCAAGGGAAGGATAATTGCCGCAAGATCAAGTGACCTAAAAGTAATAGGAGTTTATGAATATTGATGACAGTCTCCCCCGCCTGTTCCTTCGGACGGGGGAGATCTTATGTCTGAACCGCTTTGCATTCCCCGCATATAATGTTAATGCCGGAAGAAAATGTGCTTTTACAAAAACACAAAATTTACCGGCAGTGATTATTTTTGAAAAAATCGTCAACAATAATACCATACGGCGGCGATTTCCCGAAAACAGCCGCAAACTCGGTAAAGTAGGAGTGTATGGAATGTCAGTAAAAAGGGGAGAGATCTATTATGCGGACCTGAGTCCTGTAGTGGGCTCGGAGCAAGGCGGGATACGTCCCGTCCTGATCGTTCAGAATGACGTTGGGAACAAGCATAGTCCTACGGTGATCGCAGCTGCTATCACCAGTCAGCGCGACAAATCCAAACTTCCGACGCATATTGAGCTGAACGCCGATAAATGCGGCCTTCAGAAGGACAGTATCGTACTTCTTGAACAGATAAGGACCATCGACAAAAAAAGGCTTAAAGAACGAATGGGTGAACTTGACCCTACAGCTATGACAAAAGTTGACAGCGCTCTGTCCATCAGCTTTGGTCTGCAATAAAAGCTACATAAGACAAACGAGCAAAGCATACCGTTTTTCTTATGCAGCAGTTTCAAAAATTTTAGGGGAACGCTATCCCCTGACAATATTTTTTACAAAACAAGGCGGAAGAGAATATCTCTTCCGCCTTTTATCGTTAAATATCAACGTCAATATCAATACATTCCGCCTGCGGGCATTGCGGGAGCAGCAGGAGTTTCCTCCTTGATGTCTGCAACAAGGCTCTCTGTCGTGAGGACCATTGCCGCTACGGAAGCCGCATTCTGGAGAGCCGAACGTGTTACCTTTGTAGGATCGACAATTCCGGCAGGTATCATATCTCCGAATACTTCATTATAAGCGTCAAATCCATAACCGACCTTTCTGGAACGTACTATCTTATCAAGAATAACGCTTCCTTCAAGGCCTGCATTTGCAGCTATCTGACGAACGGGTTCTTCAAGAGCCTTGAGAACGATAGCAGCACCTGTCTTTTCATCTCCGGACAGTGAGGAAGTGAGCTTTGAAACAGCAGGCATAGCGTTTACATATGCTGTTCCGCCGCCGGCTACGATACCTTCTTCAACAGCAGCCTTGGTAGCTGCAAGAGCGTCCTCGATACGGAGTTTCTTTTCCTTCATTTCTATCTCTGTAGCAGCGCCGACTTTGATAACGGCTACGCCGCCGCTGAGCTTGGCAAGTCTTTCCTGAAGCTTTTCTTTGTCGAAATCGGAAGTTGTGGACTCGATCTGGGTCTTGATCTGACCGATACGATCCTTGATAGCCTTCTTATCGCCTGCGCCGTCAACGATTATGGTATTTTCCTTAGTTACCTTGACCTGCTTAGCGCGTCCGAGCTGAGCTACCTCGGTATCCTTGAGTTCGAGACCTACTTCCTCGGAAATGACCTGACCGCCTGTAAGGATCGCGATATCCTGAAGCATTTCCTTTCTTCTGTCGCCAAATCCGGGAGCCTTTACGGCAACGCATGTGAATGTTCCGCGGAGCTTATTTACGATAAGTGTGGAGAGAGCCTCGCCCTCGATATCCTCAGCGATGATAACAAGCTTCTTGCCGCTCTGAACGATCTGTTCGAGAAGAGGAAGTATTTCCTGAATAGAGGAAATTTTCTTATCGGTAATAAGAATGTAAGCATCGTCGATGACAGCTTCCATTTTATCGGTGTCCGTGACCATATAAGGAGTGATATATCCGCGGTCGAACTGCATTCCTTCAACGACTTCGGAATATGTTTCCGCCGTCTTGGATTCTTCGATAGTGATAACGCCGTCTGCGGTAACTTTTTCCATAGCGTCGGCAATAAGCTTTCCTACGTCCTCATCGGCAGCGGAGATAGCCGCAACATTTGCGATCTCGGCGGAACCTGCAACCTCCTTGGAATTTGCCTTTATAGCCTCTACGGCAGTATCAACGGCCTTTGCCATACCTTTCTTTACTATCATAGGATTAGCTCCGGCAGCAATATTTTTCATACCCTCGCGGATAAGAGCCTGTGCGAGCAGTGTAGCGGTAGTAGTACCGTCTCCGGCGGCATCATTGGTCTTTGTAGCAACTTCCTTTACGAGCTGAGCGCCCATATTCTCGAAAGCGTCCTCAAGTTCTATCTCCTTTGCGATAGTAACACCGTCGTTGGTGATGAGCGGAGCGCCGAACTTTTTATCAAGAACAACGTTTCTGCCCTTAGGTCCGAGAGTGATCTTAACGGTATCGGCAAGCTTGTTTATACCGGCCTGCAAAGACTTTCTTGCGTCCTCACCGTAAATAATATCCTTAGCCATAATAAATTATCTCCTTTACAAATATAATTATAATGCATTGACTTTATTCAACTACAGCAAGTATATCGTCCTGACGGAGGATAGTATATTCAACGCCGTCTACTTTTACTTCTGTTCCGCTGTACTTAGAAATGAGTACTTTCTGTCCCTTCTTGACGAACATTTTTACTTCCTTTCCGTCAACGACGCCTCCGGGGCCCACTTCAACGATCTCTGCGATCTGGGGTTTTTCCTTTGCGCTTCCGGCAAGGATTATACCGCTCTTGGTAGTCTCCTCGGCTTCGGTCATTTTGATGACGACTCTGTCGGCAAGTGGTTTGATAGTCATAATAAAAAACTCCTTTCGGTTATTTGGTGTATATTCAATTTTCCTGTGCGGATCGCTTCGGAAGAATGAATTAGCACTTTGCCTGTTAATGTGTTAGCACTCATTTAATTTGAGTGCTAATTATATTTTACCAGTATTTCTGTAAAAATCAAGAGGTTTTATAATATTTAATATTATTTTGGCTGATTAACCAAAAATATCATAGTCAAAAGCTAAATTTTAGTAAAAATTATACAATCAAAAAAGTCCAACTTCAAACGATAATTTACCACACTAAACGTAAGAAACAATAGCTGGTCGAGCTGAGCCCAGCTCGCAGGGTCAAGGGGCAGCGCCCCTTGTCGCT
>CANRJZ010000119.1 GCA_947631055.1 uncultured Clostridia bacterium | reverse complement strand
GCGCAACTACCGAAAAGCTCAATCATAAGAACGAAGGCGAATATATACAGGATTTTGTAGGTCCTCTCGGAGTCGCTTCCCATACGGAAGGACTGAAAAAAGTAGCGGTCGTCGGCGGAGGCGTTGGCTGCGCTATCGCTTATCCTATTGCTAAGAAACTTCATAGAATGGGCTGTGAAGTACACTCGGTAGTCGGATTCAGAAACAAGGATCTTGTTATACTGGAAGAAGAATTTTCCGCTGTTTCGGATAAACTCTGCATGATGACCGACGACGGATCCTACGGAACAAAGGGACTTGTCACGGACGCATTGAAACAGCTTATAGAAAGCGGAGAAAAATACGATGAAGTTATCGCAATAGGTCCGCTGATAATGATGAAATTCGTATGTGCTCTTACAAAACAGTACGGCATAAAGACCGTCGTTTCCATGAACCCGATAATGATAGACGGTACGGGAATGTGCGGAGGCTGCCGGCTTACCGTGGACGGAAAAACAAAATTCGCTTGTGTTGACGGTCCTGATTTTGACGGACATCTGGTGGATTTTGACGAGGCCATGGAACGTGCCTCTATGTACAAACCGTTTGAGAGAAGCAAGCATGAAGAAGTCTGCAATCTCTATAAAAATGCCTGATCACCGCTGAAAGGAAGGTGCGTTAAAATGCCTAATATGTCTCTTAAAAAGAACGATATGCCGGCTCAGGAACCGGATATCAGAAATAAAAATTTCAAGGAAGTTGCACTCGGTTACTCGGAAGAGACGGCTCTCGATGAAGCTGCAAGATGTCTTAACTGTAAAAATAAGCCATGCGTCAGCGGCTGTCCGGTAAATATAGATATCCCTTCGTTTATACATAAGGTTGCGGAAAGTGATTTTGCGGGAGCATATGAAGTGATCTCACAGTCAAGTTCGCTTCCTGCCGTATGCGGAAGAGTATGTCCGCAGGAATCTCAATGTGAGGGAAAATGCGTCCGCGGCATAAAGGGAGATCCGGTCGGAATAGGACGTCTGGAAAGATTTGTTGCCGACTGGCATAATGAGCACGACTCCGGAACGGTTTCCAGACCTGTATCTAACGGACACAAGGCTGCCGTTATAGGAGCAGGTCCTGCCGGTCTTACCTGTGCCGGAGATCTTGCGAAAATGGGATATGACGTTACGGTCTATGAAGCACTTCATCTTGCGGGAGGAGTTCTTGTTTACGGAATACCAGAATTCCGTCTTCCGAAAGCTATAGTGCGCAAGGAGATAGAAGGTCTGAAGGCTCTTGGCGTAACTGTGAATACAAATACGGTAATAGGAAAGACGATCACCATAGACGAACTGTTTGAACAGGGATATGAGGCTGTTTTTATAGGTTCCGGAGCAGGTCTGCCAAGATTTATGGGAATACCGGGCGAGAACCTTAAAGGAGTTTATTCCGCTAACGAATTCCTTACAAGAGTTAATCTTATGAAAGCTTACAACGACGATTCAGATACACCGGTACAGCACGCAAAGAACGTTGCTGTCGTAGGCGGAGGAAACGTTGCCATGGACGCTGCAAGATGCGCCAAGCGTCTCGGAGCTGAGAACGTATATATCGTTTACCGCCGCGGAGAAGCCGAAATGCCTGCCCGTAACGAGGAGATAGAACACGCCAAGGAAGAGGGCATCATTTTCAAAACTCTTAATAATCCTGTTGAGATCCTCGGCGACGAGCATAAATTCGTTACCGGTATGAAATGTATCGAAATGGAGCTCGGCGAACCCGATGAAAGCGGCAGAAGAAGTCCTATAGAGAAAAAAGGCTCGGAATTTGTACTTGACGTTGACTGTGTTATTATGTCTATAGGAACTTCTCCTAATCCTCTTATAAGAAATACCACCGAAGGTCTTGAAACGAACCGCAAGGGCTGCTTTGTTGCCGATGAGAACGGTCTTACTTCAAGAAAGGGCGTTTTTGCCGGAGGCGATGCCGTTACCGGTGCTGCAACGGTAATTCTTGCTATGGGTGCCGGTAAAACTGCGGCAAAGGCTATGGACGAATATATAAGATCCGGAAAGTAATATAAATTCCATATCGGGGAGGAAGTTTTATGGCGATCCGTGAATCGGGAGAAGATTATCTTGAAACTATCCTGATACTTCACAGAAAAACAGGGTTTGTCCGTTCTATAGACGTTGCGACCGAACTCGGCTATTCAAAACCCAGCATAAGCAGGGCGGTCGGGATACTTAAAGCGGACGGTTATATTACGGTTGAAGCAAATGGTCAGATAGTTCTCACGGAAGCCGGTCTTGCAAAGGCGGAACAGGTGTACGGGCGTCATGTTCTGCTGCGCAGTTTTTTGATGGACGATCTTGGAGTTTCGGCAGAAAATGCCGAAGAGGACGCTTGCAGAATGGAACATATTCTCAGTGAGGAAACATATTCAAAGCTTAAAGATTTTATAAAGGATCTCAAAAAGTGATCGTATGGTCTGTCATTATGGCAGACCACTTTGCTAAATACCGTTCGATAATATCAAAGGCTGATAACTACAGGCGCTTATGATGTGAATTGCGTCTGTTTTGTTTGCGGGAGAGAGAATATGGAAAAAATTCTTGAGATACATATTGTGCTGGAAGGAGAATTTTCGGTTCACGGAAAACATACCGATATTCATATGATACCTTTTACGGGAAAGGCTGAAAGCAGATATTTCTGCGGAAGGGTAGTCGGCAGCGGTACTGATACTCAGAAAATTTCCAAAAACGGTGAAGAACTGCTTTCGGCAAGATATATGCTGGAAGGAACAGATCCCGACGGTGAAAAATGCAGGATATTTGTTGAAAATTCCGGTTCTTGGAAAAAAGGTTTCCGTCCGGTCATAGTTACTGACAGCAAAGCTCTTTCGTGGCTTGAAGAAACGGAATTGACCGCAGAGGTCACCAACTGCGGCGAAAAGGTCACAGTTTCAATATACGGAGAAAAAACATTATGACTTATTCTATGAAAGTTATAGCTCATGTGGTAAGTCCGTTTCGCTCAAAGTTCGGGATACCAAGGCAAAGCGGACTTTCGGAACTTCCCGCAAAGATAGTTTTTGAGCCAGAATACCGTGTACCGGAGGCTGTCAGAGGTCTGGAAAGCTTTTCGCATATATGGGTATTATGGGGCTTTTCGGGAACTGTCCGTGAGGATTGGTCTCCGACAGTCAGACCTCCCAAACTCGGAGGAAATAAAAGAATGGGCGTTTTTGCCACAAGATCGCCTTTCCGCCCGAATCCTATCGGACTTTCTTCCGTAAAACTCGAAAAGATCGATCTTGAATGCTGTGAAGCTCCGACACTTTACATAAGCGGCGCCGATATTATGGACGGGACTCCTGTATTCGATATAAAGCCATATCTTGCTTATACCGATTCTCATGGCGACGCATCAAGCGGATTTGCTTTACAGGAGGCAATAGGTCCGCTCAAAGTGGAATTTTCCAACGGAACGGCAGAAAAGATCCCCGACGGTCTGCGATGCGGACTTTCTGAAGTGCTTTCGCAGGATCCGCGTCCGGCGTATCAGAATTCCGCCGAAAGGATCTACATTATGGATATTGCGGATCTTGAAGTTAAATTCAGGGTGAACGGTGATGTCCTTACTGTATTTGAAGTAAATAAGCTATAGTTTTTATAATATCTGATATTCTTTTTGGTTATATATATTGAATTTTATTGCCGTTTATGTTATAATAATATTCAATGGCATCGGCAGGAGGCGGTTCGCAATTATGAAACTATTGATATTTGACCTTGACGGAACACTGCTGGATACACTGAGCGATCTTGCTGACGCTGCCAATTTCGCCCTTAAAAGTATGGGATTTCCCGCCCACCCGGAAGAAGCTTATAAATATTTTGTCGGAAACGGGATACCTAAGCTGATAGAAAGATGTCTGCCGGAAGATTCACGTTCCGACGACATACAGAAAAAGGTCCTTGAAATATTCAATAAGCGCTATGGCGAGCATTACGCAGATAAGACGCACCCTTATGATAAAATTCCGGAAGTCCTTGAAAAGCTTTCGGAAAACGGTATAAAACTGGCGGTCGCATCTAACAAAGCGGACGAATTTACACAGATCCTTGTGAGAAAATTTTTCGGGGAAAGGTTTGATTATATTCAGGGAAGTCGCCCCGGAGTCCCGAAAAAACCGTCTCCCGAAATAGTCTACGGGATAATGTCGGCTGTCGGAGCGGAAAAGTATGAGACCACCTTTATAGGTGATTCCGGCGTTGACATAATTACGGCGGCAAATGCCGGAGTGGATCATATAGGCTGCCTGTGGGGATTCAGGACGAAAGATGAACTTGTGTCTGCCGGAGCGGTAAATATCGCAGAAACGCCTGAGCAGATCATAAAATATATAGTAAAGGAGCAAATTGTATGAATTACAGCATTAAGGAAGTAGCAGAAAGATTAAAGGCGTTGCGCGAGATCGTTGGTATTTCTGCTGACGAAATGAGCAGACGGACTGACACTTCTCCCGAAGATTATACGCTCATTGAAAAAGGGGAAAAGGATTTTTCGGTAACATTCGTTTATAAGTGCGCGGAGATACTTGGCGTTGATATTATTGAACTGCTTACGGGCGAAAATCCCAAGCTGAAACGCTATTGCGTAGTAAGGAAAGGCACCGGACTGCCGGTAAAGCGCCGTGAAGGCTTTGAATATCAGCATCTTGCCTATCTGTTCAAGGATAAGAAGATCGAGCCGTTCCTCGTTATTGCACCATATTCCGAGGAGGAGCAGGACAAGCCGATCTCTCTGTCCGTTCACGAAGGTCAGGAGTATGACTACATCCTTTCCGGAAGCCTGAAAACCGTTATTGACGGTAAAATAAAAGTGCTGAATGCAGGAGACTCGATTATTTATGATTCGGGCGCGCCCCACGGAATGATCGCTACAAACGGCGCAAAATGTGAATTTCTTGCTATTCTTATTAAGTAATTTTGGAGGACGACTACGATGGATCTTAGAAATTTCTATAAACGTTTTCTTACCGATACATTTGACGAAAACGGTACTCTTGTAAAACTTGATATGCACGTTCCCGAAAATTTTAATTTCGGTTATGATGTAATTGATGAAATAGCCAAGGGAGCACCCGATCACAGAGCGATGGTCTGGGTAAGCGAAACAGGCGAGGAGCACACTTTCACATATTCCGATCTGATGAAGAAATCCAACCAGACGGCAAATATGCTTCTTGCGCACGGCGTTAAAAAAGGAGATAAAGTCCTTGCCGTACTGAAACGTCATTATCAGTTCTGGTTCCTGACAATTGCACTTTGCAAGATAGGTGCGGTGCTTATCCCTGCAACAAATCAGCTTATGAAAAAGGATTACACCTATCGTTTTCAGGCTGCTGATGTAAAATACGTCATCGCAACGGCTGACGGGGAAGTATCCGACCATATTGAAGAAGCGCTCAATGAATACGGCGGAATTACCGAAAAATTCATTGTACGCGGCGATAAAGAGGGCTGGATATCATTCGATAAGGAGATCGAAAAATATCCCGATACTCTTGAAAGGATACCTAATAAAGTTACCGACGATATGCTTCTGTATTTCACAAGCGGAACAACAGGCTATCCGAAAATGGTAATGCACAGCCATTATTATGCAATAGGACATATCCAGACTGCAAAGCACTGGCATAACCTGAACGAAAATTCCCTTCACTTCACCATTTCCGAATCCGGCTGGGGCAAATGTATGTGGGGCAAGATGTACGGACAGTTCGCCTGCGCCGCGTCGGTATTCGTATATGATTTTACAAGATTTCATTCTGCTGATATTCTGCAGAAGATACAGGATTATAAAGTAACTTCCCTTTGTGCACCTCCGACTATGTTCAGAATGTTCATAAAAGAGGGAATAGAGGGTTACGATCTTTCCGGACTGGAATATTCCACGATCGCAGGAGAAGCGCTCAATCCGGAAGTTTACAACAGGTGGCTCGAATATACCGGCTTGAAGCTTATGGAAGGTTTCGGACAGACCGAAACAACGCTTGTTGTTGCAAATCTTCCCGGAATGGAGCCGAAACCCGGTTCAATGGGCAAGCCTACTCCGCTTTACAACGTTGATATTGTTGATGAGGACGGCAATACACTC
>CANRJZ010000118.1 GCA_947631055.1 uncultured Clostridia bacterium | reverse complement strand
CGCCCTCTATCGCAGGGCAGCCCCCTCTTGAAGCCGCTAAAGCGGCTTCAATTCACCCTTTGCGGAGCTCTTGAAAAGGGGAGTTTCGCGCTCTGCGGAGCGCGACGAGGGCTTTGCCCCTCGACCCCACCAGCGCGGCTGCGCTGGACCAGCTATTGTTTCTTACGTTTAGTGTGATAAATTATAATTTACCGCACTATAATAAAATAGTCCGAAAATAATAAATAACCAATTCTATCTTATAAGAGGATATATGCCTGCAAATTATAAATGAAAATCAACCTTTTGCTGTGACATAACCAATAAAATAATAACATATCCCGTGAATATTTTCAATTACAAATAGATTACAAATAATTACAAAGCGGTAACAATTATTTTCAATTTATACAATAATTTACAAATATTTAACCAATTTTATTGGGTATGAATGTATAATGATATCAGGGAATTTTCCGGAATTTTTTTATGGGAGGAAACAATATGAAAGCTCTTATCATAGGCGGAACAGGCACCATAAGCACAGCGGTAGTCCGCAGGCTGATCGAAAAGAACTGGGAAGTTTACGTTCTTAACCGCGGCAGCAGGAATAATGCTCTGCCAAAAGAAGTACATACCGTAATTGCCGATATCAATGATGAAAAAGCCGTTTCCGAAAAGCTGAACGGTATGAATTTCGATACCGTATGCGAATTTATCGGATTTGTTCCCGGACAGATCGAACGCGATATACGAATTTTTAAAGAAAAAACGAACCAATATATTTATATAAGTTCCGCTTCCGCATATCACAAGCCTTCAAAAAATTATATCGTAAACGAAGGCACGGCTATGGCAAATCCATACTGGGAATATTCCCGCAACAAGATAGCCTGCGAAAATATCCTTATGAAGGAATACCGTGAAAACGGTTTCCCCGTTACGATAGTACGTCCGAGCCATACATATGACGAAAGAAGCGTTCCCCTCGGAGTTCACGGAAAGAACGGATCATGGCAGGTGATTGAAAGGATCAGGAACGAAAAACCCGTAATTATCCAAGGCGACGGAACTTCCCTTTGGACTATGACATTCAACACGGATTTTGCGGTAGGTTTCACGGGACTTATGGGAAACCCGCACGCCATAGGAGAAGCCTTCCAGATAACGAGCGATGAAACTCTTACATGGAACCAGATATATGAAACGATCGCACAGGCTCTCGGCGTTAAACTTCACCCGTATCATATTTCTTCCGATTTTCTTCACAGCGTCGGTCCGGATTACGATTATGAGGGAAGTCTTACCGGTGATAAATCCGTTTCGGTGGTTTTTGACAACAGCAAATTAAAACGCATCGTACCGGAATTCTGTCCCAAGATAAGTTTTGCCGAAGGCGTAAGGATCTCACTTGAATATGTTCTTTCACATCCGGAATGTCAGGTAAAAGATCCCGGATTTGACGCATGGTGCGATAAAGTAATAAACTCCCTTGAAGAAGCAAAGGCAAAATTTATTTAAAAACAATGTAATATCTGCTTATAGTGTTGACAATAATAACTAAAAGAGGTATAATAATCACATAATATTTGTATATTTTATTATGAAAGGAATGTTTATATGGACAAAAATATCCCTTATAAAACCTATCTAAATGAAAATGAGATACCTACAAAATGGTATAATCTCCGAGCGGATATGAAAAACAAACCCGCTCCCCTGCTCAATCCGGGAACTTTGCAGCCCATGACCGCCGAGGAACTTTCCGGAGTGTTCTGCTCCGAACTCGTAAAGCAGGAGCTTGACAATGACACAAAATATTTTGACATACCGGAAGAGATACAGAACTTCTACAAAATGTACCGTCCTTCCCCGCTTGTAAGAGCATACTGCCTTGAAAAGGCTCTTGACACGCCTGCTCATATATATTACAAATTTGAGGGAAACAATACTTCCGGAAGCCACAAGCTCAACAGTGCTATCGCACAGGCTTATTACGCCAAAAAACAGGGACTCAAAGGCGTTACGACCGAAACGGGCGCAGGTCAGTGGGGTACTGCCCTTTCAATGGCGTGTTCCTACTTCGGACTGGAATGCAAGGTATATATGGTAAAGGTATCCTATGAACAGAAACCTTTCCGCCGCGAGGTAATGCGTACTTACGGAGCGTCTGTAACTCCGTCTCCTTCTGATACGACAAATGTCGGAAGAAAGATCCTTGCCGAACACCCCGGCACTACCGGAAGCCTCGGCTGCGCTATATCCGAAGCCGTGGAAGTCGCTACTACAAGCGAAGGATACCGTTATGTGCTCGGCTCCGTTCTCAATCAGGTAGTTCTTCATCAGTCTATAATCGGTCTGGAATCAAAGATCGCATTCGATAAGATAGGCGTAAAACCGGACGTTATAATCGGCTGTGCAGGCGGCGGTTCCAATCTTGGCGGACTGATCGCTCCGTTTATGGGAGAAAAACTCCGCGGCGAAGCGGATTACCGCATAGTTGCAGTTGAACCGGCTTCCTGCCCAAGCTTCACAAGAGGAAAATTCGCATACGATTTCTGCGATACGGGAATGGTTTGTCCTCTGGCAAAAATGTATACTCTCGGCAGCGGGTTCATTCCTTCTCCGAACCATGCGGGAGGCCTCCGCTACCACGGCATGAGCTCCATACTTTCTCAGCTTTATCATGACAAACTGATGGAAGCAGTATCCGTTGAGCAGACTGCGGTATTTGACGCCGCAACGCAGTTTGCAAGAGTTGAAGGTATCCTTCCCGCTCCGGAAAGCAGCCATGCTATCCGTGTTGCCATAGACGAGGCCCTTAAATGCAAGGAGACCGGCGAAGAAAAGAACATCTTCTTCGGACTTACCGGAACAGGCTATTTCGATATGGTAGCTTATCAGAAATACAACGACGGCGAAATGACCGACTATATCCCCACCGACGACGATCTCGCCGTTGGTTTTGCGGGACTTCCGAAAACAGATCTCTGATAAAACAGCTCCCTCTTTTATCTTATGACAAAAGAGGGAGTTTTCTCTTGACAAAATTGTCGTATTATAATATAATTAATAAAAATAATTCCGTAAGGAGGAATAAAAAATGGGCAAATTTGTTATCAAGGAAACATCTACAGGCTTTAAATTCGATCTTAAAGCAGGCAACGGCGAGGTAATTGCCACAAGCGAAGTCTATAATTCAATGGACGCTTGCAAAAACGGCATCGAAAGCGTTCGCAAGTGCTGCGCAGGAGGTATTGAGGATCAGACAGAAGAAGGTTTTGAAACTCTTAAACACCCCAAATTTGAAGTTTACATGGACAAGGGCGGCGAATACAGATTCCGTCTGAAAGCCCGCAACGGCGAGATAATCGCCACAGGCGAAGGCTATAAGCAGAAGTCCGGCTGCATAAACGGCATCGAAAGCGTTAAGAAAAATGCTCCCGAAGCAGAAGTTACAGAAGCAAAATAACGCCAAGCCAAAAAATTTATGGTGCTGAAATTCGGTCATGCTATTGACAAATATAAAAAATAATGATAAAATCAATATGTAATGTAATGGGGAGCTGCTGATTGCGGCTGAGAGGGAACAAAAACAGTTCCGACCCTTTGACCTGATACGGATAATGCCGGCGTAGGGAATTGTTCTGACATTCATGTGGAATAAACGATCTGCCTGTGCCGCTCCGGTACAGGCAAATTTTATTTTGGAGGTAAGATCATATGAAATTCAAAACACGTGAACTTGTTGAAGGTGCAGTAATGGTCGCTCTTGCATCGGCACTGAGTCTTGTAAAAATAATCGAAATGCCTTGGGGCGGCTCGGTAACGCTGCTTTCAATGCTGCCTATCGTCGTTTACAGCATAAGATACGGAATTAAAAAAGGTATTTTCGCTTCATTCGTTTATTCCCTTTTTCAGCTTGCAACGTCGGGAGTTTTCGGCTGGGGACTTACGCCGCTTATGCTCATAGGAAGCATACTGCTTGATTATGTGCTTGCGTTTACGGTAGTAGGTCTTGCGGGGATATTCCGTAACAAGGGGCTTCCCGGTTACATAGGCGGAACGGTATTTGCAGGTGTATTAAGGTTCATCAGCCATTTTCTCAGCGGAGTCGTTATCTGGCATTCGTTCGGCGAACTCTGGAGCGGATTCGTTACGGATAACGAATGGCTTTACAGCCTTGTTTACAACGGAGTTTATATGCTTCCGGAGATAATATTTACGGTAATAGGCGCGGTGATACTTTTTTCCGTTCCGCAGCTCAGAAAACTTTTTGCCCCTCAGGGAAATTGAATGATGCGGAATTATTGGAGGGTATATTATGAAAAATTACAGCACTCAGATGGAAGCCGCTAAAAAAGGCATTATCACACCGGAAATGCAGACAGTCTCGGAAAAGGAATACGTTCCTGCCGAAAAGATCCGGGAACTGGTCGCACTTGGACAGATAGCTATTCCCGCAAATGTCAATCACAGATCGCTTTCCGCAGAGGGAATAGGCAAAGGATTGCGTACAAAGATAAATGTCAATCTTGGTATATCCGGAGACTGCAAAAATTACGATGTTGAAATGGAAAAGGTAAAACTTTCCCTTAAATTCGGCGCAGAAGCTATTATGGATCTGTCAAATTACGGAAAGACAAATACTTTCCGCAGACAACTGATAGATATGTCTCCGGCAATGATAGGAACAGTGCCTATGTACGACGCTATCGGCTATCTTGAAAAAGATCTGCTGGAGATAACCGCGGAGGATTTTCTTAAAGTTGTCCGCGCCCATGCCGAAGAAGGCGTTGACTTTATGACTATCCATGCAGGAATAAACCGCCGTGCCGTAGAAGCTTTCAAGCGTGATAAACGTGAAATGAACATCGTTTCAAGAGGCGGTTCCCTGCTGTTTGCATGGATGGAAATGACGGGAAATGAAAATCCGTTTTATGAATATTTTGACGATGTTCTCGGAATTTTAAGGGAATACGACGTTACCATAAGTCTTGGAGACGCGCTCCGTCCGGGCTGTATCGACGACAGTTCCGACGGCGGTCAGATCGCCGAACTTATCGAACTCGGCGCCCTTACCGAACGAGCTTGGGCAAAGGACGTTCAGGTAATGATAGAAGGCCCCGGTCATATGGCCATGAACGAGATCGCCGCTAATATGCAGATGGAAAAAAGTATTTGCCACGGTGCTCCGTTTTATGTTCTCGGACCTTTGGTATCAGATATTTTCCCCGGATACGATCATATCACTTCTGCGATAGGAGGAGCGATCGCAGCAGCAAGCGGAGCGGATTTCCTGTGCTATGTGACGCCTGCGGAACATCTCCGTCTGCCTGATATAAACGATGTAAAGGAAGGCATAATCGCTTCAAAAATAGCCGCCCACGCTGCCGATATCGCCAAGAACGTCCCTCATGCAAGAGACCGTGACAACGAAATGGCAAAAGCCCGCCATAAAGTGGACTGGGAAGAAATGTTCAGGATCGCTGTTGATCCGGACAAAGCAAGGACTTATTTTGAAAGCACTCCCCCTTCCGACAGGCATACCTGCTCGATGTGCGGAAAAATGTGTGCGGTCCGGACCACAAATATGATACTTGAAGGCAAAAAGGTAGAATTCTGCACGGAAAAGTGATATTAAAAAAAGTTATGTCCTGACCGATCGGAATTTGTACCCGCTTTCATGATCGCATCAGGCAGTATTTTATATTTTATTGTATTTAATAAAGATTACAGCGGAGTTTTTGAAACAGGAAATATAATAATAAATGTTAATTATCCAATATTATTTGCACTGATATGCATTGTTATATCAACTGTAATGATACCTATCCAGCTGTTGGAATTAGGGGAACGCTCTGCAAGAGAGAGCGTTCCCCTTGAAATAAATGTTCAAGTATTTTTATATCTTTTCAAACAGTCCAGTGGACTGTTTGAAAACGGAGCAAAAACTTATTGATCTATGTTGTCAAACAGCTCACTGGGCTGTTTGACAAGGTTTAGATGACAATAATCGTTAGTTTGAGGGGGCGCCCTCAGCCAAACGCAGTTTGGTTTTCGCAGAGGCAGCCCCCTCTTGAAGCCGCTAAAGCGGCTTAAACGACGTAAGCGTCGTTTTATTCACACCTTTGCGGAGCTCTTGAAAAGGGAATTTCGCCGTCTGCGGACGGCGACGGGGGCTTT
>CANRJZ010000117.1 GCA_947631055.1 uncultured Clostridia bacterium | reverse complement strand
AAATGGACGAAAAAATTTCTCCCGCGTATATGGCGATCCCTATGAGTGTGGATTCATCGCAGCTGGCGGCAATATATGCTGCGGCGCAGGGCGAAAGTTTCGTCCTTCACGGTCCTCCCGGCACGGGCAAATCACAGACCATAACAAACATGATCGCAAATGCTTTATACAACGGCAAAACCGTGCTTTTTGTCGCGGAAAAAATGGCTGCACTTTCGGTCGTTCAGAAAAGACTTGCGTCAATAGGTATCGATCCGTTTTGTCTGGAACTCCATTCAAATAAAACACAGAAAAAAACCGTTCTTGCACAGCTTGAACAGGCACTTGCGGCAGGCGGGATAAAAGCCCCCGAAGATCACGAACGCACCGCTGCTCAGCTTCATGAATTAAGAAAAGAGCTTAACGGCATTATGACGGAAATACACCGCATCCGTTCGACAGGTATGTCTTTTTATGACGCTGCGGTAAGGTATGACGCGCTTTCCGAACACAAAGACAAAATAATTATTCCGGCGGAGAAAATTGCTCAGCTTGACAGATATAAATATGAAAATATTCTTGATATGCTGAAAAATATTTCCGCCGTGGGAACGGAATGCGGAGGATATAAAAATTCACTGTTAAAAAATTATCACCGCAAGGACTATTCTCCGGAAATAAAAGATAATTTTGAAAAAACAGTTAAAGAATTTACGGATATTATCACGAAGGCAAAAACGATTTTTTCGGAATTATCCGCAATATCCGGCAGCTCTTTAAGCCGGTATTATGACGATCATGATACTGAAATAAAAATACTTGCCGAAGCGGTAAAATGCGACTATTTTGCGGCAGCGATAAGCGAAGAAAAGATCATTTCCCGCAAATCTGAAATAAAGGAACTTCTTGATTTTGGAAAGGAATTTACCGCGCTTTCCGGGGAAATTTCCGCGAAATTTGAGGACAGTTTCTTTAAGATCGATCCTACGGAATTAAAGCTTGAATGGAAACGCTGTGAGCAGAAATGGTTCATTCCGAAATTTTTCGGAAAGAAAAAACTTGTAAAGGAAATGAATATCCATTCTCGTGAAAACGGGACTGTCACACAGGATAATTACACGGAAATATGCGAAAAACTTGAAAATTACGGAAAATTAAAAGAAAAAATAAATTCCGCAGACGAATATATAATTTCTGTTTTCGGCGATCTGTGGAAAAAAGAAAATTCGCAGTTTGACCGTCTGGAAGAGATAGTTTCCAAGTCATTTGAAATGAAAAATATGCTTGAAATGATTTCACACGGACGCAGCGAACTTGTTTCCGCACTTTATACGATCGCTTCCGATCCGGATAAAAAATCGGAAATTTCAAAAAAACTTGCGGAATATTATCCGATATTTACACGGCTCGGAAATATTTCCGATGAACTTCAGAATAAATATTTTGTTGACTTTGAAAATATAAAAAATGCGGAATGTTGGTTTGACGAAGCGGAAAAAGAGTCTGTGGAATGGCTTAACGGAATTGCATTTCTGCGTGAGAGAAGTTCTCTTGAAACTCTTATATGCGAACTGAAAGAATTTATTCCGGAAGCTGCGGAAGCGTATATTTCCGGAAAAGTCACGGAACAGGATATTTGTCCTGCATTTGAATTTGCGGCAAGCAAGGGACTTATTTCGGACGTATTTGCAAATGTTCCCGCGCTTGCATCATTCCAAAGCACAAGTTTTGACGGAAAACTTGAAAAATACAGAGAAATAACGGAACGTTTCAGACAGCTCACAATAAACGAACTTGCGGCAAGACTTTCCGCAAAAATACCGGATACGTCGTCGGAAATTTCTTCCGGAACATCGGAATTATCGCTGCTAAGAAGGGCAATAAAAAGCGGCGGAAGAATGCTGCCGATAAGAAAACTTTTCGACAGTATACCGAATTTGTTAAGGAGAATTTGCCCTTGTATGCTTATGAGTCCTATTTCGGTGGCGCAGTATATCGATCCGTCCTTCCCAAAATTCGATCTTGTAATTTTCGACGAGGCGTCGCAGATGCCCACCGCCGAAGCCGTTGGAGCAATTGCACGAGGTGAGAATGTAATTGTTGTCGGAGACCCAAAACAAATGCCGCCTACCAGCTTTTTTACGTCAAATCAGGTCGATGAAGAAAATTACGATAAAGAGGATCTTGAAAGTGTTCTTGACGATTGTCTTGCCCTTGCAATGCCGGAACGTCATCTTTTATGGCATTACCGTTCGCGGCACGAAAGCCTTATTGCATTCAGCAACGCAAAATTTTACGGCAACGATCTGCTTACGTTCCCGTCTCCGTCGGATATGATATCGGAAGTTAAATGGGTAAATGTTGACGGATATTATGACAAAGGAAAAACAAAACAAAATAAGGCGGAAGCTGAAGCAGTTGTTTCGGAAATTGTCCGCCGACTTAAAGATGAGCGGCTTCGCAGAGACAGCATCGGCGTTGTAACGTTCAGCCTTGTTCAGCAAAATCTTATTGACGATATGCTGTCGGAGGAATTTGTAAAAGATCCGCAGCTTGAAATTTATGCAAATGAAATGTATGAGCCGATATTTATAAAAAATCTTGAAAATGTTCAGGGTGATGAACGGGACGTTATACTTTTCAGCATAGGTTACGGTCCGGACGAAAAAGGAAATGTTTCAATGAATTTCGGACCACTGAACCGTGACGGCGGTTGGCGCAGACTTAATGTAGCTGTTTCCAGAGCGCGAAAGGAAATGATAGTTTATTCCGTAATAAGACCGGAACAGATAGACCTTTCAAGGACACGTTCCGACGGAGTTGCATATCTTAAAACATTTATCGAATATGCCGCAAAAGGCAGAACGGCTCTTGCGGTAAATTCCGAAAACAGATCGGAATATTCTGATGGATTTGCAGAAGCCGTTGCGGAAGAATTGCGTAAACGCGGTTATAACGCCGAATGCGGAATAGGTTGTTCGGGATATAAAATAGACGTTGGAATATTTGATCCTAACGATCCGTCAAGATACCTGCTTGCGGTAATGTGTGACAGCAGAAGCAGTATAAACAATTCAACATCACGGGACAGAAATATCGTTCAGCCGGAAATATTAAAAGGTCTTGGCTGGAATATCTGCAATGTACATATACTTGATTGGCTGGATAACAAACAGCGTGTTATTGAAAAAATAATTTCCGGTGCAAATGAAGCGCTTGAAAAGCGCAGAAATTCTCCCGAGGAAATTATTCCGGAAACAACTTTAAAAAGCGCACCCATCGTGTTTGAACATACTGCGGCGCCTGCAAACGAACCAAAAGGCGATAAATATGTTTACTGCGAACTTCCCGTAATGGGAACGCCTGAAAAGTTCTATGAATCTTCGGAAATGTATAAAATAATTCGCTGCGTAAAAAATATCGTAAGCAAAGAAGCGCCGATAAGCAGCAAAAATGTTGAAAAGAAAATTCTTTCCGCATGGGGAATTTCCCGCAGCGGCAGCAGAGTTTCAAAGGTCGTTCAGGACGCCGTGCACAATTCCGGAATAAAAACAACGGTATCAAATTCGTCGGTATTTTTGTGGGCAGACGATCAGGAGCCTTCCGGATATCACGGCTGCCGCATACGCTATGACGGTGAAAAGCGCAGCATGGACGATATTTGCGCGGAAGAGATCTGTGAGGGAATAATGATGATCCTTCGCGTTCAGATCGGAATGTCAAGAAGCGATCTTATCCGTGAAACAGCAAAACTTTTCGGATTTACCCGCACGGGCGGAGTTATAGAAATTTCGGTAAATTCCGGAATAAATTACGCTGTTAAACAAGGCTTGGTCACCATTGGACAGGACGATAAGATCACGGTGACAGAACAATAAAACCACAATTAAAAAATATCCATGATCCGCATAGGTTTAAACTTTTGCGGATCTTTTTTGTCTGCACTTTAATGATGGAGCGGTATTATGATCTTATCTGACAAATTTTTTATTTTCTATTGATTTTCTTCGTAGTGTGTGATATAATGATTATTAATGATATAAAAACTTTTATCAAAAATGGAGGGCTTTACCATGACCAAGATAAAGATCATAAGCGATCCGTATGCAAATGAAATATCCTATGAAAAACTTGATACTGAAAACAGATGGAAGCCTGTTTCAAATGAAAGCAGTAAACTCCTCAGCGAAAAATTTTCAAGCGGTGTGTTCCCGTTTATCGTAAAAGATATCGTTGATGTTATAATAAACGAATTTTCCTGCGGAGATGAACCGATCGAGATCGTATTTGAAGGTACAAAAGACGAATTTCAGGAACTTGATTCAATATGCAAAGACGACAAATACATAGATAAAGTTACTGTCATCAGATCAGAAAATTATCTTGAAAACGCCCGTGATATTATAAATAATATCTGCAATATTTTTACAAAGATCGACTACCTTATAGTAAGCAGCACGATAGACGCGGATAAAGTGGAATTTCAGCGCAGACAGTTCAATGACGTAAATAAAAAAGTTATTCCGCTTTGCATAATTGGAAATGTGAGTTCGGGAAAATCAACTTTTATAAATTCTTTGATAGGCTATGAAGTTCTTCCCAGCGGTTCAAAACCGCTTACCGCAAAAATACATAAAATTTCAAGATCTTCAAATCCCGACAGTGCAAAAATAAATTTTACATACGGTGATAATATAGTTGAATTTTTATTCCGCTGCAATACCGAACCGTCAATCACTTGCGCGTGTGAAGCGGACGGCTTTTTAAATATCGTTCTTGAAACGGCAAAAAATTCCGACGGCGATACTGTTTTTGCTCAGGTAAATAAAACGCTTGGCGCTATAAACAATAACGCTAAAGGCGACGCGGCAAAATTGCTTTCGGATATTATAGAAGTTGAGGTCCCGTTCAATACGGAAGGAATAATGGGGAAATCCCAGCACGAGTATGTTCTTCTTGACACGCCGGGTTCAAACAGCGCCTCAAACAGTGAACATCTTGAAGTACTTAAAAAGGCTATGCAGAACCTTTCCAATGGACTTCTTATATTTATTTCAACGTACAAATCCCTTGACACTACCGACAACGTATCGTTAAGCGATGAAATACTTAAAATAAAGGAACTTGACAGCAGATTTACGGTGATAGCCGTAAATCAGTGCGAGGACGATGCGGTGGAGGAAACGGAAGAAGAAATTCTCGATATGGCTGTACCGACACATCTTTATAAAAACGGGATCTATTTTATTTCGTCGATCATGGGACTTGGTGCAAAGATCGACGGGGAATTTACAAATAACAATTATGCTAAAATATACCGCAAGAACAAAGATGTGTTTGACGACCCTGAAGACGAGGATTATACCTGTTTGTATTCGGAAAGTATCATGCCGGAACAATTAAAAAAGAAAGAACTTGAAGAATCTTTGAAATGTAAAAATCTTATTTACGCAAACAGCGGTCTTTATATGCTCGAACGTCAGATAGAGGATTTTGCGGGCAAATATTCGCCGTATAATAAATGCAATCAATCGCTGATGTTTCTTAATAAAGCCGTGGAAATTACCGAAAATGATATTCTCGGATCAAAGCAAAGATGTGAAGATAAAAAGAAAGACTTTGAAAATCAACTTGAAAAAGGCAAGCAGCTGCTTATTGACGAAATTGAAAAGGCAAGTGATGAATTATCGGTATCGGCTCGTTCAGATTTTCCCAATATAATTGAAGATTTTTCAAAAAAAGTTTTTGATCCGCTTAAAAAAGATCTTGTTGACCATCTGGAAAACTTTTTCTACAATGAAGAACAGCAAAATACCGATCTTGACAAAACAAATAAAGAAGCAAATGATGCAATATCTTCTGCCCGTGATGAATTTATGTCTGTTGTTCACGGTATAAAGCAGTTATCGAATAAAGAAAATATGGAAAATGTCGGGGATCACGTAGGAAAGATGATCGGGCATATAAAAGATTATGGTGAAAAAAGACAAGACGCAAGATCTACAGATAATGAGATCAATAAAGTTGTTTCCGACAAACTTTTACAGTATATCAAAGACCAATTTACCGATACCATGGAAAAGGTGCAGGAAAAATTATATCAGAGATCCGTTGATTTCTGGATCCCAAGGACAGAAGAAATTAAAAAGGAACTGATCAAAATAGTTTCCGGAACAGAAACTATCGGAGAAGACGAAAGAGAAAAATTAAAAGATGTGATTCTGTCATATGCAGCTAT
>CANRJZ010000116.1 GCA_947631055.1 uncultured Clostridia bacterium | reverse complement strand
AGCCGAACAGGAAAAAGCTGCGGTACTTCCCATATGCGCTCAGCTTGAAGCCGAAATTGCCGATATGGACGAAGAGGACAAGAAAATGTTCCTTTCCGAACTGGGACTTGAAGTTTCCGGACTTGACAGGATAATCAAGGAAGGTTACGAACTTCTGGGACTTATTTCATATCTTACGGCAGGACAGCCTGAAGTCCGTGCATGGACGATCAAAAAAGGGACCAAGGCTCCTCAGGCGGCAGGAAAGATACACTCCGATTTTGAGAAAGGCTTTATCCGTGCGGAAGTCGTCAGCTTTGACGATCTTATTGCCTGCGGCTCTATGAATGCTGCAAAGGAAAAAGGACTGGTGCGCTCCGAAGGCAAGGAGTATGTTATGCAGTCCGGCGATGTAGTACTGTTCAGATTTAATGTATAATATAATTCGGAAAGGTTGTATTTCAATGAGTGAAAAGATCTACGGTATCCATATGGGAAAGGCGAAATGTGCCGTTGACCTTGGAGACGGTTCCGAAAGAGGGGAGTATGTCGATCAGGATTATATACTTCATGCTCTTGGCAGACCGCACAGAAGCATAAATCTTATGTATTGCTATTACCCTCTTGATAAAGAATGGCCAGGAAGGATCTCCGAGGTGATGAAAGATGCTGAAGTATCTTTTCAGTGGGATTATCCTTATGATGACTATTTTACATATAAGGGCGGTCTTAACGGAACTACAGATGATGAGCCGTTTACATATATGAGGGATATCCGCCGTCACGGTCAGGATATTACTCTTACACTTACGGTAGATCCTAATGTTCCGGACGAGCACCTTATCGCGATCGCAAAGGATCTGCGCATTTTCGGAAGAATGATGCTGCGTATCAACCACGAAGCAACGGGAAACTGGTTCTCATTCACAAAAAGGACCGATTATAAGGGCGTTGCGGATTTCTTTGTAAAATTCAGCAAAATTATTCACGAGTATGCTCCCAACGTTAAAACTATAATATGTATAGGCGGCGTTGAACATCCGGAAAACGGTGTGGAAATGGAGAAAGAAAAGGAATTCGCACAGTGTATCCCCGAAGCGGATATATGGTCTGTTGACAAATATATGGCTCTTCACTGGGGTTGGCCTTTTGATGTTGCTGAACGGGGCGGGAATTCCCATTCAAGGAGCAAGGTAAGAGATATATATGAGCTGACAAGACTCAGTTTTGAACGCTTTAGATTTCTTAACGGAGGCATATCCAAACCTATGGTAATGTCTGAATTCAATGCCGACGGTGATGTTACCGGCGCATACGATCAGGCTGAAATGGTAAAGGAATTCTGCGATATTCTGGACGAGGAAAACGCTGATTGGTTCAGCGGATTTACATTTTATCAGTTCCGTGACAGGGGACGTCTCGGCTTGGAAATACAGGATCCAAATAATCCGAACGTTGGTATTCCGCAGCCTGTTATGAAAACATATAGGGAAATTATCCACAGTGAACGTTTTCTTCCGGAGATGAAACAGAGCGAAAACGAGATACAGCTTCCGGTAACTCTTCGCTGGGGCGGTGCGGAAGATGCGGAAGGTATTTCTATACCCGTTCATTTTGAAAATGATCCGCACTTCTGCGAGTTGTATTTCGATGATGATGACAACGGAAACTATATGATAGAAATTAACGGAAAATGGTTCTATAGATCTCCCAATGCAAAATTTATCGACTTGATGAGTGCATTCTATGAAAAACACCTTGACGGAGAATGTGATATGACAATAAAACTGTTTGCTCCTCCCGCAAGCGGCGAAAACGATCCTTCACAGGGAGACGGCTGGGCTGAAAACTATTATTATACAGTAAAAAAACTCCCTCGGATACGTATTTTCTGTGAGCCGGTCGAAAAATAAGGACAAGTTTTTAATATAAATAAAAATTCCGGCGGAAAAAATCCTTCTGCCGGAAATTTTTTATATAAAAAGTATTGAAAATTTCAGTATATAATGGTAAAATATTTATATATGATTTTAGAAAGGATAAATAAGATGAATTTTCTGTATCAGATCGATTCATATATAAATAGTGTCCTGCCTATTGAATTCTGGGATATTGTTGATATCGCTGTGCTTGCCTTCCTTATCTATAAAGGTATACTTATCGTTAAGGAAATACGCGCAGGAGGACTTATCAAGGGCATAATACTTATTTTTGCCGTATATCTCATTATGAGCCTGGTCCAAATGAAGGTCATGGCATATCTGCTGAAAAGCGTATTTGACATAGGAGTTCTTGCGGTAATAGTCCTTTTTCAGCCTGAGCTCAGACGATTTCTGGAAAAAATGGGACACTCTAAGGTATCCAAGCTGCCTGTTTTTTCTTCTCTTTCTTCAGACGGTTCAGAGGTCTCTCAACAATGGGGGACAGCTATAGAAGCTATATGTGATGCTTGTGAAGATCTTTCGGCAACTACAACGGGCGCGCTTATAGTTATTGAACAGGAAACAAAACTTGGTGAGCAGATAGATACCGGTACTGTCCTCAATGCAGAGCCTTCAAAGGAGCTCTTTGGAAATATTTTTTATCCGAAAACTCCGCTCCATGACGGCGCAGTGATAATGCGCGACGGTATGGTGCTTGCGGCAGCTTGCTTTCTTCCCAAACCTCAGAAGGAAGAATCTATTAATAAAGCTCTTGGTTCAAGGCACAGAGCTGCCATAGGAATGAGTGAAAATTCCGACGCTATTGTAATAATAGTATCCGAAGAAACAGGTACAATATCCATTGCGGAGAACGGTGAACTTACAAGAGGCTTTACAAGAGACAGTCTTAAAAAATACCTTCGGACGAGACTCCTTCCCGAAAAGCCCCAGAAACCTGCCAAACCGTCAAAAACCGGTAATGATGAAGGCGATAAAGGAAAAGGCGGCGGTTTTATGGATTTTCTAAGAAGGAAGAAATTTACCGATAAAGTCTGAACGAAGGTGCGTATGATATATGTTTGATATAGTAAAAAATATATTCAATAAAATAGGCTCCTTTTTTGCACATCTGTTTGAAAAGGATGTTTTTATTAAAATAAGTTCCATTATTGCTGCTGTCGTAATATGGTTCGGAGTCTCTATCAGTGAATATCCGACAATACCAAAGGTAATATATAATGTTCCTATTGAGATAGATTTTGACGGGACTTATGCCGAAGCAAACGGATATCAGGCAATGGAACAGTCCGACGAAACGGTTACAGTGTATATTGAGGGAGAACGAGGACAGATAGGTAATATCGAGGCTGATGAACTTGTAGCGACTGCTTCTGCCGAAGATGTTATGTATGCTATGGAATATAAGCTGCCGCTCAGCGTAAAATGTACTACGGGAAAATCTTTTGAGGTGACAAAGATCGAACCTTCGATCATAACAGTGAATTTTGACAAGATAATTTCAAAGGATATCCAGCTTGTGCCTAAACTTTCCGGCATAAAGGCTGCGGAAGGATATATTATGGGTGATCCGGATGATATAATCATCGTTCCGGATACCGTGAATATAACCGGTCCTGCCGAAATGGTAAACAACATTACCAATGCGGCTGCTTCTGTTGAAGCAAGTACTTCACTGACGGAAACCACCGATTTCAGGACAACTTCTATACAGCTTATGAACGGCGATACTACAATAATGAACGAAAATGAACAGATATCTTTGGATAAATCGGAATTTACCGTTCATGTGCCGATATATAAAAAAGGAAATGTTTCGCTTAATGTCCAGATAACAAATGCTCCGGAAAGCTTTGATGTTGAATCATTCAAGCAAAAATTGGAATTTTCAGTATCTGAACTTGAAGTGGCAATACTTGACGATGTCCCAAGAGATTCTCTTGATATCGGAACTATTGATATGCGTGAAGTTGATATTGGCAGTGAATTCACATTCTCAACGGATGATTTTCTGCCGGAAGGATATCAGGATCTTAATGAAGTCGGAACGGTAACTGTAAAATGTCCGTCGGAAGGTCTTGTACGGCGTTCGATACATTTTAACAATTCGTCTATCCAGCTTGTGAATGCTCCTTCACAATATGAGTTCAATATAATTACTTCCGGCGTAACAGCTACCTTCATTGGTCCGGAAGAATCTATGGAACAGCTTACAAATATAGATGTTATAGCACAGATAGACCTCCTTAACAGTCTGACCGCGGAAGAAGGATATGAAGGTTCACATAAACCGCCGATCACATTCCTGATACCCAATTATGACGATATCTGGTGTATAGGCTCGGACGGAGTGCTTTCTCCAAGAGCGACCATAGAAGCAAAGCTTAAAGAAAATCAATAATGATCGGAAGGTTTTTCTATGGCTGTAATAATCACTCAGGTAAAAACTGCTGTGACATCCGATAATGAGGACATTATAAATTCCGCATTGAAAAAAGCCGGACTTAACAGAAATGACGCCGCAAAAGCGGATATTCATAAAATATCGCTGGATGCCCGCGATAACAGCAGGATACGGCTTGTTTCGTCTGTAAGGATCGAACTTGACAACATTCAGACAGAAAAACATCTTTGCGAAAAATTTGATTTTTGTTCTTTTGTTGAACATAAGGATATTTTTCCTAAAAGAGCAGTAAATACAGATAAAAAGATAGTGATCGCCGGATTTGGGCCTGCCGGAATGTTTGCCGGACTGGTCCTTGCGGAGTATGGGTTTTCTCCTGTAATAATCGAACGCGGCGGAGATGTTGACAGCCGTGTAAAGATCGTTGAAAATTTTCAGAAAAATGCTGTTCTGGATACCGAGACAAATATACAGTTCGGAGAGGGCGGAGCCGGTACGTTTTCGGACGGTAAGCTTACTACAAGGATCAATGATCCTCTTTGCGGGTATGTTCTTGAAAAATTTGCAGAATTTGGTGCGCCGGAAGAGATATTGGTGAAAGCAAAACCACATATCGGTACGGATAAACTCAGAAATGTCATTAAAAATATAAGAGAAAGGATCATTGAACTCGGCGGAGAGATCAGATTTAACTCACGCCTGACCGATATTTCTGACGAAGAAGGAAATGTCAGATCAGTAACTTTATCCGACGGAGAAGTTATTCCATGTGATCTGCTTGTACTTGCAATTGGACACAGTGCGAGAGATACTTTTGAAATGCTCCTTGATAAAAAAATTTTTGTTGAACCTAAGCCCTTTTCTGTGGGAGTAAGAATAGAGCATGATCAAAATGATGTTGATCGTTCCCTGTACGGGAAATACTGGAATAATCCTATGCTTCCTAAAGGGGAATATCAGCTTTCATATCGGCAAGGCGAAAGAGCGGTATATACATTTTGTATGTGTCCTGGTGGAATAGTCGTTCCTGCGGCAAGCGAAAAATATACCGTTGTCACAAACGGAATGAGCGAATTTGCAAGAAACGGTACTAATGCAAATTCTGCCGTAGCTGTTTCTGTCTCACCGCATGATTACGGAAATTCTCCTTTGGACGGCGTTGATTTTGCAAGGAAAATAGAACGTAAAGCTTTTATTGCTGCCGGAAATAATTATAAAGCTCCCGCTTCAACTGTTGGGAATTTTATAAACGGAAAAGGCGGACTTTCGGGAGCATCTGTGACGCCAACATACAGTATAGGCGTTGAAGAATGTGATCTTGGAGAAATTTTTCCCGAATTTGTTACTGATATGCTTAAAACCGGATTTTATAATTTTTCAAGAAAGATGAAATGTTTCGGAAATACCGGAGCCGTTATCACAGCGCCTGAAACGAGAACATCATCTCCGGTGCGTATAACAAGGAACAATAATATGGAATCGGTTTCTTTAAAGGGACTTTACCCATGCGGCGAAGGAGCAGGATATGCGGGCGGGATAATGTCCGCAGCTGTAGACGGAGTAAGATGTGCATTGAAAATTATCGATAATTAACGTATTTTGTGGAAATCATTCATATTATTACCTCACATAATAGATATATGACCGCAAATAATACTAAGGCAAACCCCAAAACGCGGTTTACAGATCGCAGAATTGCGAATAAAATATAAATTTGTTATGTAAGGAGTTTAATACTATGAAAGATGTAAATTCCCAGAAGGGCAAAGAAACTATGGAGCGCTTCAAGATGGAAGCAGCAAACGAAGTAGGCGTTAACCTCAAGAACGGTTACAACGGCGATCTTACTTCAAGAGAAGCAGGATCTATCGGCGGACAGATGGTCAAAACGATTTGTCCCGAACAACAGTGGAATTTT
>CANRJZ010000115.1 GCA_947631055.1 uncultured Clostridia bacterium | reverse complement strand
TCTTAGCCCAGGCTGCCTTTACAAGATTCATTGTTTCCTTTGTCTGCTGCTGTTGGGACGTGAAAAAGCCTTTTTTATTTCCGCCTTTTTTTACAACGCTGTTTTCGTACTTGATAGTGTTGTACGCCGTAGCAAATATCAGTCCGTTTTCAGAAATAATGCTCGTTCCCTTTCCGTAGCCGCTGCCGCTGCGAAAAATTTTTATAAAGTCGCTTTTGGGGTAAGTTTTGCCGTCAACAATAAGTGAATAGTCCTTAAAAATAGCATCTTGATTTGAAACAGCTGATACTCTTCGCGCGTCAACATAATATATCGCGGCTGCTTTGCCGTACACATCACGCTGTATGTAAGCATATGCGCTGCCGTAGAAAAAGTAATCCTGAGCCCACAGCTTACGGCACATTGTTCCGTTGATAGTATCTCCGGTATCGCCGTTCAGGAGCCGCAGACGGATATCATCTTTTATTTCTTTTACCTTGCCGTTTTTTTCTTCATATAACTTTACCGGCAGCGCGGAAATTATCCCGGAAATAAGCTCTGTACAGTATTGTACAGCAGGTATTTCCATTACTTTGCTTTTGTCCATATTATCAGGATCAAGGTATGTCATCAGGTCACTTACAGACGTTACAGTTCCCGGAACTGATACTTCCGCTCTTTTTTCTGTCTTTTTTTTATTAAAAAACCTCATAGTTATCCACCTGCTCCATTCTTAAAAAACTTGAGCGCTCCAAGATTTATTTTCCATTTCATTCTGGCAAAGAAAAAGCGCATTAATGAGCGATACCACGCAATCTACCTTGCCCGTGGATTTCTTTTTGTTCACATACTTGTTGAGATTAGTGTCCTCGGTGCATCTGGCGTTTGAAAAATTTATTTCGAGCAGTTCATTTGCGTCATAAACAAACAGCTTTTGAAGTATTTTTTCTCTAAGCAGCTTTGTAGGACGATGCAGAACGCTTGAATGCTGTTTTATTTCTACACAGGTTATCGGGTTTACCGCGCTTTCCAGCTTCTGAACGGTCGAGATCGCATTATATCTGTCAAATCCAAGTAATTCGATCTGTACTCCATATGTCTTTTCAATGGAGAGTATAAAATTTTCCACAAAACTGTAATCTATAACGCTGTCGCCGCACGCAAAACAGGCTCCCTCGTCAATAAGTTTCTGATAATCCACATTTTCCTTGTCGGATTTTTTCTTAACACTGTCAGCCGGAATAAATCCCCATACCTTGGCATATATATATTCATCATCTGATGTGACCATAGCAACAGATGTATTATCATCAGTCTGTGAAAGGTCAAGTCCCAGCCAGACACGTCGTCCTTTCCAGAAAGTAAGATCTTCCTCACGTCTGCATTCTCTGACTTTAAGAATATCAACATAGCTTTCCACTCCTACGTCCTTGTACCGGATATTACAGTGCTTGCACAGGAAGTTGCCGCGCTTGCTCTCGTAGAATATTGCCTCCATCCGCTTTTCCACAAGCGCATCAAAAATATTCTTGTCATCGACCGAAACGGGGTTTGCCTGATATAACACCCGGTCGTCGGTCTGCCAGCCGTCATCACGGATAAGTTCGTCATCAGGTTCATACAGCAATGCAAAATATCGCTTGTTTTTCCTGAACCCGTCAAGAGTTTTTTTCGCTGTATCTATTTCAGCGATCAATGCGTTATTATCCTTTGGATACTGAGTAGAAATGATTATTCCAAGACGGCTTATGATCCCTATCTGCGATGATCGCATAGCTTCTACCGGATATGTATCCATACAGCCGGCCTCGTCTGCAAGAAACAGATGCGCAAGTTTACCGTCCATCTTGTCCTCCGAATAGGCAAGCGGAGTATAAACACTGTCCGTAACAATGCAGCGTATCTCACTGCGCAGTATCTTGAATATAGATCCGTCGTCAAGTGCCGGAGTTGATTTGATTATTTTTCTGATAGCTTCCTGAAGTTCTTTTGACAGTTTAAGATCCGGAGCTACCGAAAAAGTTCTCCCGAAGCGTTCCATTGTCAGCATTGCAATGATAAATATAACTCCGGCATAGAACGTCTTGCGGTTTTTTCGTGCGATCTCGAGAAGGACCGTCCTGTAATACAAAGTGTCATCTGCCTTGTTTTTGGTACAAAGCGATGCTATTATAAGAAGCCACGCATAGCGATCAAGGCAGTAATACATTGGCCGTTTAACGTCCGGGTGGATTATTACTTTCAGCAGAGAGCATATAAGGCGAAACATTTTACCGTCGATATATGCATTCTCATCTTGTCCATAAGCTATTTTAAGCCACGCCGTACATTGCTTTTTTACATATCGCGGAACTTTATCATTATCAGAGAGAACGCACCATTCAGCATATTTTACCGCGTTGCTTTCAAGGATCTCTTTGCAGGTCATTTTTTGTCTCCTCATTGAGTTCCGACAGAATATCCGCAATAGGGTTTGTCTGTTTCTCGGAGGTTTTTGGTATGCTGCGAAGTGCCGCTGAAATAGTCATGATGTTCTCCTTGTCTATTGAAAGCATGATGTTGCGCTTACGATCGATCGCTGACATAAGAGCCGTTTTCTGATTGATAAGTTTCCTGATATGTATACTGAATGATATAACATCATCAGCAGTAACCGTACCGGCTTCGCGGGCTTCACGGAAAGCCGCTTTTGCTTCTTCTGCAATTTCGGAAATTACCGTAAGATCATCATAGAGTTCGCGTATCTCAGCATAAAGCATACAGTAAGTATTAATGCCTGAAGAATATAAGGCATCTGATTTCTTTATACTTTCCAGAAGTTTTGATATGCGCCTGAACTCTTTATGTGCGATCTTGTTTTTCTTGACTTCTTGCCTTTCGGTAAGCGGATCACCGCTAAGAACAGATCTTTCACGTTCTTCTCTGTCTGCAAGTTCTTGTTTTGTTCGATGACTTTTTCCCTCCGCGCGAAGCACATCTACGGGCTTGGACGGTCTTGCCATTACATCACCCCGTTAATTCAAAAATACACTAAAAATTATTGCTTGTAAAGGACACTTTGTATATCTCAAAATTTAAAACCCTTCATTTTGGGAACTTTTTGTTTATTTAAGGGCGCGGTTAGGTGTGCGTTCAAAAGCCCTAAAAGCCGACAAATGGGAGGGGTACTACTTTCATTTTTAGACTGGGTGAGAAAAAAGTGGTAAATTTGCAAGTTTTTTTAAAAGTTTTTTGTCAATTTTTCCAGTTTCCGCTTGATCATGATGATATTGACAAAGACAAATCAGGTTATCATCATCAAGACGCTTTTCAAAAGCAACTGATAAAGACTCAATGTGATGAACCGATATACTCGGCTCATATCTTACAGGCTGGTTATTATACCCGGCAGCACACAGACGACACATATAGCCGTCACGACGCCTTATTTGTTCCCTCTTAGTCTGCCATGCTTTTGAATTTCGGAATTTAACGATATAGTTTGCTTCTTTTTTGCCATATCTCTTTTCTTGCGGTTTCTTCGGGCATACTTCACCCTTACAGTGTATTCCGTAGCAGTACGGACAGGCTTTATACACGTTTGCCGCCCTCTTTCTTTTTCGGTGAAGGAAGTCCGTATCTGCGATACATACGATACAGCGTCTTTACGCAGACGTGAGCCCGCTCCGCGGCTTCTTCCCGTGTTTTTCCTTGTTTTTCAAAGTCCCACGCTTTTTTTACTTCTTGTCTTGAAAGAGACGCTTTACCCTGATACTCATTCATAGCAGATACCTCCTACTCCCTCCGAATCATGTACTTAACAAAATTTCCACCGGTAATTTCGTCCGCGCCACTGCGTATGCTGCTTTTGTCAACGTACCAGCCTTTTGGCGCGCGCGGAGCATACCACCGGTCCGCGTCTATGTATTCGTAAGTGATTTCCGGGCGTTTCATTCCGTGAGCCGCATTGTAGCGACGCTCACCCTTGACGTGTGTATCCGGATACTTGCCGTGCTTAGTACGGTCCACAAGATACCAAGCCAGCTCGTACCAGTCATAGTCCGCATACAAGCTGTTTCCTTTCTGTACGTGACCGCCGCTTACGGAATGCCACAACTGTTCAATTATCTGGAGATCATCGACTTCGTTCTTGTCGATCTTCATAAGCACATGTCTGTGCAGCACAGCATGATGATGCACTGCTCCGCGTGGGCTTATCTCAGTGTTATAAATATAATTCGGCTTATATCCGTTCTTGCGGCAGTAATCGATGTAAAGCCGAATGAACTTCCGGAACATCTCCTTACCTTGCTCCTGCGTCATGACCGTTCCGGCAGGATATGTAAAAGCAAGGTTAAGATCTCCCGGCTTGAAATTTGAAAGCATAAGATAAAACAAATTTTCGGCACAACGCCTTAAATTCTGCCGCTTCTTTTTTTCAGGAGTAGGCATGCTCTTTTTTTCACGCTTTTCCGATTTTCCGAGAGTGGGCATCTGGCTTTTCACAACATAGGTGATCTTGTCATTGCATTTAACTAATTTTTTCCAATATCCCACTTTACCTGACTTCAAGCGCTTTCACCTCCAACGAAAAGATAACCCTTTTAACAAGACCGTGTAAAAGGCTCATACGTCCTTGATTTTTACATTATAATAGAATAAGAAAAAAGTACTTGACAAATACGTGCACACGTGTTATAATAGTATCATAAATAAAATGTTATGGAGGTGATACTATATAAATGCATGATAAAGATCTCCTTGACCTTTTATTAAAAAATGGTTGGAAAATTGACCGCATTCAAGGCAGCCACCATATTTTAAAAAAAGATGGTCAAACCGAAGTCGTTCCCGTTCACGGGAAGGACGTTCCTAAAGGATTGCTTAACAAGATCCTTAAAAATACAGGTTTAAAATGATCTTATTTGAAAATCAAACTTTAAAAAATTAAACTTTAAAAATTATAATTTAATTAAGGAGACCAACTATGAAAATTGTTTTTCCTGCTATCTTTCACCGAGAAAACAATTCTTATTGGGTGGATTTCCCTGACCTGGCAGGATGCCAGTCGTTCGGGGATACTCAAACAGAAACTTTGTACAACGCCAAGGAAGCGCTTGAAGGGTATGCGCTCTCACTTATTGAAAATGGCGAAAAACTACCGGAGCCCTCGGAAATATCCTCAATAAAAACAGACGAGGATAGTTTTGTCTCGCTTGTTGATACGGATCTATCACCATATCTCAATAAGAGCAAAGCCGTAAAAAAGACACTGACCATTCCAGAATGGCTCAACGATGCCGCTACTGAAAAAGGTATCAATTTTTCACGGGCACTGCAAGATGCCCTTATACAAAAGCTCAGCATGTAAAGAGTATAATACTTTTGCCGATCGTTTTAAGCGACCGGCATTTTTGCTGTTAATTCTTTTCACCTGTAAATATGTTATAACCCCAGTTGTCCACACATACGAGACACCTTTTCAGTGCTTCGCTTTCGATTGCCCCCGCAAAATAAACCGCCGCTTCACGCGGATTTTTAAAAATTTTTCTTTTTTCCCCAGGAGTAATTACAGCAGTTCCGCTCTCAACTTTACAAAATTCATATTCGCCTAATCTGACACCTAATCTAATGCCCGATGTGACACTTTTTACATTTTCCACTTCTTCAGCTCCTTCAGAAACAGTTCAACTGCCTTATCCTTAATAAGGATATCATAAACAAAGATCTGCAAGTGTTCTCGCTGCCAGCCAATTAAGTGTTTAGAGATGTGTTTTTCAGCCGGCATAGGCAGAAATATTTTCACGCCGTTTTCAAGCGTATATTCCGGTACGGGCAGCTTGGGAACGGTGACTTTGCGGTCGTATCTTCTGAAATATCTTACGACAAAATTCCATATCAGCCGTTCAGCATCAACACGTCCGGCATCGTTAAGCGGCTCTCTCATTCCAATATGATCCGCATACGCTGAAATAAGCGCTTTGAATATGGGGTTACTTGCATTCAGCTGATAATAGTTGTAATCTCCAAATGGGTTAGTGAACAGCTCCCGCAGGCTCTGTTCACGTTCATATGCGGTCATGGTATATCATTGCTTTCTCTTAGCTTGTTGAAAAGATCGTACACCATTTCCACCAACTCCGCCTCCTTACGCAGAGCTGCATAAGACGGAGCCAATATTGAAATAAATGCTTTCTTTTTGAAGCCGTCGCAAAAAGTAATGAAATCTTTGTACAAATAGTAATTCCCGTCATTCTCTTCATTCATAAGCGGAGCGATATACTTAGA
>CANRJZ010000114.1 GCA_947631055.1 uncultured Clostridia bacterium | reverse complement strand
CGTAACGTCGGCAGGGAGAACATCAGGCGTGAACTGCATTCTTTTATAGTTGAGCGACATAGCTTTCGAGAAAGCGACCGCAAGCGTGGTCTTGCCTACGCCGGGGATATCGTCAAGAAGGATATGTCCTCCTGCGATTATAGCTAAAAGTGTTTTGACAACGATGTCATTCTTGCCTATTACGGCTTTCTGTACCTCGCTTGCTATATTCTTTGCCATAGGCATTATCTGTGTTTTTATCATCTGATCGGTCATGGCTTCAGATCGGTCTCCTTTCGCTGGATCATATTAAAGCATAGTTATGGTAATATTATATCATATATTTTTCAAAAATACAAATTACAATTTGGTTAAGATATTATATGGTATTTTATAACATTTTCTGTAATATTCGCATCGGCGGACGGCAAAAAATTATTTCAGAATTATTACAAATTGGTTTTTGCTATTGACAAGTATATTATATGTGATATAATATACTTCGTTGGATAAAATTAGCTGAGGCTTGGCAGGAGGAATAATTTGTGGAAGTACTTCCATACTTTGAATTCAGTCTTTATGAAATGTTTCATATGTTTATATTCTGGTCATTTATCGGCTGGTGTATAGAGGTATGTTATATGACCCTTGAGACCGGCGAGTATCAGAACAGAGGTTTTTTGAATATGCCCATATGTCCGATCTACGGATTTGGAGTAATAATGGTGGTAGTCTTTTTCCGGCCTTTGTCGCATACGTTTATCCCGCTGTTTTTTGTAACGGGACTGTTATGCACGACATTTGAACTTCTTGTAGGACTTGGCATGGAAAAGATGTTCCATGCAAGATGGTGGGATTATTCTCACGAAAAATACAACTATAAGGGTTACATATGCCTTAAAGTTTCTATTCTGTGGGGACTGGGCTGCGTATTCGTTATCAGGATAGTCCAGCCTGCGGTGGAGAAGATCATAGATCTTATGCCCGTAAAACTCGGACTGGCTCTTATATTTATATGGTCGATACTTATTATCATTGACCTGATATCTTCGATATGCGCCGTAAACAAGCTCAATAACCGCCTTAAACAGATAGACGAGATCTCAAAGATAATGCTGCTAAGCGCCGTCAAGATAGGTTCAAAGCTTACTAACGAAACATTGGAAATAAAGGAAAAGTATGACGATCTTGTAGAGGCAAAAGACGCAAAAACTCAGGAATGGCGCGAGAAATACGAGCATTATGTTTCCACGAAGGAAGGACAATCCCGTTTTGCGGAACTGAAGAAAAAATATGCCAAGATAGTTGACGCGGCGGACTTCAAAGTCAGTGAATGGCGTGAAAAATATGATAAACTCACAGGTATGCGCGACCGTTCGGTAGAACGTCTGCTCAAAGCCTTTCCGGATCTGAGATCAACGTCCTATTCCGAATCTATGGAGACGCTGAAAAGGCGGCTTTCCGTCGTGGCAAAATTCCGTTTCAGACGCCGCCACAGAGATGATTTTGAACCCGATCCTGATGAAGAAGAGAATATTTCCGTTTCCCAAAATAAAATGTGATATTTTTGTTAAATGCATAAAAAGCATATTGACATATTGTGCAGAATGTGATACACTTAAATAAGTTTAGACAACCTTTAAGTTGATCCCGTGAGATCGACAAGGCAGTCGCTTATTTAACATTGTACGGCAGACGGAAATTCCATATATCGGGAACAATTGTGCGCTAACGCTCGTAATGCCGTAAAAATTCTTATAATAAGTTGATGATACCTGTCTGTGTCGGTCACGGACAGGTATTTTTATTTGACCTTCAAGGGGGCGAAGCTGTTGGATACGCCGTTTCTTAATCAGAAAGCCGTTATAATGGACGAAAATGCCATGACGCGTGCGGTGGCAAGAATATCCTATGAGATACTTGAACGCAATAAGGGTGCGGACGGACTGTGCTTTGTGGGTATACTTTCCCGCGGGATATGTATCGCCGAACGTATTGCCGCTAAGCTTTCCGAGCTGGAAGGAGCTGCTCCCGAAGTAGGAAAGCTCGATATAACCGCATACAGAGACGATGAAAAACATTCGGATCTTGCCGACAGGACGGATATCCCTTTTGACGTAAAGGACAAGCGCGTAATTATAGTGGACGACGTTATTTTTACGGGACGGAGCGCAAGAGCCGCCATTGATGCCGTAATGAAACGGGGCAGACCGAAAAATATCCAGCTGGCGGTCCTTGTTGACAGGGGACACAGGGAACTTCCCATACGCCCCGATTATGTGGGGAAAAACGTTCCTACATCAAGGGACGAATCGGTCAAGGTAATGATGAAAGAAACGGACGGTTTCGATAAGGTAGTAATTTTTGAATAGGAGATTTGGAATGAAAACTATTCTTCTGAAAAATGTCCGTGCGGCGGACGGTACAAAAGATGAAATATGCGATATTTTCATTGAAGACGGGATCATAAAGGATATCGGCGGAGATATTGACATTCACGCTGACAGAACAATAGACGGCGGAGGAAAACTTGCCGCGATCCCCGCACTTTTTGATATGCACGTTCACTTCCGCGATCCGGGATATACCCATAAAGAGGACATTGTTACAGGATGTGCGGCTGCACTTGCGGGAGGCGTTTCGGGAGTTGTGTGTATGCCCAATACCGATCCGCCCATAGACAGTCCGGAAACGGTCAGATACATTCTTGAAAAGGCAAAGGATACGGGCGTTGAAGTCTATCCTGCCGGCTGTATCACAAATGGAATGAAAGGCGATGAACTTTACGACCAAACAAAGCTTGGCGTGCGGATAATTTCCGATGACGGCAGACCCGTGAAAAATGCCGAACTTATGCGTCAGGCTCTTGAAAATACAAACAAAAACGGACTTCTTGCGGCTTCCCACTGCGAGGACTTGGATATTATAAACGGCGGCATCATCAACAAAGGAAAAGTTTCCGAAAAGCTTGGCGTAAAAGGTATGGACAGGGCTTCCGAGGACAGTATCACCGCCCGTGAGATCGCTCTTGCGGATTCCTGCGGCGCAAGAATACATATCTGCCACGTTTCCACAAAGGGCAGCGCGGAAATTATCCGCGACGCTAAAAAGCGGGGGATAAAAGTTACCTGCGAGACCTGTCCGCACTATTTCATATATACCGAGGAAAAACTTCTTTCCCGCGATGCGGACTACAGAATGAACCCTCCTCTCCGCACCGAAGCCGACAGAAAAGCAATTCTTGAAGCAATTCTTGACGGAACGATAGATTGTATAGTTACCGACCACGCTCCTCACGCCGCAAATGAAAAAGCGGATTTTCTTAAAGCTCCCAACGGCGTTGTGGGATTGGAAACTTCTCTTGCGGCAGCGCTTACCGCTCTTTACCATACGGGAAAACTTTCCCTTAACAGGATAGTAGAACTTATGGCGGTAAACCCGCGGAGGCTTCTGGGACTTCCCGAACCGAGGCTCGAAAAAGGAGCAAAAGCGGATATTGCCGTTGTTGACCTTGAAAAGGAGTGGACGGTGATTCCCGAAGAACTTCATTCAAAGTCAAAGAACACTGTTTTCAAGGGCGAAACTTTCAGGGGAAAGAACGTTATGACCATAACCGGAGGAATTATCAGATATGATATATTACAAGGATAACGCTATCCTGATAAGAGATCTTGAAGAAAACGACATAGGAACGATAGTTGCCGGGGAGACCGCACAAGGCTGGACCGGTGTTTCGGCGGATAAATTTGAAATGCGGCTGAAACATCGTGACGAACTTGGAGCAATCACGCTTATGGCTGAATATATGGGACAGCCCGCAGGATATGTCAATGTCTATCCGGATTCAAAGTGGGGCGCCTTCGGCGGTTCGGGATACTGCGAAATAGTTGATTTTGCGGTGCTTGAAAAATTCCGCAGAAAGGGTATCGGCAGTAAACTTATGGACGCTGCCGAACGGATAGCAGCGGAATATTCCGATACGGTCTACTTGGGAGTGGGACTGCACAGCGGTTACGGCAGCGCACAGAGAATGTACGTTAGACGCGGATATGTTCCCGACGGGAAGGGCGTATGGTACAAAGATAAGGTCTGCGGACCATATGCGGAATGTGTGAACGACGACGAACTGAATCTGTACCTTTCAAAAAAGTTAAAATGAGAATTTAGGCAATACCGCACAAAGATTGTCGTGCAGATGCGCCGTCAGATTTTTCGGCAGATTGACTGAAAATTCCGCAGGAATACTCGCGTATTTCAAGGAATTTTCGGGCAATATGACGAAAAATATGCAAGCAGATGTGCGGCAAAGCCGTAAGGCGGTCTTTGCGCGGTATCGCCTTTATAAATTAAGGAGTGGTGAAAATGTCATTTGACAGACTTATCGCAAGGATCATCGATACGGGCAACCCCACCGTTGTGGGACTTGACCCGAAGCTTGACTATGTTCCTGAATTTATCAGAAAAAAATCGTTTGAGGAAAAGGGGAACGACCTTAAAGGCGCGGCAAACGCAATATGGAAATTCAACAAGGCTATAATTGACGCAGTATGCGATATAGTTCCGGCGGTAAAACCGCAGGCGGCTTATTATGAAATGTACGGCTGGCAGGGTGTTAAAACTCTGCACAAGACCATTGGATATGCACAGGAAAAGGGAATGTTCGTAATTGTTGACGGAAAAAGAAACGATATAGGCGCAACTATGGAGGCTTATTCAAAAGCATATCTGGGCAAAACGGAAGTTGACGGATTTCAGCTTGAAGGCTTCGGCGCAGACGCCCTCACGGTAAACGGCTATCTGGGAACGGACGGCATAACTCCGCTTACCGACATTTGCAAAAAGAACGACAAGGGAATTTTCGTGCTCGTAAAAACTTCCAACAAGTCCTCCGGAGAACTTCAGGACAGAGTCCTTGACGACGGAAAGACGGTATACGAAACTATGGGAAATATGTGCGAACAATGGGGAGCGGATTCTATAGGAAAATACGGCTACTCCGCAGTTGGTGCGGTAGTGGGCGCTACATATCCGGAACAGCTTGCGGAAATGCGTGAAAAGCTGCCGCATACTTTCTTCCTCGTTCCGGGCTACGGCGCGCAGGGCGGCGGCGCAGAGGGCGTTGCAAAAGGCTTTGATAAAAACGGTCTCGGTGCGATAGTAAATTCCTCCAGAGCAGTAATGTGCGCATATCAGAAAGAAGCAAACTGCCCGCCGGAAGATTTCGCAGGCGCGGCAAGGCGCGAATGCATACGTATGAGAGAAGATATTACAGGTTTTGTTACAGCACTTAAAAAGTAAATAAATTTTTCCAATAAAAACGGAAAGGCGGTCTGAAAAATGTCTTTATTCAATCTTGGCGACAAAGCGTATCTTATGCTTGCCGATGGGAAGATCTTTGAAGGATATTCCTTCGGCGCAAAGGGGACTTCTTTCGGCGAAATAGTTTTTGCAACGGGTATGACAGGCTATGAGGAAACGTTATCCGATCCCAGTTATTACGGTCAGATAGTTACGCAAACGTTCCCGCTTATAGGAAATTACGGGGTAAACGATACCGATTACGAATCGGCAGGTTCGGTAGTCAGCGGTTATGTTGTACGCGAATGGTGCAATGCGCCGTCAAACTTCCGATGTGAGGGGAATGTGGACGAGTTCCTGAAAAAGCACAATATAATCGGCATACATTCCATAGACACACGCTGTCTTACAAGAATTATCCGTGAACACGGCGTTATGAACGGCGTTATCACTACGGAAAATGTTTACGAAAAGAAAGAGGAATTCCTCCAAAAAATAAAGGATTTCAAGATAGTAAATGCCGTAAGATCCGTTACGACAAAGGAAGATAAGATCTTTAAAGCGGAAGATCCCAAATATGATGTCGTGCTGTTTGATTTCGGGTATAAATTCAATATCCGGCGCGAGCTTGTAAAGCGCGGCTGCAACGTTACTGTAGTTCCTGCGGGAACGACGGCGGAACGTATAAAGGAACTTGCTCCCGACGGAATAATGCTTTCCAACGGACCGGGCGACCCGACGGAAAACACCGAAGTTATAGCCAATCTCCGTGAGATAAACAAGCTGGGTATACCTACTTTCGGAATTTGTCTGGGACATCAGCTTATGGCTCTTGCCAACGGGGCGCGGACGGAAAAACTCAAATACGGTCATCGCGGAGCAAATCAGCCTGTTGACGATATCGCACTTGAAAAGACTTTCGTAACTTCCCAGAACCACGGTTATGCGGTAATAAGTGACAGCATTTCGCCCGATGTGGGAGAAGTTTCCCACAAGAACGCAAACGATCAGACCTGTGAGGGCGTAAGATACAAGAATTTCCCATGCTTTACGGTGCAGTTCCATCCGGAAGCCTGCGGAGGTCCTCAGGATACAGCTTATCTTTTTGATGAATTTATAGATATGATAAAGAAAAACAAGGAGGACAAATAAAATGCCGTTAAGAAAAGATATCAAAAAAGTCCTCGTTATCGGTTCAGGACCAATTATAATCGGGCAAGCCGCCGAGTTCGACTATGCGGGAACACAGGCTTGCCGCGCCCTTAAACAAGA
>CANRJZ010000113.1 GCA_947631055.1 uncultured Clostridia bacterium | reverse complement strand
TCTTCCACAGCTATATTGCCGGTATGGATACATTTGCTCTCGGTCTGAAGATCGCCGATAAGATCATTTCCGACGGAAGGATAGATAAGTTCGTTGCCGATCGTTACGCTTCCTGGAACACAGGTATCGGCGCGGATATCATCAGCGGCAAGGCTACTCTTGCAGATCTTGAAAAATATGCTCTTGAAAAGGGCGAAGTTACCGATTCTCTTACCAGCGGCAGACAGGAAATGCTTGAGTCTATCCTCAATAACATTATGTTCAGCCTTTGATCGAAATTATTCGGGGAAACCGCTTTATGCGGTCTCCCCGGATACAGATAGGAAGATCCGTATGACAAATTTTATTTTTGAAACGGCGCGGCTGGGTCTGCGGCGCTTTGCAGCCTCCGACAGTGAGGACTTTGCCGAGATACTGACAGATGAAGAAACAAGCTATTTTGAACCTTACGACGCATTTTCATATGAAAACGCGTTAAAAGAAGCGGAAAAGCTTGCGGGTGACGAACGTTTCTTTGCTGTGATACTGAAAGAAACGGGAAAACTTATCGGAAAAATTTATTTTGAGGATAAAAAGTTTTTCGGCGCGTGGGAAATAGGATATTCCTTCAACCGTAAATTCTGGGGAAACGGCTATGCGCTGGAAGCGGCAAAAGGCGTTATCAACTATGCTTTTACGGAAATGAACGTCCGCAGGATATATGCGGAAGCCGACGTCCTCAATACACGTTCAATAAAACTTCTTGAACGTGCCGGACTCAGAAAAGAAGGCGTTTTCGTAAAAAGCGCTTATTTTCAGAAAGATAGTAACGGCGAGCCAATCTGGGGCGATTATGCAAGCTATGCAATTTTAAAAGACGAATATAACAGTAAAAACTGATATTATACAAGGAGCTCAGTAATGACAAAAGATGAAATAATGTCTTTGATAAACCGTTCGTTGTTCGCGTCATTAGGATATACCGACAGCGAAGGAAATCAGAATATCCGCAGAACTTTCTGCGTATGGCACGACGGCATAGGAAAACATCTTATTTCCACTAATACAAGTTCATCTCATGTGCAGGAACTGCTGAAAAACGGAAATGCCTGCCTGTATTTTTCCGATGATGATACATTTGAGGGAATTTGTCTTTCGGGAAATGTAAAAGTTCACTTTGAAAGAGAATACAAGCAGCTTTTATGGAACGACGGCGATGAAAAATATTATCCAAAAGGCGTTGACGACGAGGACTACTGCGTTCTTGAATTTATTGCCGAAAGCGGGAAATTTTACCGTTATGACGGAAAAGGAGAATTGTCAAAAGAGGAAATGTCCGGAACAGGAAAATTTGAAAATGGATATACTAAGTTGAAAATGTTCGATTAAATAAAATCATGGGGAAAATTGACATCGAAAAAACAGATTTTCTTTGATTGTATTAATTTTCACGCATTGGGAAACGCTGCAAATAAAAAAGGAGTAAACATTATGCTTAGAAAATTATTGATCTCAAAAAAATTTGTTATCCTAACATTTTCATTTACATTTTTATTGATAATAGGATATATTTTTGTATACATAATGAATACAAAAGAAGAAATGTACATGGCAATATGTAATTTCATTCATTTAAATCCGGAACCTGTAACTACATATACTATGGTTCTTATATTTGCAGCGTTACTGTTATTTATTATCTTTGGAACTGCTGTGAATGATTTGGTTTTTAATCATACAAGTTCTATAGGTGCATCAGGTTCACTTGTTTTTGTAATAGTTTTCTATGTCTTGAAGCTTTTTGCTATGGCTATTTTTGGCTTTGTCTGCTTACTTGTGTTTTTTATATTAAGTATATATACTATTATTTTTAAGATGATAGTTCATGAACCTCTTGATTAAAAATTAAAAGCAAAGGAGAAATTTTATGCGTTATGCAATAGGGATCGACATAGGAACAAGCGGGACAAAAACGGTTCTTTTTGATGAGGAGGGAAAGGTGATCGCTTCGGCAACGGTCGAATATCCTATGTATCAGCCGAAAAACGGCTACGCCGAACAGGATCCCGACGATTGGTATAATGCCGCCGTTTCCACAATTAAAACGGTTATGGAAAAAAGCGGCGCCGTTAATACGGATATTGTGGGAATAGGTCTTTCCGGACAGATGCATGGACTTGTTATGCTGGACAGGAACTGTGAAGTTATCCGCCGCTCTATAATCTGGTGCGATCAGAGAACTGCCAAGGAAGTTGAAGAAATGAACAGCAGACTCGGCAGGGAAAAGCTTATCGAGATCACCGCTAATCCTGCCCTTACAGGCTGGACTGCCGCAAAGATACTCTGGGTAAGAAACAACGAACCGGAAAATTACGCAAAGTGCCGCCATATACTTCTTCCGAAAGACTATGTCCGTTATAAACTTACCGGCGAATTTGCCACCGAAGTTTCCGATGCTTCGGGAATGCAGCTGCTTGATGTTCCTCACCGCTGCTGGAGCAAAGAGGTATGCGACGCTCTCGATATTGATATGTCCATGCTGGCAAAGGTATATGAATCCTGCGAGGTAACGGGAAGGATAACCGCTTCTGCTGCGGCGCTCACCGGACTTGCAGAAGGAACGATAGTTGTCGGCGGAGCAGGAGACAACGCTGCTGCCGCTGTAGGAACAGGCGTTGTTGCGGAGGGTAAAGCATTTACAACGATAGGTACTTCCGGAGTGGTTTTTGCACATACTCCTAAAGTTTCAATAGACCCGAAGGGAAGAGTCCATACCTGCTGCGCCGCTGTTCCGGGAGAATGGCATATAATGGGCGTTACTCAGGGCGCCGGACTTTCGCTCAAATGGTTCAGAGACAACTTCTGTCAGGCAGAAAAGGATACCGCCAAGCTTATGGGGGTAGACGAATATTATCTTATGGATAAAGAGGCGGAGACCGTTCCTATAGGCGCAAACCGTCTGATATATCTTCCTTATCTTATGGGTGAGCGTACCCCTCATCTTGACCCGGACGCAAGGGGAATGTTCTTCGGACTTTCCGCTATCCATACCAAAAAAGATATGCTCCGCGCGGTAATGGAAGGCGTTGCATATTCTCTCAGGGACTGCGTTGAAATTTGCAGGGGAATGGGCATAAATGTTTCGGATATGATGGCTTGCGGCGGAGGAGGAACTTCTCATCTCTGGAGACAGATGCTTGCCGATCTGTATGCCTGTCCGGTAAAAACGGTATCTTCCAAGGAAGGTCCTGCTCTCGGAGCTGCGATACTTGCCTTTGTGGGAGCGGGAGTTTACGGAAGCGTTCAGGAAGCCTGCGAAAAGATCGTCGGTATCAGTAAGATACAAAAGCCGATCAAGGAAAACATTTCCGTTTACGAGAAATATTTCCGGCTTTATGATGAAATTTATCCTGCTGTCAAGGATAAATACGCTAAACTTGCGAGACTGTGATAAAAATAATATCCTGCCGGTCAGAAGCCGACAGGATATTTTTTAATATCCGAGCCTGCTTATGCACTGTACCGAATTTGTATAAGCGGCTCGTTTTTATTTTATTTTTATCACGAATATATCTGCTTTGCGATATCCACCGTTTCCTTGGCGTCTCTGGCGTAGAAATCTGCGCCTATTTTTTCGGCATATTCAGGCGTAAGAACGGCTCCTCCCACAACTATTTTACAATCAACATTGTTCTTGTGCAGCAGTTTTACCGTTTCTTCCATAGAGGCAAGGGTAGTGGTCATAAGCGCGGAAAGCCCCACAAGACGGACGTCATACTTTACAGCGGCTTCAAGTATCGTCTCCGGAGGAACATCTTTTCCGAGATCTATCACGTCAAAGCCGTAATTCTCCAGCAGGACTTTTACGATATTTTTGCCAATGTCGTGAATGTCTCCTTTTACAGTGGCAAGAACTATCCTGCCTTTGCTTACTCCGCCGGCACCCGTTCTGCTCATATGCTCTTTTATGACTTCAAAAGCCGCCTGCGCCGCTCCTGCCGCCATAATAAGCTGCGGAAGGAATATCTTTCCCGTTTCAAACTCTGCGCCGGCTTTGTCAAGGGCGGGAATAAGCATATTGTCAACGATCTCCATAGTATCTTTTGTTTTAAGGAGTTCACCGGTGATCCTTGCGCTTTCGGACTTCAAGCCGTTTTCTATTGCATACGGCAGGTCGTCGGGAATGTTTTCGGCGGATTTTTCCGCTGCTGCCGAATTGTTTGCCGATACGGTAAATTTGCTGCCGGAATATGCTGAAATAAATTCGGCTGAATTTTTATCGATGTTTGTAAGAAGTTTGTAGGCGCGCACGGCACCGGTCATAAGCGCGGCATTGGGATTTATAATAGGAAGATCGAGGCCGTTTGTCAATGCCATCTGCAAAAAGCAGCTGTTTACAAGTTCACGGTTCGGAAGTCCGAAAGAAATATTTGAAACGCCGAGGACGGTTTTCAAGCCTAATTCCGTTTTTACTCTGTGCAAGGCTTTCAATGTTTCCATTACCGCCTCCTGTTCGGCGGAGGCGGTAAGCGTAAGGCAGTCAATGAAAATATCCTGCCGCGGTATGCCCAGTTCCAGCGCTCTGCCAAGTATCTTTTCCGCAATTGCAAAACGTCCTTCGGCAGTCTTGGGTATACCGTTTTCGTCAAGAGTAAGCCCGACAACAGCCGCGCCGTACTTTTTAACGAGCGGGAGTATTGAATTGAGCGAGTTTTCTTCACCGTTTACGGAATTTACTATAGGTTTTCCGTTATAGGCTCTGAGAGCGGCTTCAAGAACGTCCGGACGTGTGGAATCGAGCTGCAAAGGCAGATCGGTAACGCTTTGCAAAGCTTTTACGACGCGCACCATCATTTCTTTTTCATCTATTTCCGGAAGTCCTACATTTACATCAAGAATATCGGCGCCGGCATTGACCTGTTCTATTGCCTGACCGATCATATAATCAGTATCGTTTTTGCGCAAAGCTTCTTTGAAAAGTTTTTTGCCCGTAGGATTTATACGTTCACCTATTATTCTCGGCCGGTCGATAACTACCGTTCTTACGGGAGTGCAGACTGCCGCCTCTGTATTTTTCTTGCTGCGGACATATTTCATTCCCGCAAATTTTTCCGCGGTATTCTTTATGTATTCCGGAGTAGTGCCGCAGCAGCCTCCAGCTATTTTGATCCCGTATTTTATAAGAGAGACCATACTTTCCGCAAAATCTTCCGGAGTAAGATCGTATTTATTTGTTACCGGATCGGGAAGTCCCGCGTTGGGCTTTATTACTATCGGCAGGTCTGTCCACCGGGAAAGTTCCGCGATAACAGGTTCAAGCTCTTTCGGGCCGAGAGAACAGTTCACGCCTATCGCGTCAGCGCCGAGACCTGTCAGTGTAAGTGCCATTGAGGACACAGAGCAGCCTGTAAAAGTCCTCATATTTTCCTCAAACGTCATAGTGCAGATCACCGGAAGATCGCTGTTTTCCTTGACTGCCAGCAGAGCGGCTTTCAGTTCATAAAGGTCGCTCATAGTTTCTATAACTGCCAGATCGGCATTATCGGCTGCAATTACCTGTTCTTTGAAAACATCGTAAGCTTCCTCAAATGATAATGCTCCGGTAGGTTCAAGAAGTTTTCCCGTCGGACCTATATCCAGAGCGGCAAACGCATTTTCACCGCAGGCTTTTTTTGCTGTTTTCAATGCTGCTGAAATTATTTCCTGAACGGTATGACCGCTTCCTTCCAGCTTGAAGCGGTTGCATCCGAACGTGTTGGAATAAACTATCATAGCTCCCGCTTCGATATATTCCCTGTGGATACTTTCGATCACATCGGGACGAGTCAAATTCAGTATCTCCGGAAGTTCACCTGTTTTCAGTCCCTTTGCCTGAAGCATGGTACCCATTCCGCCGTCAAGAAAAACAAACTCATTATCCGATAAAAGACGTCGGAAATTTTCTTTTTTATTCATTACAGCGACCTCCTGTTTTTCTGAAACTGCATTTATCCCGCATACCGCAGTTTTCGCAGCTCGTATCTGCGCTGCTCTCCGGCTCATCGGATATCCCTATAACGGCGGTAACGGATTTTGTCGGCGTGAGAAGTCCTCCGTCTGTAAGTGAAACTCCGAGCCGCCTTGAAGCATTGACGGCGGTCAGAAAATCTTTCTGACATTCAAGAGGGAGGTCTCCGTATCCCGGAGAAAATCTGCTGATAAGGAATTTTTCCGGAAATCGTTTGCGGATATCGTTTTCGGCAATATCGCATACCTGCTCTACAGCTGCTGACGCAAGACTGTCCATTATCACTGCTTTTGCCATATCTTCCGATTGAGAGGTCCTTATCAGTCTGTCAGCGCCTTCTCCGAGAGTGGCACATAAAAGAACAACGCCGGAACAGCCGTGAAGATGACCGGCAATATCGTTTCCTTTCAGGATAAGTTTATGTCCGGAAAGAGTTATCCCGTTTCCGGAAATACCCTCTATGTCTGCGTAGATCCAGTGGAATTTTGGCGCTGTATATTTAATAAGCAGCCGTTCACATTCATCGAAAGATTGGCCAATACCTGTCCCTCGCCGCTGACGGGATACGCCCGTACCGTGACGT
>CANRJZ010000112.1 GCA_947631055.1 uncultured Clostridia bacterium | reverse complement strand
CCCGCGGAGATGTGCGGCAATGTCATTTCCGGTCAGTATAAGTTTGTGTCCCGAAAGAGTGATCTCATTTTGGGAAAATTCCGCTGTTTCCGCAAATATCCAGTGAAATTTCGGCGTGATACATTCAAGAAGCAGCCGTTCACATTCCTCAGAGACATAGACAACATTCTTAGGAGGCGTGCCTTTTATTCCCATATAGCGGAAAGCTTCTCCGCGGTCTATTTTTTCTAATTTTACCATATAAAAACCTTTACAGTATGTGATAATACGGACAAATGTCCTCGTAGCTGCCGTCTTTCATACGAAATCCTTCGGGGATAGTGCCCAGCCGGATAAAACCAAGGCGTTCATAAAGATGCCTTGCATGGATGTTTGACGCTACGACGGCGTTGAACTGAATTATTCTGAAACCGTGTTCACGTCCTTTTTCAAGACTGTCTGAAACCAGTTTTTCTCCTATGTGCAAATTTCTTTTGTCAGAACGCACAGCATAGCTTGCATTACATATATGACCGCATCGCCCCACGTTGTTGGGGTGGAGGATATACAGACCGAGAAGTTCTCCGCTTTCGGCATCTTCCGCAATACCGCAGTATGTCTGTGAACCGAAAAATTCTTTTCCGGAAATGTGATCGAGCAGTTCTTCCTGAGGAAAAGCGATCCCGTCTTCCACTACTTGATTCCATATTTTTACCATTTCCGGTATATTACATTCCTCATAAGCTTTTATATTTATGTTCAAAGCAAAGACCTTCTTTATAAGAGCGTTCTGATGCTCTCGCTTATTTTGCGTGCAACATAAGGGTTGTTCATTGTGTATAGATGTATGCCGTCCACGCCGCTGGAAATAAGATCCACTATCTGGTCAACTGCGTAAGCTATTCCCGCATCACGCAAAGCTTCGGGATTGTTTTCGTAACGCTGCATCATTTTTGTAAATTTGGACGGCAGACTTGCCCCGCACATTGAGACCATACGCTCTATCTGTTTTTTGTTTGTAACGGGCATTATACCGGCTTCAACAGGAACATTTATGCCTGCGATCTCCAGCATTTCGCGAAATTTATGGAATATGCCGTTGTCAAAGAAAAGCTGTGAAATGCAGTGTTCTGCGCCTGCCTGTATCTTTATTTTAAGATGATTTATGTCTTTTGCAAGGCTGTCCGCTTCTATATGTCCTTCCGGATAACAAGCTGCGGCAACGTCAAAGCTGCCGTTTTCCTTTATGAATTTTGTCAGATCGCTGGCGTATTCAAAATCGTGGAGACGCGGAACATTCGGGTCAATATCTCCTCGCAGGGCAAGGATATTTTCCACACCGCATTTTTTGAACTGTTCAAGATGTTCGATGATGTCATGCTTTGCATAATAAACGCAGGTAAGATGCGCGCAGGAAGTTATCCCAAGTTCGTTCTGGATATAAGACGCTATTTTAACGGTATTGCTGTCGGCAGCTTTATGACCCGTACTTCCTCCCGCACCGCAGGTAACGCTTATAAAATCGGGGGAAAGGTCTTTTAATTCTCCCAGAGCCGAATAGATCGTCTCAATGGGACTTGTTTTTTTCGGCGGGAAAACTTCAAAGGAAAATACGGTCTTTCCCTTACCGAAAAGTTCGGAAATTTTCATCGTGTGAGGATCCTTTCTTTACTGGTCGTTCCTGCTTGTCCTGAAAGGCGCAAGAGGGATACCGTTCTTGGAAAATACTGTGACTTCGCCGTAATTTGTCCAGTTGTAACGTGCGTAAACGGGAGCGGGTACTTCGGCTGCGGATATGAAAATTTTATCTCCGCGCAGTTCGGCGTCAGCGGGAACATATTTCTTATCCTGTCCCGCGATCTCAAATCCGGTTATCTTATCTCCCTTTATCTCGAAACCGTTTTTGGAATGTTCAAAGCTGAGCAGCATACCGCCGTTTTCATAAACGAATGACTTGTAGATAGCTCCGTAAGCTTCGTCTGAAGAGATCTTTCCGTAAACGTGATAAAGCGCCTGCAAAGCCAGTCTGTCGCCTACCGGTTCCTTGTCCACCGGGTGGATATTTCCATATTCGCCCCTGTCGAGGATAACGGCGATACCGGTATTCTGCGTTGTCTGATGAACGCGCATCTGTGCCTCACGGATCTTGCACCAGTGTTTATAGTCCGGATCTCCCTTGTTCATGAACATAGGCAGCTGTACCATAAGGAAGGGCAGGGAATCGTCGCCCCAGTCGCTTCTCCATTGTTCAATGAGGAGCTTGAACAGTTTGTAATACATATCCGGCTTGTGGTCGTCGCTTTCACCCTGATAATAGAGAAATCCTGCCAGTGTATACGGACAGACGCGGCTTATCATGGTCTCGTAAAGTCCTCCCGCCCGAAATGGTGATTTTGGACCGAGAGGTTCGGGCCAGCGCGTAGGTCCTGCATATGCAAGGGCTTCTTCCCAGCTGCCGTCGGGGTGTTTGGCATAGAACTCGTTCTTTTTCGGTTCCCATTCGTTATACCAATCCTCGTATTCTTTAAGATCGGCAAGATACTGTTCAAAGGTCTTGCCTTCCATAGCTTTGTCGTATTCGTCAACGTAAGTTTTCGTGTCAGCGTCCTTTTCGAGGAGACTCCGGCTCATCCATGCAGATGCGGAAGTCCCGCCCCAGTTGCAGCCGATAACGCCGACGGTAACGCCAAGTTCAGCGGCAAGCTTCCGTGCAAAATAATATCCCACCGCCGAATAATTTGCTGCCGTATCGGGAGAAGCGATAGTCCAGCAGCCGTTTCTTTCGGCAAAATTGAAATAATCGTCTATGTAAGCGATCTTTTGGGTGTAATAAAAACGGACGTTTACGTCTTTGATGTTTTTGAGGACTTCCTTGCCGTTCAGTGCGTTCTGGAGTTCGAGTTCCATATTTGACTGACCGCCGGCGAGCCATACTTCGCCTATCATAACATCGTGAAAAACTATCTCCGCACCGCTGTTGTCGGAAACTTTCAGTTCATAAGGACCTCCTGCCTCCATAGGCGGGAGCACAAGCGACCATTTGCCGCCTTCGGAATATGCGGAAGCTTTATTCCCGCATATTTCTGCCGTAACGGTCGTTCCGTTGTAAGCGCTGCCCCAAAGAGCGATATTTTTATTTCTCTGTAATACCATATGATCGGTGAAAATTGCCGCAAGATCAAAACAAGCCATAATGATACCTCCATTTTATATCTTCAGATAATTATAACTCATAGCGCCGATAATTGCAAGGGTATTTGTTTGAATACTTTAAAAATTCATATTTTCGGGAGATAATTTACGTGATCTCTTCCTTGCATACATTTATGCCGATGCTTTCCTGATCGGAGTCTTCTTCCGGTATCCACGCTTTTCCGAATTCGATATCCTTGAACAATGCCGCAAGTCCGGTTATCTGTTTGAGGCGAAGGACTTCGTCCTTATCCATGCCGAGATGCTTTGCTATCCATTCATCGGAACGTCCTATCTCGTGAAGCTCTCTGATGATATTCCCCATAAGGTCAACATCGTGATTTCCTCTTGCACGGTTGTGACGGACGGTGCTTGCCATTCTGTTTTCTATGGGCTTGTCTATTACCGAAACGGGCAGCATACCGTTTTCTCTTTCGTAAATGTCCGGATATTCTTTCATTACTCTGTATCGGTGAAAACCGTCCACAATAACGTATATATCGTTTTTTGCGGAATAATAGCACACTATCGGCATTGTATAGCCGTCCTCCTTGATGCTTTTGTAAAGAAGCTTGAATTCGGGAGGAGCTACTTTGTTGGGATTATATGTATTTGGTATGATTTTTTCAAACGGTACGGCGATCACGTTATACACCGGACTTACAAACTTCATTTCAGTACCTCCAGACTTTGATATTTTTTTCTTATAGTCTCTATTTTTTCACGCTGGGATTTAGGCTCTCCAAATCCCATGGTCTTGCAGTTGTGGTCGTTTTTCAGTATGCAGACGCACATTCTTTTCCAGCTCGGTATATCTTTAGTGGTGAGGATATCGTCTGTATCGTCTGGTATATTTCCGATGAATATCACCCTTGATTTTTTGTCAAGAGTATAATTTGATACGCCGTTGAGCTTTATCCTGTAGCCATGTTCTATAAGCTCGTTTATTGATTCTTCGGATAACCCTCCGCCTGTTTCGTGCCAGAATTTGATAGATGTTCTGAATTTATTTATATAATTGTTCCGCAGCCTTTTGGGAAGCGTGCTGAGCAGGAATTCCGTATATGACCGCCATGTGTGACCTTCGGGAAGCTTTACGCCCCTGTAAGCCATTGCCGAACTTCTTCCGTAGATCGCTGTAAAATTCGCTCCCTGTACCCGCCCGAGAAGCTTTGTCCATGTGTTGGGTTCAAGCACGCGGTAGAGATGCAGACTGTCTTTTGCGTAATCGTTGAAAGGCGAAGCGACACGCATGCGGTCGGGCGCAAGTCCCGCCTTGTAATACAGATCGTATATTTTGTTGTAGCTGTAGCCGAATTTATAATTGGCGACCCATACATCGTCCACTGACCAGTCATACATAGGAGTGCCGCACCATACGTTCCTGAACATAGAAGATATCCAGCAAGTTCCGCAGTATCCGTATTTTTTATTTACTATCGAATTGTATCTTTTCAATGATTCCGACGCTCTCGTTCCGAGCAGGCATATGGTCTTTCTGTTCCCGTGAATGTTCATAAACCATTTGCCGAAACCTTTTGAAAGGTTTTCATTGTGCATTTTGTATTTATAGAAGCCGAATATATTGTTGTCAAGGCTTATCACGTAAGGCTTTTTCGGGATATCCCTTATCCATATATCCTTTTTCTTATCGTCCCACGGATACCAGTACATCTCATAGCTGCTCAGAGCAGTCCTTACAGCCATAGGAAGGCATACCCAGTATGGCTCGGTCATATCGAGACAGCTTTCAAAGGTTTCCGATACGTAATCGGTAGTAAAGCTGTACTGCGCTTCAAAATCCAGATGGAAAAGCCCTATCTTTTTTTGGATCCCATGACTGCGCATATAGTCAAGGACAAGGTTAAGAAGAAGTCCGCTGTCTTTGCCCCCGCTGAATGAAACGTATATATTTTCAAATTCCTGAAATATGTAATCAAGACGGTTCTGAAGTGCCTCATATACATTTATGCAAAGTTCCTTTTTTTCCATTATATCACAGCCGCCCTCCTTAAAGCATATAATATAAAATTATATTACATTTTTCGGCAATTTTCAAGACTAAATTCTGGAAGAATATGCGCCGCATACTTTAAAATATCTTTTCGCATAATGTATTTATTTTGACAAATTGAAGGAAATTACAAAAAAACACTTGCAAAATGCTCAGGACTGTGGTATAATGTAAATACTTACGGATTTATCCGGTATATAGGTGTGCGGGCCCTGTGCAACAAAACCCCGTGAACCATGTCAGGCGGGGAACCGAGCAGCATTAAGCGGAACGTTTCGTGTGCCGCAGCAAGCCTGCACACCTATGTACCGGATATATTTTATTTTGAGACGGTGAGCCTGATATGAATTTTTTCAGAAAATTTGCCGCATTCTGGCTTGATTTTTCGCCATGGCTCCTTACGCATATGATGATATTCTGCCTGCTCGGCGGATATTTCGGTTATGATACCCTTGGTGAACAGGCCGCGGCGTATTATTATGAAGTGTTGTTCTATAGCTTAGGAGCGGCTGTGATCTTTTCGCTGTTCGCTTATTTTTCCTTCGGAAGAAAAGACCCGAGATACACCATGAACAGTGCGGATCCCTTTGACAGAAGAAAAATATACGGATGTTTCAGCGGCAAAAAAGCTTCCCTTATGTGCGAAGCGGCAATAGATATGAGTATGAACAGCTTCTCGGAGGCGCTTGAAAAATTCAAGGAGATCGGCAGCTGCGAAGAACTGTCACGTGAACAGAAAGCGGTATTGTTCTATTATACCGGAAAATGCTACCATATGATGGGGTATCCTTCCAACGCCGCAAAATATTTCCGCAGCGCCGTGGAAGAAGGCTATGACTGCGATGATGTTTATCTTCTGCTGTCAAGATGCCTCGTCCAGAACGGAAGCTATGATGAAGCTATAGAAACTTATGACATACTTGTCAGAAATGAATGTGTATACGACTTTATTTATACCGATATCGGCATAGCTTACCTTAAAAAAGGCGACGGTAACAAAGCTCTTGAGTATTTCGGCAGATCCTTGAATGAGGGAAAGAATTACGCCTTTGCCCTCGGAGGCTGCTCGCTTGCATATCTGAAACTCAGGGATCTTGAAAAAAGCGAGGAGTTCTATAAAAAGGCCCTTGCCTGCAATATGAACGATATCTGCGGATTTAAGATCTTTTACTGTAATATAGCCGAATCGGAAGGACTCATTGACGAGATCAATCCCAATATAAGAAAAAGTATGATAACCGGAAACGAAATAATAAGATAGGAGTGTGCGGAATGTATAAGGCGCTTTACCGGAAATACCGTCCTATGACATTTGACGATGTCGTGTCGCAGCCTCATATCACTACGACGCTCAGAAATCAGCTTATTAACGATAAAACGGCTCATGCTTACCTT
>CANRJZ010000111.1 GCA_947631055.1 uncultured Clostridia bacterium | reverse complement strand
AATGATGGCGGCGGCGGTTCCGTAGGCGGAACACCGGAAGAAGTTGACAGAGGAACTCTTGTTGTCGGCAAAAATGTTACCGGCGTCGGAGCAGATCCGGAACAGGAATTTGAGTTTACGGTTACGCTTGATTATCCCGATGACACTCCGAATTATACCGAAACAATTAAGCTTAAAGCCGGAGAAACAATGACATATGACGGCATACCGGCAGGCACTAAATACACCGTAACGGAAAGTAAGTATGATAATTATGTGCTGGATACAGACGCAACAGGTGAAACATCAGGAACTATCGCAAAGGATTCCGCTTCTAATGTGACATTTGTAAACAAATATACAAAGTCTGAACCTGAGACGGCTACAGGCGATCTCAAGATAACAAAAAAGATCAGCACAGCAGCAGATTCTGAAACTGCACCGACAAACTCTGAATTCAAATTCAGCATAACACTCAGCGATACGACAATTAACGAAACATACAGCGATGTTAAGTTTGAAAACGGAGTAGGAAATGTCACAATAACAGGCGAAAACGATGTGACTATCGAGGGACTTCCTGCGGGCGTTACGGCAACAGTGACCGAGACAAGTAAGTTGGATAATTACACCAACGGAGAAGCAGATCCGGTCACCATTCCTGAAAATGGCACTGCGGAAGTAACTATTACGAACACATACAACAATCCAAAGGAACCGGCAAAGCCCGCTACAGGCGATCTCAAGATAATCAAAAAGATCAGCACAGCAGCAGGTTCTGAAACTGCACCGACAAACTCTGAATTCAAATTCAGCATAACACTCAGCGATACGACAATTAACGAAACATACAGCGATGTTAAGTTTGAAAACGGAGTAGGAAATGTCACAATAACAGGCGAAAACGATGTGACTATCGAGGGACTTCCTGCGGGCGTTACGGCAACAGTGACCGAGACAAGTAAGTTGGATAATTACACCAACGGAGAAGCAGATCCGGTCACCATTCCTGAAAATGGCACTGCGGAAGTAACTATTACAAACACATACAACAATCCAAAGGAACCGGCAAAGCCCGCTACAGGCGATCTCAAGATAATCAAAAATGTTGAGGTAACGGCAGGCTCTGAACCTGCGCCTGATGGATCGGTATTTACATTTGAAGTGACCTTTGACTCGCCGGTAAGCGGACTGAAATACACATTAAGCGGAGGTACGAAAGAAATTGATTTTGACGGCACAATAACGCTTAAAAAAGATCAGACAGCAACGATCACAGGCATACCGGTAGGCACTAAATACACCGTAACAGAAAAGAATGTTCCTGAAAATTATAAACCGAATTTAACTGCAACAGGCGAAACATCAGGAACTATCACAAAGGATTCCACTTCTGAGGTGAAATTTGTAAATACTTACACCAAGGAAAAGGTCGTTGAAAAAGGTAAACTTATCGTGACCAAATCAATAGACGGTCTTAACATCAGCGAGGATGAGTTTAACGGGGCGATCAAGTTCACAGTCCGGGATGCAGACGGCACATATTATGATGCAAGCGGTGTTCCGCACAATACAGAGGTGTTCATAACTCTTGAGAGCTTTACACAGCAAAGCGACGGCACATATAAGCTTGAATTTAATGATATGCCGGCAGGTACTTACACGATCACCGAAACAAATTCAGTTGTTAAAGGCTATAGTCTGAAATATGACGGCAGCGTGCTGACTGCTTCTGCGAAGGTAGATCCTTCTTCCGCTGTATCTGCTGTGGCTGAACTTAAAGACATCTATTTATCTGCCGCAAGCTTGCAGATCACCAAAACGGTTGACGGCAATAATATTACCAAGGAAGAACTTGAAGGAGCGCTTCAGTTCACTGTAAAGACAAAAGACGGTAAATATTACCTTGACAAGGACGGCAAGCTGAGTGAAAAGGAAATTGTTTTCACGCTTAAAGATTTCACCACAAAGCCTTCCGATGAGGTGATCAACGGCGAATGCAAGTATGTACTTGATATCGATAATGTTCCTTATGGCGAATATGTAGTGGCAGAAACCAATTATACTATTGAAGGCTATAGTCTGAAATATGACGGCAGCGTGCTGACTGCTTCTGCGAAGGTAGATCCTTCTTCCGCTGTATCTGCTGTGGCTGAACTTAAAGACATCTATTTATCTGCCGCAAGCTTGCAGATCACCAAAACGGTTGACGGCAATAATATTACCAAGGAAGAACTTGAAGGAGCGCTTCAGTTCACTGTAAAGACAAAAGACGGTAAATATTACCTTGACAAGGACGGCAAGCTGAGTGAAAAGGAAATTGTTTTCACGCTTAAAGATTTCACCACAAAGCCTTCCGATGAGGTGATCAACGGCGAATGCAAGTATGTACTTGATATCGATAATGTTCCTTATGGCGAATATGTAGTGACAGAAACAAATTATACTATTAACGGCTATAAGTTTGACAGTGCGGCGAGCACTTCTCCCAACAGCAGCGGATATCCTGAGGTGGCTGTAAGTGTATCTGCTGCAGGAGAAGCAAAAGCTGAGATCAAGGACGTTTATGAAGCAGGTAATCTGAAACTTACAAAATCCTTTGACGGATACAATGTCACCGAAGAGGAAAAAGAGGACGGCATTACCTTCACAGTAAAGTATGGCAATATGTACCTCAATAAGAACGGACTCCTCAGTAAAGATTCCGTAACATTTACACTTGGCAAGGATTTTGAATTTAACAATGAGACAGGACTGTATGTTCTGGAGATCAAGAATGTCCATATCGGTACATACACCATTACGGAAACATCAACTGTAATGGACGGCTATACGTTTACCGGAAGCACGATAGCTGTCGGAAACGAAGCTGCAAAAGATATATCCGGCAGTGCGGCGGTGAATGTAGAAGCACAAACCACGACAGATGTCAAGATCGAAAACAAATACAGCAAAACTACTACAACGACGCCTTCTACACCGAGCGGTCCGACAAATCCGGGTACTCCTTCAAATCCGGGTACTCCTTCAAATCCGGGCACGCCTTCAAATCCCGCTACTCCCGCACAGCCTGTTGAAGATGTTTCTTCGGACAGCGGAATGAAAGCTAACGGTGAACTTCTTGACAATGTAAATTATGGCTTCTTTGGAATTATGGGCGCTATTGCCGCAGCGGCAGCCGCTCTGATATTCAGACGTAAAAAGCAGAAGTAATATTTATTCCGGATATGTACGGAAAATATGAATGAAAAAATGTTCAAAGGGCAGAAATGTCCTTTGAACATTTTTATTTATATGGTACTTTATAAGGCTATGTCACAACAAAAGGTTGATTTTCATTTATAATTTTTTCAACGTACCAATAAATTATAATTTATTTCTGTAACGTTCCGTGCGAAAGCGCAGTAAGATACGCATTTATAAATCCGTCAAGATCGCCGTCCATTACCGCGCCGATGTTGCCGTTTTCAAATCCGGTGCGGTGGTCTTTCGCAAGAGTGTAAGGCATAAATACATATGAACGTATCTGCGCGCCCCATGCTATCTCTTTCTGAACGCCCTTGATATCTTCGATCTTTTCAAGGTGTTCACGCTCTTTTATTTCCACCAGCTTGGACATAAGCATTTTCATTGCGTAATCCTTGTTCTGGTACTGGCTTCGCTGTGTCTGACAGGAAACTACTATTCCCGTGGGAAGATGCGTCAGACGCACCGCCGAGGAAGTCTTGTTTACCTTTTGTCCGCCCGCGCCGCTGGCACGATAGAAATCTATCTCCAGATCTTCCGGACGAATTTCGATATTCGTATCCGCTTCGCTCATTTCCGGCATAACTTCAAGAGAAGCAAAGGAAGTATGTCTCCGCCCCGACGCGTCAAAAGGCGAAACTCTTACCAGACGGTGAACGCCCATTTCCGATTTTAAAAATCCGTAAGCGTTTATCCCCTCAACAAGCAAAGACGCGGATTTCAGTCCTGCTTCATCGCCGTCAAGATAATCAAGAGTCGTTACCTTGTAGCCGTGACTTTCAGCCCACATATTGTACATTCTGAAAAGCATCTGCGCCCAGTCCTGCGCTTCCGTTCCGCCTGCGCCTGCATGGAAAGTAAGGATAGCGTTCTTGCTGTCGTATTCGCCCGTGAGAAGCGTTGTCAGCTTCATGGCTTCAAGTTCTTTCTTGAAATGCTCCGCGTCACGCTTTATCTCCATTGCGGTCTCTTCGTCGTCCTCTTCTTCCATAGCAAGCTCTATCATGGTAAGGGCGTCCTCTAATTTTTCGTTGAGCTTGTCATAGCTTTCAATGGCGGCTTCGTGGTGCTTTATTTCCTGCATGACCTTCTGTGAATTTTCGATATCGTTCCAGAAACCGTCCTTTCCGGATTCCTCACGCAAACGGACAATTTCCTCCTTTGCCTTGTCAATGTCAAGAATTTCGTAAAGCTGTTTCATATCCTTGCGGTAGCCTTCCAGCTCTACTTTAAGTTCGTCCAATAACAGCATTTGAAATGCTCCTTTCAAATTTTAAAAATAAACTATAAATCAAGATCTGCGAAACATAATAATTACCATCAACACAACTATAACAATCGAGGGAATTAAAGTTATGTACCCCAATATTCTGAAAACGATCCCTATTTTTTTATGTTCTGTCTTATTGTATAGAACTGTTCCAACAATAATAGGAACTATCCCAATGATCAAAACTATTACAACTGCGATCAACAATACAAACAATAACCCGATAAAAGCCATATTTTCATCCTTTAAATTCCGGTTTATCTGCAAGCTAAAATATTGAGAGTGAAAATAATTACGCATTACGAATTATGCATTTATCTCAACTCTTAACTCTCAACACTTTTACAGCAGCGTGATCTTACTACTCCAACATCAATAAGACTTCGCGCAGAAGCTTGCAGGCAAGCGCCGTGGATATCCCGCTTGGGTCGTAATGTGGAGAAAGTTCGTTAAGATCGGCAGCAACGATATCCAGTTCTTTAAGTTTGAGGACCGCATTCAACAGCTCCTTGAAGGAAACTCCTCCGGCTTCCGGCGTGCCCGTTCCGGGAAATTCCGACGGGTCAAGAACGTCCATATCAATTGTAAGATAAACCTTTTTGCCTTTGAGCGCGTCAAGAATTCCTTCTATCCCGTTCACATCGAACCTGTGCATTTTCGTGTGTTTTTCGGCAAAACGGAACTCCTCGCGTTCTCCGCTGCGTATGCCGAATTGAAAAATATGTCCGTCTCCCACAAGCTCGTGACATCTTCTCATCACGCAGGCGTGGGAATTTTTTACGCCTAAATAATCGTCCCGAAGATCGGCGTGTGCGTCAAACTGGATAATATAAAGATCGTTATATTTTTTTACCGCGGAACGCACCGCTCCCAGAGTGACCGAATGTTCGCCGCCCAGCATAACGGGGCGTTTTCCGTCCGCGAGAATTTCATCGGTAATTTCTTCTATCTGTTCAAGAGCCGTTTCCACCGAACCTATGCAAAGTTCCGGATCACCCGCGTCAAAAATGTCATAGTCCAGCAGATCTTTATCCTGATAAGGAGAATAGGTTTCTATCCCGAAACTTTCAGAACGTATCGCCGAACAGCCGAAGCGCGTTCCCGGACGGTAAGAAGTCGTACTGTCAAAAGGCGCTCCGAAAATAACGGTCTTTGCCTTTTCGTATTCGCAGTCGCAGCCTATAAAGGCTTTTCTCTCTGTCTGCATAAATTATCCTTTCCAAATTATGAATTTTCCAGCAATTCCTTTACATAATTGGGAATTGCAAAACAGCCCTTGTGGAGCTCCGTATTGTAGTATTTTGTTTTTATCCCGAGAGCGTTCCATTTTTCCGCGTCGGCGTTCAGGGGATCGATATTCTTTGAAGCAAACCCGAACAGCCAGTGTCCGGACGGATATGTGGGAATGTGTACCTGATATACCCGACATATGTCAAAAAATTCTTTTATCCGTCTGTGAGCTCTCTGCATAGCCTTTGCGTCTTCGGCATAATAGGGACTTTCGTGCTGGTTGACGAGTATACCCTTTTCCGTCAGCGCACTGAAACAGTTCCCGTAAAATTCGCTTGTGAAAAGTCCCTCCCCCGGTCCGAAAGGATCGGTGCTGTCAACGATTATCAGATCGTAAAGGTTTTCCTTGCGGCGGACGAAACGCAGTCCGTCATCATAAAAAATGTGAACTCTGGGGTCGTCCAATCTGCAAGCCGTTACAGGGAGAAACTCCCTGCTCACTTCAACTACCCGCTCGTCGATCTCCACCATATCTATATTTTCTATGGAATCATATCTTGTCAGCTCGCGCACTGTCCCCCCGTCGCCTGCGCCGATAACGAGAATATTCTTTATATCGGGATTTGAAGCCATAGCAACGTGAGTTATCATTTCGTGATAGATGAATTCGTCCTTTTCGGTGAGCATCATCAGTCCGTCAAGAGTGAGAAATCTGCCGAACTCCGGACTTTCAAAAACGTCTATCCTCTGATACTCGCTCTGTTCGGAATGAAGCTGCTTATTTATCCGTATGGACAATTTAACATCTTTTGTATGGGGTTCGCTGAACCATAGTTCCATAACTTATTATCCTTTCTTGTGCTTGTTCAGGTAAGAGGGCTTTACAAATAATTTCACTAACCGCGGGAATTTTTCCGCGTTGTACATAACATACCAGCTTACGGCAATATACAATGCCCACAT
>CANRJZ010000110.1 GCA_947631055.1 uncultured Clostridia bacterium | reverse complement strand
AGGCAGTCACGGCAGTAAATACGAATACCGCTCCGCTTTCCACAAAACCGCTATTCATTACCGAAACTATCGTCTCCGAATGTACCCGCCCGAACTCTATTCCTGTGTTTTTCGGAATAACAAGCGGGAACTCGAACAAGCATTCCGTCCCTGCAAGAATAACGGTATTGTCACCGCTGTTCCGCCAGTACGGGTCCGGACATATCACTGATATCTGAGTATTCATCGGGAATGTGTTGGGCGGCGTTGTCACGCTTTCAACACGGCCCTCAATGTACCGGTCTATATTGTCAGTAATATATCGTATACGCAGAATACCTTTGTTTCCAATAAGCCGCATAAGCCTGTTCTTGTGTGTTTCGTGTCTCCACCGTGCGCCCTTGTAGCGGACTATAAGAGAGATCCCGCGCTGTTCAAGGTGATTACCCTCGAAGCGCGTTCCGTCGGTGTCATACAGCTGCGACGTGGATATCGCAGCTTTGAATCCGATCCCATCTATGCTCACGAGCCGGATATATTCATCATTGTAAAGGTCTATTGTTTCGCCGCTCGCTGATTGCAATAGTAATTTGTACATTCATATCACCTCATACAGTTAGCAAGCTGTAAGCCCTGCCGTGTCTGCCTGTTGATAGTGGCAGCGTCAAGTGCTTTCGGGCTGTTGTTTATCTGCGTAAAATTCAGCGCCCTGCCGCCATATCCACCGGACAGCGCTTCATTCTTCCGCGGACGTTTCAGCTCTACATCAAGGCCAAAGGTCGTGGGAACGGCAGCGTTCATATCGGCGGACACCTTTTCCATTCTTTCGGTGAATCCAATAGCAATGCCATCTGCAAGATAATATCCGACCTGTTTTTTCGGCTTTTTCGCGGGCGAAGCAATTCCGAAAAAGTCCTTGAAAGACTGCATTATTTTTTCGCCGGCGGAATTGATCTTGTCCTTAATGGACGTAACGCCGTTTATAATACCGTCTCCTATTCCGGAAATGATATTTTTGCCGATATCAGATATATTTTTTGCGTAATTTTTGAAACCGTTCACAAAGCTTGTAACAATGTCGGGAATTATAGCCACTATTCCGGATATGATTTCGGGCAGCGACCTTACAAGTGCTGTAAAAACGGTAATACCTGTCTGAATGATAAGAGGAATGTTATCTGAAAGAGTCATTACTAAGCTGTCAACGATTTCAGGAACGGCCGCCGTTATTCCTTCAATTATCTCCGGCAGTGCACTTACAAGCGCGGTAAACAGCTGTAATCCGGCTTGAATGATAAGCGGTATGTTATCAATGACAGTATCACAAAGAACGGGGATAAGGTCCGTTACGGCCTGAACGATCGCAGGAGTTGCCTCTGTAAGAGCATTGACAATCCCGGTAAATAGCTGTACCGCACCCGAAACAAGTTCAGGTGCATTTTCAATGATTATTCCGGTGATCTGAGTAATCATTTCCGGCAGCATAGGGGTCATTTGTTCAATAATGCTATTCAGCCCGTCTATAATTCCGGCGAACAGCATTACTGCCGCTTCAAGTATAATTGGTACAAATTCCGGAATAGCGTCAACTATTCCGGAAACAAGCCCCGTAAAACTCTGTAACGCTGCCGGCAGAATGGAGTTCACTGCTTCCGGGAGAACAGCCGCCGCCGAGTCTATCACCGAAAAAATAATAGTATTTATCTCGTTCAGAAAACCCGGAAGCATACTGTTTATATTTGCGGTCATTTCAGAGCCAAAGGCGTTAAGTTTTGAGGTAAGTGCTTTTCCGTCAACCGAATCGCCGCTGAATATACTTGCTATTTCCTTGATGATGTCAGCAGAGTTATTCCCGATAGTGTCAGTGAATTTCTGAAAATCCTGTGCGACTGCTCCGGCAAGAATGTTACCGGCAGCGGACGTGTTCGTTTTCAAATTGTCGATACTGTCATTGAAGGCGTTCAGATCGTCAAGAGCTTCCTGTGACAGAACGAGTCCGTTTTCCTTTGCTTTTTCGCCGAATTCTTTCAGCGCATCAGCGCCGCCAAGGATCAGAGGATTAAGCTCCGTCGCAGATTTTCCGAAAAGATCCATTGCCGCCGCATCACGTTCGGTCTCATTCTCAATGTCTCCGAGCTTTTCAATCGCTTCTGCAAAGACCTCATCATTTGAACGAAGATTTCCATTGACATCTGTTACTGAAATACCAAGCTTTTCAAACTTTTCAAGCGCTGAATCCGAACCTCCGGCGGCATCTCCCATATTCTTTGTCAGCTTTTTCAAAGCGCTTACAGTAGTTTCAGCGGAAACATCTATCTGCTCGGAATACATACTCATTATCTGAAGCTGTTCGGTAGATACTCCGGTTACCTTTGACATTGTATTTATATTGTCGGCAAAGCCTGCCGCATTTGATGTAAGCCCGAATAAAGCAGTTGCCGCTCCTGTTATCGCCGTTGAATAAGCGATAAAGGCCTCTGTACCTGCCTTTATCCCGCCGATTACTGTATCAGCGGAGATCTTTGCTACCTCCTTGGCTGCTTTCCCTGATTCCGAAGCTATGTTCTTTATGTCGCTTATCAGCTTATCAAGCTTGGCTTTGCCTAGCTTCTCCATTTCAGCATTATTTTCCCGATTCGCCGCTTCAAGCTGATTTATATTTTTTGTGGTGTTATTTGCCTGAATTTCATAGCCGCTTAGCTTTTTCGTTACCTTGTCGTATTCGTCAGCGGCTTTCCGCCGCAATAGCTTGTTCAAGGACTTCCAGCTTGGACTTCTGCGCCTCTATTTCTTTTCCGTAAATTTCGCTCTTGGTTTTCAGAGCGTCCATAGATGTTGCATTCTTATCGAAAGCCGACATAGAGGCTCCCATTTCGGAGGAAAGCACCCGCAGCTCCTGATTGATGTTGTTAAGTGCCGATTTGAACTGCGCTTCGCCGTCTATCTTTAAGACCGTTCCGATCTCACGTTTTGCCAATTATCTCACCTCCCACAAGTCCTTTATCTTTCACTTACACTGAAAAGCCACATCTGAATGATCTCACCGGGAGACGTTATATTTATTTCACGGTAGTCCATTCCAAGACTGTAGCCCCTTTGAAACAGGCGCAAAGCGACTGTATCACTCTGCGCCTTTATTCCTTTTTTTCCTTCTCTTCCTGCTCGATTTCCATAAGGTCAATGTCCTTTTCCTCAATTTCAACGCCTTCGGGAACTTCGTAACTCATTCCCATACTAAGAGCGCCGTATATCTCCGCCTGATACCGGGCGATATCAGAAGGCTGCATAATGTTCACAAAATAGTCTTCGGGATATAGCGGCTTTTCTTTTCCTTGTTCAAGGCCGAGTGAAATTTCGCAGTTGTGCTTCACTATAGCACCATTTGCAAGGTCGGAAATAACTATTCCGATCTTTCTCATCTGTTCAACAGAATTTTCATCGTCAAGCCATTCGCTCAGCTTTGATATGTCACCGCCGCAGCGCTTGGCAATTTTCAGCATCGCCAACGTTGAAAGGTACATTTCGTACTCTTTTCCGTTGATTTCAATAATAGAAGATCTGCTCATTTATAACACCCTTTCATATGCTTTTCCGGAACGGATCATTTTCAGACCCGCTCCGGTAAAAGCAGCTTACGCCGCATTGAGCTTGAAGTATTTTTCAAGATAGTCTCTTGCCTCTTTTTCGGTATCGAATTGAGCCGTCTCTTCATATGGGTCATTCTTGAATCCTCTCAGGCACTCTATTGTGCCTTCTGATTCATAAGTTCCCCATGTGATAGACTTTTCTTTTGTCTTTGCCGATTCTTTCGGAGGCGTGAACTTGATCTTGTATATGATAGTCGTCTGATATATTCTTTTGCCGTCTTTCATTAACGTTTTGTAATATCCGAATACGTGATAAGGAGCGGTATCCATAGCGCCCCGTACTATCTTTTCAGGGGTCGAATCCTCCGCGCCTTTCTTGGTGTATTCGTGGCCATACATCTTTGACTGAGCTTCAAGGGTCATATGATCCACAACAATAGTGAGCTTGCCCTCGCTCATTGACGTATCGTTTTCCGCGATACCGTCGTCCGCATATAACGGATTGTCAGAGTATGTAATGTTCTTTTCTGCCGAGATCATCTTGCCGACTACAAAAGCAGTCTCTTTCGTGACTTCCGGCAGAACGCCGTCAACATAGTTTTCAATCGGTGCTGCTATAGGGTATTTCAGTCCTATCTGTGCCATATTTTATAAACCTTCTTTCTCCAGATATTCATTTAAAACATTCTGCATAGCCTCTGTTATAAGCGGCTCAGCAGTCTTTTCCGCATTTTCAAGAAAATGAGTCGCCGCCTGACCTTTCTTGCCGTAATTAAGAATATAAGCCTTTTCAGCGTATCTTACGCCGCGCTTGTCTTTTCCCTGCGGAGATATCTCTTTTTCGGAAGAACCTGCACTGCGCTTTGTTTTCGTCGCTTTTACGTGTGCGGCAGTCTCACCGGTTGAGCGGTCTGTTCTTACCGCCGATGTAATGCCTTTTTTCCACTCATCAACGGCAATATCCGCGCCTGCTGTAAGCATATCTTCCACAAGTTCCTCGTTGTCCGACTGTCCAAGTTTTTCAAGGACTTCCGCAAATTCTGAAATCCCTGACATTTCAAACCTTGCCACCGCCATACACCTCCGCAAGATATTCATAATGAGTGAAACCGGTATCCTCCTCGTAGTCTATCTCCGGACCGTCAAGACAGATATCGTCATATTCACATAACATCAGCTCCAGCTCCGTGGGAATAACGCTGTATTCCTGTTTTGTATAGAAGCCCACGGATATTCTCATACCCGTTTCGGTCCTGCCGCCGTCAGCGTCAAGGGAAAGCCCTCCAAGCTCGTTCCATACGATATAGTTGTCCGAGCTCTTGTGCGCTTCTTTATGAAATACTTCCACACCTTCCAGACCGCAGAGAACGTCCCGAAATTCCTTTACCGTCATTCCGTGACCTCCTTGTCATATTTCTGTACAAGCCTTTCAAGGGATATCTGCAATGCCTTCGGCTTTGTGTCCGTCTTGAACTGGAGCTGTACTATTCTGTATTGGTCCTCATTTTCACTGGACAGAATAACGATATCCTGCGCAGAAACGAATACTCCAAGAGGAACGATAATAAGACGGTCAAGCTTTATCCCTGCCTGATCCGCAGTAAACTTTCTAACCGCGCCGACAGTGCGGTTACCGAAGCGGACTTTTCGCATGTTCACAAGCCTTTCAGCGGGCTTGTCACCTCTCCGGGCGGAGTTTTCAACGGTGTATATCTCGGCGATACCGTCAAGGAACGTCACCACATTCCGCAGCATACTATTCCGCCTCCGTTTCCGTCTTTTCGTTGATTAACGAATGCTTGATACGAAGTGAAATGATGTTATCCGCGAAATTCGTCCGGAAATCCTCGAAAGCGTCGCTTGCAATGTATCTACACGCGTCAAGGAACAGCTGTTCTTCCTCCGAGCCTTCCGACGTACCTTCCGGCGTCATTCCGGAAAGGTCAACAAACTGCACGTTCTCCGCCCCTATAAGCCCAAGAACGGCAGCCTGCGCCCTGAGGGCAATGCTCCTGAGCTTGTTGTCGGAAGCCTCATCGTCCCACGTCCTGTCGAGATAGTTCTTTATCTCGTTAAGCGTCAGCATCGGCAGCACCCGCCTTTTCAAAATCTTTCAGCGCGCGTATTATATCCGCTTTTTTCATTGAATTTCCGATACCCTCCACGCCGCGGAGCTGCGATAGTTCGATTAGCTCCGCCTTGGTCATTGCTTCAAGCTCCGGTCCTGCGTGAACGGTATCGGCTGTTATTCCCCCGCTTTGAACTCCTCGGCATTAACTACCTTTACTTCAAGAGCAGAAGGAACAAGTCCGGAAATGTCCAGCAGAACGAATGCGTTTTCATCAAGGGCGCGTCCGTTGCCGTGCATTTTCACCTTATAGGTTCGCTGATCTTCAAGGAACTTGTATTCGTCGGAGTATTCTATCTTGCCGTCCTTGTTCATACCCACGCCTGCAACATAGCGTTTTGGAAGGCCAATAACAGCCTTGCCCGCTTCAATTGCTTCCGACTGGATTATCGTCATAGGGTAGGGGAGAACGTCATTTCTGTAGGTTCCGTCCGCCGCCCTTACCGTAGTAGCCGGCATTACCTTGTTGAAGTAATCGAAGGGATTGACTACGAATATAAGATCACTGAGAGGGCGGGCAGTTCCGTCGATATTTTTTGCAATTGTCGCAAGAACGCCGCCTATCGAAGCCGGAGTTATCTCGGTGATCGCAACAGGCGTCTTATCGGGGTACTTGCCGCCCTGCACCGATGCGCTGGAGCTTATATCTTTAGTCATTCCGATGAAAGTATCTTTGCCGTCACCGCTTACTATAGCTGATTCACTGCCGATAGCGATATATTCGGCAAGCAGTTCACGCACGAACCTGTCTACCCACTGAGGGCCGTAATCAAGCATATCCATTGGAACATATATGAATGCGGACAGCTTGCAGAGCGCCATATCGATCAAGCCTATATCTGCGCTGAGCTCGTTCGTTATAGCCGAATTGATAGCGCCCCACACGATAGTGGGCTTGCCGGACTTGTTGTATGTATATTTTGTGAAAAGTCCTGCGTTAATGAAATTGATCTTATCAAGCAGCGGGTGCGCCTTGCGAACGTCCTCAAGCACCGAATCAATAATAGTCACAGGAACGGCAACATCAAGATTCTGTATGCTGTTCTTGTAGTCCGGAGACTTAGCCGCCTCGATGAACTTAGTATAGAACGCC
>CANRJZ010000109.1 GCA_947631055.1 uncultured Clostridia bacterium | reverse complement strand
CAGAGGGCAGGTAAAGCATACCGATGAATATGCGCCTGCGATCATACCTATCATCATAGGCAGCGAGAAGGATATTATGGAAGTTACACCATATATCGCCGCAACGATAGTTACCGCCAGCATAGCGATTATAGTCGTTATAGACGTGTTTATGGAACGCGTCAATGACTGGTTTATGCTAAGGTTCACTATTTCGGTATGGGTCTTGGTCTTTCTGAAAAGGACTTCATTCTCACGGATACGGTCATATATAACGATAGTGTTATTTATCGAATATCCGAGGATCGTCAGAACGACCGCCATAAAGTTTGCGTTGATGGACATTCCGCATATAATGAATGTTCCGTAAACTATGATACAGTCATGCAGAAGTGCGAGCACTGCACATACGCCTGCGAGCCAGCCGCCTATATTCTTGAATCTGATCGCGATATAGATTATAAGGACTATAAACGAAAGCAGAACGGCTACCAGACATTTAAGGAAGAATTCCTTACCTGAGGACGGTGAAACATCTGAAGATTCTACCAGTTCCACGGAATTTGCCGAATACTTGTCCGTAAGCGTATTGGTCAGCTCAAACTGTTTGTCGGAAGTAAGTCCCTCGTTTGAGATAAGGGAAAGCTGTATATTGTTCCTTCCCGTTGAAAAATCCTCGCCTATCGTTGAAGTTACGCCTATACCGCCAAGAGCGGCAGTAGCGTCCTTTTCAAACTGCGCCTGATCCAGTTCGCCGTCATATACATATGTCAGGATAGTACCTCCCTTGAACTGAATATCAAGGTTTGCGCCGAAAATGAATGTTGACAGTATCGAAATAACTATCATTGCTATCGAGATGCCGAAGAACAGCTTTTTCTTTCCGACGAAATCAAAATTGAACTTACTGTTCATTTTTAGCACCTCCTCCGTAGAACTTCGGGTTCCTGAACACTTTGAATTTTGAAAGTGAAGAAAGCATCAGTCTTGAGCAGAACACACCGAAGAACAGGTTCAGCGCAACACCGGTAAGCAGCGTAAATCCGAAGGAATAGATTGTTCCCGCCGTAGACGGTCCGAACATAAAGAACACAAAGTGGAGCAGCTTGGAGAATATGCTGTCAGGCGTTCCGAACGCGCCCATAAGGATTATAGCAACAAGTATCATAGTAACGTTGCCGTCCAGTATCGCCGAGAAAGCTCTCTTGAATCCGGATTCTATGGAACCGTTCAGCGTCTTGCCGTTGATAAGCTCTTCTTTTATTCTTTCCGATGTGATAACGTTGGCGTCAACGCCCATACCTACCGCAAGTATGATACCTGCGATACCGGGGATCGTCAGGATCGAGCCGTTCATAAAGCCGAAATATCCGGAAATGAACGCCAATGTTCCCGCTACCTGTCCGATAAGAGCAATTACCGCAACGGCTCCCGGCAGACGATATACGATCACCATAAATACCGCTATGAATGCAAATGCGATAAGTCCTGCAATTACCATAGCCTCAAGAGCGCCTGTTCCGAGGCTCGGAGAAATGGTAGAGAAGCTTGCCGTAACGAGTTTGAAAGGCAGTGCGCCGGAATTGATCTTGTCAGCAAGCTCCTTTGCGCTGTCCGCATCAAAGTTGCCGGAGATAGTAGCTTTTCCGTCGGTGATGACCGCGGAAACTCTCGGATATGAGAAACAAGTTTCGTCCATCCAAATGGAAATAACGCCATTTTCCGCGTAAAGTCTTTCGGTAGCTTCCGCAAATTTTTCGGCGCCCGTATCGGTAAGCTCAAGGCTTACAAGCCATTCTCTTGTGCCGTTGTTGTCCTGATAAGCCGCGTAAGCCTCCTGAACGTCGGAACCTACAAGGATAACGTTATCCTTGGTAACGCCGGTGTACATTCCCAGTTCATCGGTCTCGTAACCCTCACGGAAAGTGAGTTCCGCAGTTTCACCCAGTTCCTTAACGGCAGCTTCCGGGTCGAAATTGGCTTCTCCCTCTTTCCACGGGAATCTAACGATGATACGGTCGTTGTTATAATCAATATAGCTTTCGTAATCGGTAATACCAAGATTTACCATACGCTGAACTATTACCTGCTTGGCAGCGTCAAGCTGATTATCCTCAGCGTCGATGCCCTCAGGCGGGGTGAATGTAACGTCAACGCCGCCCTTGATATCGATGCCGAAGCGGATATTATTGACGCCCTTAACATAAACTGTCTCCATATCGCCGTAGTAATAAGTGTATCCGAATATTACCGACGCTGCAAAGATCAATATCAGCGCACAGACGATGAAAAAGACAGGTTTTTTTACTTTTCCCACGATTTAACCTCCTGTACTGCACAAATTATCAAATAATTATATCATTTTTTTATTGAAATGTCAATAGCTTAGCGCCATTCAAAGGAAATTTTTCTTTTATTTTTTCAGAAGCCTTATTATATCCATAGCCGACAGATTTCGGTTGGTGTAATAAACGTCATCGGTAACTTCCGAAACAACGTCCACAAAAGGCGGAAGTTCAACGGCCTCGTCCTTGCTGTCAAGCTCGGCTTCCATAAGGGCGTGATCCCCTTCGGCAGCATTTTCAAAAATATCCAATTCAAAGGTATGCCCGCCATATGGGATAAGATATCTGCGCTTTTTTATTATGTTCCCCACCGTATTTTTCAACAGGGAACGGTATTCATCGGCTGTGATCTCCTTTTCGTTTTCTATCCTGACTCTGGGATCGGAAGTAGAAACTTTTTCGGTGTATATAAACTTATCGTCCATATGTCTTATGCGTCCTCCGGATATGATCTCCGGAGAAAGGTATGCCTGTTCGATATTTTCATAGGGAAAATTTTCCACATTATCGGGGACCTTCACCAGCCATTTGCGTTCTATTTCAAGAGAAAGGATCTTACCGCCGCGTTTTTCTATGGCTTTTTCACTGTAAAAATCATTTCCGGTGACATCGGCAATAACGCTGTCCACCGGAAGATCTTCTTCGGTTTCAAGGATCGCAAGCTCATTTTTTCTGTCCGCAAAGGAATAATTCCCATTATTATCCGTAAATTTTACAATATAGCGATTCATATATCCGCCTCCATATATTTTCTGAGCTGTCTCCCCGCTCAGCGAATAACTTCCCCGTGCCTATAAAAATTGATTTCCGCGCACAAAAGTGCGCGGAATTCGTTTAAACTGTCAGTTCGGCAGTTTCCCCAAGATACGCTGAATTGGAGTCCAGCACAGGCTGTACACAGCCGGCAATGAATTCCTCGACCTGCTGTTCGCTTCTTCCGGTGAAGCTTTCCGGTTTGAGGATTGCGTCCATTTCATCCACGTTGATCTTGAAATCGGGGTCATTGAGTACACGGTCGATCAAATCGTTTTCCAGCCCTTTCTCTTTAACTTGTTTTCCGGCTTCCATTGCGTAAGTCCTGAGCTTTTCGTGAAGAGCCTGACGGTCTCCGCCTTTTTTTACGGCGTCCATCATAATATTTTCCGACGCCATAAAAGGAAGTTCTCTCATCACTCTCTGACGTATCACCTTCGGATATACAACAAGGTCGGCGGTAACGTTCAGCATGATATTCAGGATAGCGTCCACGGCAAGGAAGCCTTCCGCTACGGAGATACGCTTGTTTGCGGAATCGTCCAGAGTCCTCTCGAACCATTGTGTTCCGGCGGTAAAGGCAGGATTAAGTGAATCTATCATAACATATCTTGCTAAAGCCGTTATCCTTTCACACCGCATAGGATTTCTCTTATACGGCATTGCCGAAGAACCTATCTGATTTTTCTCGAATGGTTCTTCCATTTCCTTGAAATTCTGAAGTATACGCAGATCATTGGCAAATTTCATAGCCGACTGGGCGACCCCGCTGAGAGTAGCCACTATCTGTGCGTCGGCTTTTCTCGAATACGTCTGACCGGAAACAGGCACGACTGCATCAAAACCCATTTCCTCGGCAATAAGTCTTTCAAGTTCTTTTACTTTATCTGTATCGCCTTCAAACAGTTCCATAAAGGAAGCCTGCGTTCCGGTAGTTCCCTTTGAACCGAGAAGTTTTAGACCGGATATCCTGTATTCGATCTCGTCCAGATCCATAAGAAGTTCATTTATCCACAGAGTTGCGCGTTTTCCCACCGTTGTAAGCTGTGCGGGCTGAAGATGAGTATATGCAAGGCATGGCATCGATTTGTATTTCATAGCAAAATCCGAAAGCTGTGCAATTACGTTCACAAGCTTTCTTTTCACTATTTTAAGAGCATCGCGCATAATAATAACATCGGTATTATCGCCCACATAACAGGAAGTCGCCCCAAGATGGATTATGCCTTTTGCTTTCGGGCAGGCAAGGCCGTATGTATAGACGTGTGCCATGACATCATGACGAACGAGTTTTTCACGCTCTGCGGCAGCTTCGTAATCGATATCGTTCACATGCGCTTCAAGTTCGTCTACCTGTTCCTGAGTAACGGGAAGACCGAGTTTCATTTCCGCCCTTGCCAGCGCTACCCAAAGTTTTCTCCATGTGGTGAATTTCTTATCCGCCGAAAAGACATACTGCATTTCCTTGCTGGCATATCTTGTACAGAACGGAGATTCATAGCTGTTATGATCCTGCATAGTAAAAAAATCCTTTCAAAATATAATTACTGTATCCAAATAAATTATACCACATATTTTTTAAAATTGCAACTAAAATTTGCAGGTTGAACCTGCACGCGTATATCCTCTTATCAGATAGCGAGAGTAATATTATTATTTTGGACCATTTTATTATAGTGTGGTAAATATAATAATTTGAAGGTTGAACCTGCACGCATATATCCTCTTATCAGATAGCGAGAGTAATATTATTATTTTGGACCATTTTATTATAGTGTGGTAAAATTCAATAAGTGTTGAGAGTTGAGAGTTAAGAGCTGAGATATTAAAGGTTCAGTTCTAAACATACCCGCCCCCTTGAGGGGGCTATATATTTTAACGATTTGTTATTTAACTTACTTTGGGGGTGATATGCCTGCAAGCTCAGCCTGCAAATTTAATTTACCATACTATAATAAAATTGTCCAAGAATAATAATATTACTCTTACTACCTAATAAGAGAATATATGCCTGCAAGCTCAGCTTGCCTCAGCTTGCCTCAGCCTGCTTGCTGTGACATAACCGTGTCGTTATTAGTCGAAGTATTTTTGTTGACAGCAGGAAGAATATGGTATATTATATTTTGTAAGGAGCATAATAAATGAATGAGGCAGGCTGCCGGTAAAAGCAAAGCTTGTCCGTAAGAATTAAAAAGATAAGGATGATGAAAATGATTTGCCCAAACTGCGGAAAGGAATACAATGAAAAAATGACATGCTGCATAAGCTGCGGTTCACCTCTGATACCATACGATCAGGAAATGGAACAGCTGTCTTTTGAAAGTATGATACCGGAATCTGCTGCGGACAACGCCGGAAAAAAAGATGCGGATATCCGTCAGAACGGTCTTGAATACGGCACAGTAAAATATTCCGGCTATCCTGCCGAAGATCCGGAACTTCCGGAAGATAATGTGCCGGTCAAAGTTTATGATGACAAGAAGGCCTTTCCTCAGAAAGCGGCGGTGCGTGCGGCTTCATTTGCGGCAGCGGCAGTAATGTTTGTATTCGTTATGCTTGCGGCGGCGTCATTTACGGTGCGGCTCATTACAGACAGCAAAAAACTATCGGAATTTGCGGAAAGGCTCGATGTGATGAATCTTCCGGCGGCGCAGGCAGGGATATCCAACGGTGGATATAATATATCAGATGACGCTACGGTACAGGAAGCTATTTTCGTAATGTCCGAAGGTACCGGACTCACAAGGGAAGATATAAAAGAAATATATGAAAATTCCACGGCCAGCGACTTTCTTGCGTCACAGCTTGAGGGATATGCCTTGTTCATACGCAGCGGAGATATTCCGGACAAGCTCACTTCCGAAAAGCTTAAAGCGGTTTTCAGCGAAAATATAGATCTTATAAGCAGCTCTATGGGCAAACCTCTGTCAGGGCATGACATAGATCTTGCTTTTTCGGAACTTGAACGCGCCGAACCTGTCCTTGAAGAGATATCGCCTTCCAGACTGGAAGCCGTTCTGGGCGAAGGAGCGCTTGCGGCGTTAAGATTGTTCAGTTCTCTTCCGGTAATTACAGCAGAATGGTGCGCTGCGGCGGCAGTGCTCATAATTCTTCGTGCGCTGAACAAGCGTGCCGAATACGTTCTTGCATGGGGAGGGGGAGCGCTGCTTTCCGGAGGAGCGGTAATACTTGCAGCAGCTTTTTTATGTTCTATGCAGGTATTTTTTACCGGACAGGACAGATTTGTACGCAGCATAATAAAATGCGTTACCGATGTAATTGATCCGGACATATACCGTCTGGGAGGGATACTTGCGGCTGTCGGAGCGATAATGATCTTATGGGCGGTCACTATAAGAAAAACAAAAAAAGCATAATAAAAGCAGTCCTCTCTTGTTTTCAAGGGAGGACTGCCCGGTATTTTGCGGTTATCGGTCAGTGACAGCTTTCACATTCCTCAATTGTTCCCACGATAGGAACGGGGTCTATGCCCTGACGTGTGTAATAGTCGGATATTGCCGATTTCATAGCTTGCTCGGCAAGCACGGAACAGTGCAGTTTCTGCGGAGGAAGTCCTTCAAGAGCCTCAACTACCGCTTTATTGGTCAGTTTCAGTGCTTCGTCAATGGTTTTTCCCTTTATCATCTCGGTCGCGATGGAAGATGTTGCTACAGCAGCGCCGCAGCCGAAAGTCTTGAACTTGACATCTGTTATGACTCCGTCATTGACCTTGATGTACATTTTCATAATATCGCCGCATTTTGCGTTGCCCACTTCGCCTATACCGTCTGCGTC